>NZ_JBONDW010000025.1:0-82187 GCF_054919535.1 Mycobacterium venezuelense
ACCCGCCGAAACCCGCGATGCCACCGGCACATTGGTGCCCAGCTCGTATGTGGTCAAACAACTCGCCCCCCAGCTGTATGTGCTGGCCGAGGTCATCGACCCCCAACCGCACACCACCTGGCCGGTCTATATCGACCCACCCCTGCACCTGGCCGGGCCCGGCGCGGTGCCGTTGGGCTTTTTCGATGCCGTCACCAACGCGGTCAGCTCGGTCGCCGACACCGTGACCTCGGCAGCGTCGACGGCGGTGTCAGCCACCGTCTCCGGCGCCAAAGCCGTGGGTGGATTCGTCAAGGAAAACCCACTCGAATCGGCACTGCTCGTGGGCGGTGTCGCATTGGCGGTCACCGGCGTCGGCGGACCCGCCGGTGCTGCCATGATCGCCTCGGCCACCGTCAACATCTCCAGTGCCGCCGTGGATATCGCCGCGGCCGCGATGCCCGACAACCAAGCCCTGGGCATCGCCTCCACGGTGCTCGGCGCCGCCTCCATGGTCACCCCACAAGGCGCAACCAAAAAAGTCGTCACAGAGGGCGCCGAACTCGCCGCCGAACAACTGGCCAAGCACGCCGACGACGTCATCGACGTCGCCAAGGCCACCCCCACCCCACCCGCGCAACTCGCTCAGGACGTAGCTGCCGCAGCCGCGGCGAAACCACCGGTGCCTGGTGTGAGCACTCCCAAAGCCCCGAACGCGCCCCCGGCAACGGCGAAACCGCCAGTGGCAACTGATAATGCGGCGGACGGGCCATGTGGATGCCTGGCCTCGGACGCTAAAGGCGGTGTCTACGAAGTTCATGCGACCGATGGGGTGGTCAAGACGGGACGCACCAACGACCTGAAACGCCGCGCCGGCGAACACAGACGCCGCAAAGATCTCCCTCCCCATGAGACGGTTCCAGTTCATCGCACCGACGATCATGCAGAGCAACGGGGCCTGGAGCAGGAGGTTCGCGAGCAGAACTTCGACACCGCTGATAAGTCCAACGGCGGATTCGACAAGATCAACGGAATCGACCCCCGTAACAAACGTGCAGCAGAATACACAGAAGCGGCCAGCGCCCACCACGAGCGATGGGGAACTCAATCCCCGGAGCGGACCTCCACACCGAAAGAGCGTCGCGCCGAAGACGTAGTCCAGGCACAAGCCGTCACCGACAAACAACGCGACACTGCCCGCGACAGCGCGCGGCAAGCCAACGAGTCCGGTAGCCAGCGTAGCGACGATTCGGGATCATCGAAGTCCGGGGATAAGTCTGACCGCAAGAGCGAGAAGAAGAAAAAGCAAAGTACCAACAAGAAACGGCGTAAAGGCCAAAAGTAGCCTGCCTCTCCCGAAAGGACCCCCGAGATGTCGCCATCACCAACGGAAGATTCGGTGCCCGAGGAGCATGCGGTCCTTCTCGAGTGGGAAGACGTCGAGCCACCGCTCGACTTCATTCTGGCCGTGGAAGATCGCCTTATGGAAGTCGTTGACTCCCGACCCGGGCTCGGCGAGGTTGATGGAAATGAAGTCGGCAGCGGCACCGCGATGATCTACCTCTACGGACCCGACTGCGAGAACCTATGGAGTGCTATCGAGCCCACAGTCCGAGGGCTCGAACCAACCCCCACAAGAGTGACAATCCGTCCCGGCGGCCCCGACACGCCAGGTCGCGATCTCACTCTCAGATGAGCCTTACCGCCCGGCCACGGCCTCGATTGTCTCGTTTCTGAAACGAGACAACGTCCGAACCGCCCCTCCTCGCCTTGTCGCCCCAAGTTGTGGTGCTCGGTTCTTGTCTCACACCGTTTGTCTCAGATCCTCGTTGTCGGTGGGCAATGCGACCTGCGAAGTAAGGTTCGAACGGCACGGCCAGGCGATCGGTGCGGGGTCGCGCGACCCGCCAGATCAACCGCCGGCTACGCCGTGCCCTCGAGCATCACGACTGTACTGTGTGGTGCCCGGCTGCGCTGCGACCCGTGGTTTGCATGCTCACCACACCGACCACACCCGCACCCGCAGTACCACCCTGCACCGGACCCACCGACAAACGGCGATGGTTAGTCCTGGCGCCGGTTGCCTTGCTCGTCCCAGTGCTCGGCGACCTTCTTGCTGGGCTGCACGCGCGGCGGTTCGCCGGGCATCTTGGGATAGCTTGGCGGGTAAGGCAAATCGCCGAGGCCGCGTTCTTCATCGGCGGCGACCATGTCGAGCAGTGGCTTGAGCGATTGCTTCTTCGAATCGATGTCGGCCCACGGATCCTCGCGTCCGGCAAGGAAATCCGGCACGGTCGCGATCGTATAGTCGTCCGGGTCGGCGTCGCGTAATTCGTCCCAGCTCAACGGTGTCGACACCGTGGCAATCGGAGTCTTGCGGGCCGAGTACGCCGAGGCGAAGGTGCGGTCGCGCGCGTTCTGGTTGTAGTCGATGAACAACCGCTCGCCGCGTTCCTCCTTCCACCAGGATGTGGTCACCGCGTCGGGGGCCCGACGCTCGACCTCGCGGGCGAGTGCGATCCCGGCCCGGCGCACTTCGATGAAGTCCCAGTCCGGCTTGATCCGCAGGAACACGTGCACACCGCGGCCACCCGAGGTCTTCGGGTAACCGATCAAGTCGAGTTCGTCGAGCAGCGGTTTGAGCACGTCGCACGCGATCGTGCGGGCTTCCTTGAAACCTGTCCCGGGTTGCGGGTCGAGGTCAATGCGCAACTCGTCGGGATGCTCGGTGTCGAGGCAACGCACCTGCCAAGGGTGCAGCGTGACCGTGCCCATCTGGGCGGCCCAGATGATCGACGCCGGATGCGTGACCTTCAGCGCGTCGGCCGTGCGGCCGGACGGGAAGGTGACGACGCAGGTCTCCAGATAGTCGGGATGCTTTTGCGGCACCCGCTTCTGGTAGATCTCCTCCCCCTCGATGCCGTCTGGGAACCGCTGCAGGTGCGTGGGCCGGTCTTTCAGCAGCGCGAGCATCGGGCCGGGGGCGACGCTGAGGTAGTACTCGACCAGCTTGCCCTTCGTACCGGCCTTGCCCAGCTTCGGGAAGTACACCTTGTCCGGGCTGGTCAGCCGGACCTTCACCCCTTCGACATCGAGTTCCGTTGCGGTCGTTGCCATCAGCGTTTCTCCAGAACGTCGTAGAGGTCGTAGTTCAGCGGGGTGTCCAGCTGGTCGAACGTGCAGCTCGACGGTTCCCGGTCGGGCCGCCACCGCAAGAACTTCACCGCATGCCGGAACCGTTGCCCGTGTGCGGTGTTTCCCTCCATCTGGTCATAGGCAACCTCACAGACCTTCTCGGGCCGTACCGGGATCCAGCGCTTGTCGGCTGCCGAGTTCCACCGGCTCGGATCGCCCTCGCGCATTTCGTCGCCGTCGCGCAGCGGTTCCAGATCGGCCAGCAGCTTGAGCCGGTCCTTGGCGGTGAATGATGCTGCCCCGCCGACCATCTGCAGTTCACCGTCGTCGCGGTAGAGGCCGAGCAGGATAGACCCGATGCCTTCACCGCTCTTGTGGATGCGGTATCCGATCGCCACGCAGTCCGCGTCGCGGTGGTGTTTGACCTTGACCATCTCGCGTTTACCGGGCAGATACGGGCCGTCGAGTCTCTTGGCGATCACGCCGTCGAGCCCGGCACCCTCAAAGGTCTTGAGCCACTGCGTGCCCACTTCCGGATCCTCGGTGGTGCGCGTGACGTGGCACCACTGCTTGTTCTTGACGGCGCCCACCAGCGCGTCGCGGCGGGCCCGGAACGGCTCGCCCATCAGCGAGCGATCTCCGGTGGCCAGCGCGTCGAATCCGATGAAGTGCGCGGGCGTCTGCTCGGAGAGCATCTTGATCCGGCTGCCGGCGGGATGGACGCGTTGCGACAGAGATTCCCAGTCGAGCCGGATGCGGCCGCCGATCTCGCGGGGCACCACGACCTCGCCGTCGAGCACACAGCGGTCGACGAGCTCGTCGCGCAGCGCGTCGAGCATCTCCGGGAAATACCGGCCGAGTTCTTTTCCGTTGCGCGATTGCAGCACCACGTCGTCGCCGTCGCGGAACACCAGTGCGCGAAAGCCGTCCCATTTGGGCTCGTAGGACCACACCCCTGCCTCGTCGGGCACCTTCACCTGCGCCTTGGCGAGCATCGGGTCGATCGGGGGCTGCACTGGCAAGTCCACGGTTTCCATACTCACGTAGACCAGCAAGCCGGGGCAATATCATCGAAGTTGGCGAAGACGGGAGTTCTCGCCCCGGTTGGCATGCCTAGTTTCGCCTCACGGGGCAGATGGGGATGCTTGTTGCAGTTGGCCCTTGATAACCGGGGCGAGCTTATCGGCGAGGATGACTTGACCAGCGTCGGTGGGGTGGATGCCGTCAGGCTGGATCAATGCGGGATCACCGACCAGCCATCCCTCGGCAAGGGGGTCAATGAATGTGGCTCCGGCGGCGGCGGCTTGGTCGCGCACGACATTTCGCACTGCTTCGATTTCGGGAGGCGCTGGGGCAGTTGGCCACGCCGGGCCGATAACGAGCAATCGGGCGTCCGGTGCGATCTGTTTGGCCTCGGCAAAACTTGATCGGACCGCTTCACCGAGCGTGTCGGCGGGCACGCCGCGATCGTTGCGCGAGCCGAAAAACACGACCATTGTGTCATCGGGGCGTACGGTGGTCGCCACTCGTTGGGCAAAGGTCGTGCCGCCGTTGCTGCCCGGTGTGACATAGCCCGAGCCGCCTTCGCCCTTGACGTCGGCTTCGACGTCGATGTCATCTTCGCTGAGGCGGTCCCACACGATCTGCGGCCACGGCTGCGCGCCAGCACCTGAGGTGTACGAGTCACCGATGACCGCGATCCGTTTCGTAGCGGCCAACGACGGTGCAGCGACTGCCGAGGACTGCCCTCCGGGCGGGGTGAGCGTGACGTGTGTCGGCTCGGGCATGGTTGGTGCTTGGCGGCAGCCTGTCAAAGCAACAAGCAACAAGCAACAAGCAACAAGCAACAAGAGTCCCCCTCATGGCTGCAGCCTAAACCGCCGTCAGGCTCGCCGCCATCCACCGGCCGACCCTACGCCCCTGACTCGAAACTACCTGCTAATAGCGCCTTTTCGCTGGAGCCACCGTAACCGACCTAAGGCGCAGAAAGTGCGGTGCTCCTGCACCCGATTTCGATTCGCCAGTCCACCTCGGTTGGTGGGACATCGGCAATGTCATCGCCGCACGCAACAATGGCTCCATGGACCTGCCCGTCATGCCACCGGTCTCACCGATGCTGTCGAAACCGGTGAAGAAGATCCCCGAGGGCATGTCGTATGAGCCGAAGTGGGACGGGTTCCGCACGATCTGTTTTCGCGACGGCGACGACGTGGAGTTCGGCAGCCGCAATGAACGCCCGATGACGCGGTACTTCCCGGAACTGGTGGCGGCGGCCAAGGCCGAACTGCCGAGCCGGTGTGTGATCGACGGGGAAATCGTCATCGCGACGGGCGACGGCCTGGATTTCGAGGCGCTGCAACTGCGTCTGCACCCCGCCGCCAGCCGGGTCACCATGCTCGCCGGGCAGACCCCGGCGGCGTTCATCGCGTTCGACCTGCTCGCGCTGGGCGATGACGACTACACGACACGCCCGTTCGCCGAGCGCCGGGCCGCACTCGGCGAGGCGCTCGCGCAGGCGGGCCCGAAGATCCACGTCACTCCCGCGACGACCGATCTGCCGACCGCAAAGCGTTGGTTCGACGAATTCGAAGGTGCCGGCCTGGACGGGGTGATCGCCAAACCGCTTGACCTCGTCTATCAGCCGGACAAGCGGGTCATGTTCAAGATCAAGCACGAACGGACAGCCGATTGCGTGGTTGCCGGGTATCGCGTGCACAAATCGGCTGACGATGCGATCGGCTCGCTGTTGCTGGGGCTCTACACCGACGACGGCGAGCTGGCTTCAGTCGGCGTGATCGGTGCGTTCCCCATGGCCAGGCGGCGCCAGCTGTTCGACGAGCTGCAACCGCTCGTCACGAACTTCGATGGCCACCCGTGGAACTGGGCCGCACAGGTGGCGGCCGATCCGGACCTCGCGCGCAGGTATGGCGGCGGGTCACGCTGGAACGCCGGCAAGGATCTGTCGTTTGTACCGCTGCGTCCCGAGCGGGTGGTCGAGGTGCGTTACGACCACATGGAGGGCCGTCGTTTCCGCCACACCGCCCAGTTCAACCGCTGGCGTCCCGACCGCGATACCCGGTCATGCACCTACGAACAGCTCGAGCAGCCCGTCTCCTTCAGCCTCGACGACATCGTTCCGGGCCTAGCCGGTTGAGCGCAGAAGGGCATCGCCAAGGGCCTGGGTGACCCAACGCTCGTAATCCCGGGTGGTCCATTCCCGGTCGACGACGAGTAGGCGGTACACCTCGGGCGACATGAGGGTGTAGACGATGTCGACGGCATCGCGCTCCCCGAGGCCGCGTCGTAATGAGCCCGACCGGGCCAACGAGCGCACGATCTGCCCTTGGCCTTCCCGCCGTTGGCCGTTCAGATCGTCGAGGAGCGCTGCGGCGTCGGGATCCGAATTCGCCGCACCGACGAGGATTCGGTAGATCGGCGCGGTCCTGGAGTTCACGTCGGAGGCGACCGCGACCCAGCCGGCGAGCTGGTTCTTGGGATCTGGGTCGTCGACGAGCACTCGTATCTTCGACCGTCCCGGCAATGACACCGGCTCGTCGTCACCGGCGATCGACACGTCGAGGATCTCCTTGAGGATTCCGCGTTTGGACGAGAACAGCCGGTACACGGTGGCCGGCGGCACGTCCGCCCGGGTGCAGATGGCCTCGACCGTCGTGGCGCCATAGCCGCGCTCGAGGAACAGAGCGCGGGCTGCCGCGATGACGGCGGCGCGTGCCAAGCGGGTCCTGGCCTGGCCCGGCCTGTTCGAAGATGCCACAAGATGAGACTACTACTCTCAAATTGAGAGTGTTACTCTCAAAGCTAGTGAAGCGTTCCAGCGATGAAAGGAACCGACGTGACCCACATCGAGTACGTCACCATCGAAACGCCCGATCCTGCCGCGACCGACGCCTTTCACAAGGCCGCGTTCGGCCGCGACCTGCCGGTGCGCGCCCGCCAGTCGGATGCGCCGACGAGCGGATTCCGTGGGTTCACGCTGTCGCTTGTGGTGCCGCAGCCGTCGACCGTCGACGCATTCGTCGGTGCGGCCCTACAGGCGGGCGCGACGGAGGTGAAGCCGGCCAAGAAGTCCTTCTGGGGTTACGGCGGTGTCATAGCGAGCCCCGACGGCACGATCTGGACGGTCGCGGCGTCGTCGAAGAAGAACCGCGGGCCGCAGAACCATCAGATCGACGAGTTCGTCCTGCAGTTAGGTGTCGACGACGTACGCGCGAGCAAGCAGTTCTACGTCGACCAAGGGCTCGAAGTGGCGAAGAGCTACGGCAGCAAGTACGTCCAGTTCTCCAGCGCACCAGTCACTTTGGCGCTCTACGGTCGGCGTAGTCTGGCCAAGACCGCCGGAGTTCCTTCCGACGGCACCGGTTCGCACCGCCTCGCCGTCAACGGGCCGGCCGGGTCTTTTACGGATCCCGACGGCTTCATGTGGGAGACAACATGAACGAGCCGAAGCTGCTGTCGGGCGGCAACCCGCAGATACCGAAGGGCGAGGGCAACGGCCCCGTACGCGACTACATCGCCGCGATGCCCGACTGGAAACGAGACGTCGGCAAGCACCTCGACAAACTCATCGTCGGCGCGGTTCCCGGTGTGCACAAGGCCGTCAAATGGAACCAGCCGTTCTACGGCCACAAGGACGACGGCTGGTTCCTGTCGTTCCGCTGCTATACGAATTACGTACAGGTGCAATTCCTCAAAGGGACCTCGCTTGATCCCATGCCGCCGAAGGCGTCAAAACATCCCGAGGTGCGTTACCTCGACATCCGCGAGGATGACGAGCTCGATGACAAGCAGCTGCGGTCGTGGATCGTGCAGGCCAGCAAGATGCCCGGCGAAAAGATGTGAGACAACAGCCTAGCCGAATCGCAGTGACGCACTGGGTAGCGACTCCACCCCGTGGTGCGCGAATTGCGTCCAGCGCGTGCGCATTTCGAACGCGAGTTGTTGATCGATCTTCCGGTCGGGGCCCAGCATCGGGGCATCCGACCACGCCTGGGGTGACTCGAACAAGAACGGCAACTCCATGCAGTGGCAGGCGCCGATCGGGGCTTGGTCGGGAGTCCAGTCGAAGCGATAGGTAGCCGCCCGGCCACCGTGCTCGGTCCATGCCTCGACGAACCGCCGCGTCGGATCGGCGAACGCGTATTTCGTCAGCGCCTCGGCGCTGGCCTCCGGAGCCAATGCCACGAATGGGGCACCGTCGTCCTTCGTCCATCCGGCCAGCAATTCGATTCGCCTGGCGGCGTAGGCGATTCGGCTGTCGACCTCGTCCGCGGGCGGCAGCGGGTCGCGGCCCAGCCGCGGCGCGAATGCCAGCCCGCCGAGGAATCCGAACGGCTGCGCCGCCAGCACCGCGGCGGCTTCCGCCGCCAGAAGCTGCTCGACGGCGGCCTGCACCGGATCGCTGTCGGCCAATGCCGCGGTCAGGGCCGATTGCATCGCCATCGCCATGTCGTCGCGGCCGTTGTCCATCTCCAGGGGGCCGCTCTGCACGATCGCCCGGTGGAACAGGTCGGGCTCGCACAGCATCAGCGACATGACCGAGTGAGCGCCGGCGGACTGTCCGAATGCGGTGACGTTGCCGGGGTCGCCACCGAATGCGGCGATGTTGTCTCGCACCCAGCGCAACGCGAGGATCTGGTCGCGCAGGCCGAGGTTGTCTTCGCCGACAGGGCCCAGGTAGCCGAAGATGCCCAACCGGTACGTCACGTTGACGACCACCACATTGCCGTCACGCACGAGCAGCGCCGGGTCGTACTTCTGCGACTCGCCACTCCCCGACACATAGGCACCGCCGTGAAACCACACCATGACCGGCAGGTCGTGCGCATCGGCAGGCGCGGTGACGCTGAGCACGAGACAGTCCTCGCTCGTCGTCAAGCCGTCCAGCACCGATCCCGTCACCCCGGCCAGCCGGGACGGCCGTTGGGGGCACGCCGGCCCAGGCTGCGTCGCGTCGCGGACGCCTGGCCAGGTGGCCGGCTCGCCGACACCGAACCGCGTGGCCGTGCCGTACGGAACGCCTCGCGCACGCTCGAGCCCGTCTCGTGCGTCGAGCCGGATGGTGCCGCCGCTGATCTGCCGCTCTGTCACTTCACGAACGTTAGCCGGTCGACGAGGAGGGGTGCCGCACCCTGGATTGACCACACCGTCAATTGGGTATCGATACTCAATGGGTCAAGCTTCGCCCTTAGCGCAGGACGCCTTGGACGTCGACGCACGTCTGACGGAGATCGAGCGCGAGCTCAACCTTCTGCTCAACGTCACTCCGGTCAACGGCGCCGACGCGTGGCGGGATTTCGAACGGTCCGGTTTCGAGTCGGTGCCGACCCTGCAGTCGAGGGCACTCGAGTTCGACGCGGATCTGCTCAGGCGCGGCCTCTACGACATCGAGATCGAGCGGGTCGAGAGCCAGCCGCTCAACTCACTGTTCCGGGCCAAACGCGACGAGATCGCCCGGCAGATCACCATGCTCGAGGATCGCGGGACGACCCGGTTCAGATACGGTGCGCTGCAACTCTACGGCGAACCCGGTGAATCGCTGTGCGCGACAGCCCGTTCACTGCTCGATGCGATCGATCCGCAGCCGATCACCTCACCCAGCGTCACCGCGACAGCCTTCGCCGAGGCGGCCCGAACCGAACTCGAGTCCTATCGATCGGCCTATCCAGAGTTTCCCGTCGTAGTCGAGATCCGCGACGACGCAGCCGATTTGATGGTGTCGTTCGGCCGGCTCTACATTCCGGCCACCGCCGCGTTCCGCAAAGACCGGGTGGAGCCCCTCATCCAGCACGAGGTAGGAACCCATGTGCTGACCTATCGCAACGGTGAAGCACAACCGTTGCAGCTCTTGGCCGTTGGACTACCGGCTTACGAGGAGACGCAGGAGGGCCTGGCGCTCCTGGCCGAGTACGTCGTCGGCGGGCTGGACCCGCGCCGCATGCGTGTCCTCGCCGCGAGGGTCGTCGCCGCGTCGATGATGTTGGCCCATACGGATTTCGTCGCGATCTTCAAGCACCTCACCGACCATCACGGCTTCGCACCACGCACCGCGTGGTCGGTGACGAGCCGCGCGACCTACGGCGGTGGTTCCACCAAAGACATCATCTATCTGCGGGGCATCGAGCGAGTACTCCGATACTTCGCCGAGGGACGCAGCATCGACCCGCTGCTGGCAGGCAAGTTGTCGCTCGACCATGCGCCGCTCGTGGACGAGCTGATCCAGCAGGGCGTGCTCAAACCTCCGTGGGCGCGTCCACACTGGCTGTGCGCCCCCGGCTCTGAGGAGCGGTTCGAACGCGTGCGCGCCGGAATGACCGCCGCCGACCTGATAGAGACGGACGTGATCGCATGAGGTTGGCGTTCCTGGTAAACCGGGTGGAGACCGAGGTCGACGAGTACACGACCACCCGGCTCGCGAAATGCGCAGCCCTGATGGGCCATGAGGTCTGGTACGTCGGCCTGGACGATGTACGGATCGGCGAACCCGACGGCGAGATACGGGCACACGCACGCCCTGGCGTCGCCCGCGACGGTGACACGCTCACGGCATTCGTCGACCGAGTAAAAGAGAGCTCGCCCGACTGCATCCGGCTGGACGAACTCGACGCGGCGTTCCTGCGCAACGATTCGATCGAGGATCTGCAGGAGCGACCGTGGGCCAGCAGCTTGGGGTCGATGTTCGGGCAGCTGCTGATGGCGCGGGGCGTGACAGTCGTCAACGACCCCACGGTGCTCATGCGGGCGGCCGCCAAGCTCTACCTCGACGAGTTCCCGGCCGAGGTGCGGCCCCGGTCCCTGCTCACCCGAAACAGCGACGACATCCGGAAGTTCATCGCCGCGGAGGGACGATGCGTCATCAAACCGCTGTACGGTGCGAAGGGCCGCAACGTGTTCCTGGTCGAGGGCGCCGACGAGCCCAACCTCAACCAGATGATGGAGTCGGTACGGGAAGACGGCTACATCTACGCACAGGGATACATCGACGGCGCCGAGGACGGCGACATGCGGATCTTCCTGCTCGACGGCGAGCTCATCGAGGCCGACGGCCATGTGTCGGCGTTCCGGCGTGTCCCGAAGGGCAATGATCCCAGGGCCAACATCTGCAAGGGCGGGCGGATGCGCTCCGAAGACGTCAGCGGCAAGCAGCGGGCGGTTGTGGAGATGATGCGCGACAAGCTCGTACACGACGGAATGTTCTTCGTGGGCATCGATCTGATCGGCGACAAGGTCGTCGAGATCAACGCCGAGAGCCCGGGCGGCCTGCAGGCCATCGAGCGCCTCTACGACGTCGACATCTGTCCGGTGGTGATCGACGCGCTGGAGCGCCGGAGTGGTGCGTGACGGCTCTAGGCAGGTTTATCGGCCGAATGGTTCGGGCACGCCTTTTGTATGTCCGTTACCGCATTTCAGGACCTGCCGCTCGCTGATCGCGACCGTGAGTGGGACGGCGACGCCGCCGACAAGCGTGTCCGTAAGTGGGCAGATGCGCAGGACGAACCCAACGAGAAGTACCGCGACGCACACGTCTGGTATGACAAAGACAACAAAGACAACTTCACCGCCTACAAGCTGCTCATCGCCGATGTGGTGAACGGCAAGCTGAAAGTGGTGCCACGCGGCGTGATGGCCGCGGGCGGCATCATGGACGGCGCCCGCGGCGGCATCGACCTGCCGAAAGACGACATCGAGCGCGTCAAGAGCCACCTCGCGAAGTACTACGAGAAGATGGGCGAGACGGCGCCCTGGGAACGCGATTAGCTAGATTGCGGGCGTGGACCTCTCCCCCGCCGGACGGTTCGCGCCGAGTCCATCGGCCGATCTGCACATCGGCAACCTGCGCACCGCGGTGCTGGCGTGGCTGTTCGCGCGCTCGACCGGGCGCCGGTTCCTGCTGCGCGTCGAGGACCTCGATGACCGCACCTTCACCGACATCGGCGCGCGCCAGGTGGACGATCTCGCGGCGATCGGCGTCACGTGGGATGAGCCCGTCGAATGGCAGACGACCCACCGCGCCCGCTACGACACGGTCATCGACCGGCTGACCGCCGACGGCATGTTGTACGAATGCTATTGCAGCAGAAAGGACATCGCGCAAGCGCCGCGGGCGCCGCATGCGCCGCAGGGCGCGTATCCGGGTACGTGCCGCGATCTGTCCGAAACCGAACGCGCACAACGCCGCGACGAGACCGGCCGTCCGCCCGCCTTGAGGCTGCGGACCGACACGTTCGTCTACACGGTCACCGATCTGGTCCACGGCTCGTACATGGGCATCGTGGACGACTTCGTGGTGCGCCGCGGCGATGGCATACCGGCCTACAACCTCGCTGTCGTGGTCGATGACGCGGCGAGTGGAATCGACCAGGTGGTGCGGGGCGATGACCTGTTGAGCTCGTCACCGCGTCAGGCCTATCTGGCCCGCCTGCTGGATTATCCGGAGCTGACATATGCGCACGTCCCGCTGGTGCTCAACGAGGACGGCGCGCGACTCGCCAAACGCGACGGTGCGATCACGCTCGCCGAGATCGGGGTCGAGCGCGCCTTCGCGCAGATCACCGAGTCATTGGGCTGGCCTGCGACGACCATGGACGAGTTGTTGGCGCAGTTCGATCCGGCGCGGCTGCCGCGCCAGCCGTGGATCTACCGGCCCGACTGAGCAGAACCCTTCACCTACGGGCGCGAGCTTGTTAGCGTCCGGCGATGCGCTTCCTACGAAGATGCCTACCCGCGATCCTGCTGCTCGTGATGTTTGTGCTGTCGGCGTGCGGAGGCCAGGCGGCCACGACCGAGGACCCGTTGAAGTCGTCGGGTGTGCTACGAGTGGGCACCGAGGGTGTGTACGCACCGTTCAGCTACCACGACGCCGCCACCGGACAATTGACCGGCTATGACGTCGACGTCGCCCGCGCGGTCGCCGACAAGATCGGCGTTCGGGTCGAATTCGTTGAAACGCCGTGGGATTCGATTTTCGCCGCGCTTGAGGCGAACCGATTCGACGTGGTGGCCAATCAAGTCACGATCACGCCCGAGCGCCAGGCCAAATACGACCTGTCGCAACCGTACACAGTCGGCGAAGGCGTCATTGTCACGCGCGCCGACGACAACTCGATCAGCTCGCTCGACGATCTCAAAGGCAAGGTGGCCGCGGAGAACGCCACCAGCAACTGGTCGGAGATCGCGCGTAACGCCGGCGCGCGGGTCGAGGCGGTCGAAGGGTTCACGCAAGCCATCACGCTGCTCAACCAGGGCCGCGTCGACGTCGTGGTCAACGACAGCATCGCGGTGTATGCGTACCTGGCCGAAACCAACGATCAGTCGGTGAAGATCGCGGGCAAGGTCGGCGAGAAGAGCGAGCAGGGATTTGCCGCACGCAAGGACAGCGGCCTGCTGCCCGAACTCAACCGGGCACTGGATGAACTGCGCGCCGACGGCACCCTGGCCGACATCTCACAGCGCTACCTCAAGGCCAATGCGTCCGGCGCGCCTGCACCGGCGGCCGAAGGCGCCCCCGCACCGCGTTCGACGTGGCAGCTGATCACCGACAATCTGTGGCCACTCGCGAAAGCGGCCATCACCATGACGATTCCGTTGACGATCATCAGCTTCGTCATCGGGCTGGTGATCGCGCTCGGCGTCGCACTGGCCCGGCTGTCATCGAACGTGGTGCTCAGCAATGTGGCCCGGCTGTACATCTCGATCATCCGCGGCACGCCGCTGTTGGTACAGCTGTTCATCGTGTTCTTCGCGCTTCCGGAATTCGGCGTGAAGATCGACCCGTTCCCGGCGGCGGTGATCGCATTCAGCCTGAATGTCGGCGGTTATGCCGCGGAGATCATCCGCTCGGCGATCCTGAGCATCCCCAAGGGGCAGTGGGAAGCGGCCGAGACCATCGGGCTCAGCTATGTCGGCTCGCTGCGGCGCATCATCCTGCCGCAGGCCACGAGGGTCGCGGTGCCGCCGCTCTCGAACACCTTGATCTCACTCGTCAAAGACACGTCACTGGCCTCGACGATCCTCGTCACCGAGTTGCTCCGGCAGGCCCAGATCATCGCCGCACCCACGTTTGAGTTCTTCGCGCTGTACGGTACTGCGGCCGTGTACTACTGGGTGATCTGCCTGGTGCTGTCGTTCGGCCAGAGTCGCATCGAACGCCGACTGGAAAGGTACGTGGCCAGATGACCGAGAATCGGATCGATGCCCGAGACGTCCGAAAGGCGTTCGGCGACAACGAAGTACTCAAGGGTGTCTCTTTCACCGTGCCCCGCGGAAGTGCGACGACGATCATCGGCCCGTCCGGGTCCGGTAAGACGACGCTGCTGCGGGCCCTCAACGCGCTTGACGCACCCGACTCAGGCGTGGTGCGGGTCGGCGATGTCGAGTTGGACTTCTCCGCGCCCGTGCCACGCGACCAACTACGGCGCTACCGGGCGCAGAGCGGCTTCGTATTCCAGTCCCACAACCTGTTCCCGCACAAGACCGTGCTGCAGAACGTCACCGAAGGCCCGCTGGTCGCGCAGAAGCGACCGCGTGACGAAGTCGAAGCGGAAGCCGTCGAGCTGTTGAACCAGGTCGGGCTGGCCGACAAACGCGACCAGTACCCCTATCAACTGTCGGGTGGTCAGCAGCAGCGTGTCGGCATCGCCCGGGCCCTGGCACTCAAGCCAAAGGTGGTGCTGTTCGACGAGCCCACCTCGGCACTCGATCCCGAGCTCGTCGGTGAAGTGCTCGCGGTGATCCGCGATCTCGCGGTCGAAGGTTGGACCTTGGTGATCGTGACGCACGAAATCCAGTTCGCCAAGCAGGTTTCCGATCAGGTGCTGTTCACCGACCAGGGCGTGATCCTCGAGCAGGGTCCGCCGGCGTCGGTGATCGGCGAGCCCTCCGAAGAGCGCACCCGGCAGTTCCTGCAGCGGATCCTCAACCCGCTGTAGCCGCGCGCTCCGCCTCGCCTGCCCACGCAATGAGCGAACGCAGGTACGCGATCACCAGATCGTCGGGATGGCGGGCGGGGTCTTCCAGATGAAGCCTGGCCAACTCTTCGATGCCCGACAACAGGATTCGCACGGTGGGGCCATCCGGATCGACATCGGCATTCACGGCCGACGCCAGCGATCTCGCGGCCACCTTCCGCGCGTAGCCGCGGCCCAGCTCCATGCGGATGCGCGCCTCGGGCGGCGCACCGTCGGACGGACGCAGGATGATGCGCCAACTGGTCGGCGCCGCATGCAGGTACGCGAGGATTCCGCGGCCCAGGCGATCCGGGTCGGTATCGGGTCGATCGACGCTGCCCATGCCGGCGAAGGCGATCGCCGACTCGCGGTCGAGCAGTGCCGTGGTCAGCCCGGGCAGGTCCGTGAACTGCTGATAGACCACCGTGCGGGTGACATGAGCCTGAGTGGCGACGCGCTCGATCGTGAGCCCGGCGAATCCGTCGGCGGCGACGATGTCACGCGCGACGTCGAGCAGTTGCGCGCGGCGTTGCGCGCCCGGCATGCGCCGCCTGGTCACGGTGTGCGGCCGAGCAGCAGATCCACGGCAATCGCCGCGCTCTGCACGGCGCTCTCCATGGTGGCCGACCAGTCGGTGGCGGTCCAGTCGCCGGCGATCACGAGCGACGGCACCGACGTGCGTTGCCCCGGACGCAGCGCATCGGTGCCGACCACCTGGGAGAACGTCGCTTTCGGCATCTTCACCACCTGCGCTTCAAGCACTCTCGCGTCGTGCGCCTTCGGGTAGTAGCGACGCAGCAGGTCCATCTGCTCGGCGACGATCTCTTCGTTGGACTTGTGGATCTGTTCGTAGGCACCGCTGGTGGTCAGGCAGTAGAGCCATGCCCGGTCCGTCTTTCGACCGTGCATGATTTGCCGGTCAAAGACTTCATCGATGACGCCCGTGCCGCCGATCAGCCCTTCGAACGCCGATTCCGTACCGAGGGGCCGGTCCAGGTACAGGTTGGTGCTGACGATCGGCGTGTACCCCAATTTGTCTGCGGCCGCGTAGATTTCCGGGTGCTCGGGAAGGTCGTCGAGCAGGCCGCCGATGTTGGAGTTGGGCACCGCGCACACGACGGCATCGGCCGGTATCTCCGTCCCGTCCGCCAGCAGCACCCCGACGACGCGGCCGTCGACGATTCTGATCCGCCGGGCCACCGAGCGGTAGCGCACCTCGACACCGCGCTCCTCGAACAGGTTGACTGCGCCCGTCACGTACAGGGTGTCCAGATCGACCGTGGGGTAGCCGATCGTGACCGGCGTACGGTGCTTGATGCCGAGGCGAAAGCCGGTGGCCATCACGTTGGCGAAGACTTTCGCCGATTCCCGCGATACCGGCTCGGCCGCGATGCCGAGAGCAAGCCAGTCCCACAACGCTTCTCGCGCATGGGGTGGCATGCCGACCCGCTCGAACCACTGCTCGGTGGACAGGTCGGCGAGATCGTCGGGCTTATGCAGTGCCTGCCAGCCCAGCCGGAGCGTCGCGCGGGCAGCGCGTAGGCGGTCGCCCCAGCCGGCATCGGGGTGGACACCGAACAGCGTGCGGATCGCACCGATGCCCGTGGTCTGCATGCGCACCTTGCGTCCATCGGGCCAGCGCAAGGTCGACGACTTCGGGAAGGCGATGTGGCGCCGGGTGCCGATACTGGTCAGGTAGCGGTACAGATGTTGATAGCCGCTGGCGATGACGTGCTGGCCGTTGTCAGGTATGTCGTCGACCGCGTCTGCGCGCATCGCGTGGGTGCGACCGCCGAGCCTGCCGCGGCGTTCCAGCAGCGTCACGTTCTTGCCTGCCTCGGCCAGCCATACCGCAGAGGCCAGCCCCGCCAGCCCACCACCGATCACCACGTAGCGCCGCGCGTCGTCACCCATGCTGTGAGCCCTTCACCTAACTTACAAGTTGTAAGTTAGGCTTCGGCCGCTGGCGCGTCAACCACCGACTGCACCGTCCGATTTCCGCCAGCACTGTCACGGTTCGCGCCCATAGCGTCGCGAGCATGGAAACCGCTTCAGTCGCCCACTCCCCGGCGCTGCACAGAACCGCCATGTGGTTCATGGCATTCGCCGCCGCGCTCGGCACGGCCACGATCTATCCGTTACAGCCCGCCGTCGCGGACGTGGCTGCATCACTTGACATCTCGATCGCCGAGATCGGTGTGGCACTGGCTTTCGGGCCGCTCGGTTATCTGTTCGGACTGGCGGTGCTCGTACCGCTCGTGGATCGATTCCCGCCGAGATACGTTCTCGCCGTTCAGTTCGGCATGCTTGCGCTCGCGCTGACGGCGAATGCCGCCGCGAGCACGGTTTGGCTGCTGGGTCTGACCGTCGGCGTGATCGGCGCCGGTTCGACGGTCGGGGCGCAACTGAGCTCGGTTGCCGGACGATTCGCGGCGGCATCAAAGCGAGCCACCGTCCTTGGGACCGTCACTGCCGGCATCTCGGCGGGGATCATCGGCGGTCGAATCCTCGGCGGCTGGCTGACCGAGATACTCGGTTGGCGCGGAACACTTCTGGTTTTCGCCCTGCTCTGCGTCGCGGTCTCATTGTTCGCATTCAGCGTTCTGCCTGGCGCACGCGGCAGCGTCACCACGAGCTACCTCGCGGTGTTGCGTGGGCTTCCCGGCCTGTATGTCCGTTTCCCGGCGTTGCGGATCGCAGCGGGACGCGGGGCACTGTGGTTCTTCGCGTTCTGCGCAGTGTGGGCGGGAATTGCGGTCGCCCTTGCGCAACCACCGTTCTCGTACTCGGCCGAACAGATCGGCCTGTTCGCGGTCGCCGGACTTCTCGGCATGGTGGCCACTCGCGTTGCCGGCTCATGGACCGACCGAGTCGGCGCCAGGACGGTGATTCTGGTCGGGCTCGTCATCGCGGCTCTGTCCACGGTCATCCTCGGGCTGTGCTTGTCGAACACCGTCGCCACACTCGTCTGTCTGGCGCTGTTCGATGCGGGCCTTTTCGCGGCCCAAGTAGCCAACCAGAGCACGGTGCTGGCGATCGAACCCACCGCGCCGGCCAGGTTCAACAGCGCCTACATGGTGGTGTACTTCATCGGCGGCAGTGCCGGGACTGCGTTCGGAGCGGCCGCCGTGGGGTGGATGGGCTGGCCGGCAACCGCCCTCGTCACCGCCGCGGCGATCGTGGCTGCCATGGTGCTCACCGCGGCGTCAACGCGAGGTGACGCCTGCCGAACAACGACTGCCGCTCAGAGTTCCTTGACGCCCCACGGCGAGCCGTAGTCCTTGAGCAAGTCCAGGAACGGCACGGCGTCGAATGCCTCCGGGCCAAGCACACCCGCCCCGCTCCACGCCCCGGATGCCAGGAGCTCAAGGGCGACAACGGGATTGATCGCGGTCTGCCACACCACGCACTGGTGGCCGTATTCGGCCATGGACCACTGGTTGTCGACGACGTGGTACAGGTACGTCGAGCGCGGTTGACCGTCTTTCCCGGTGCCCGTCACCCACAAACCCGCACAGGTCTTGCCGTGCATCTGCGGGCCGAGGGTCGCCGGATTGGGCAGACAGGCGGCGACGACATCGCGCGGGCTCACCTCGACGGGTCCGTTCGCGCTGCCGACGCGCACCTTCTCCGTCCGGTCGAGCCCGAGCTTGTGCAGCGTCTTGAGAACGTCGATGAACTCCCCGCCGAGACCGTATTTGAACGTCGCGCGTCTGCACTCCACCCAGCGCGGCATCAACAGCACCTCCTCGTGCTCGACGTTGACGCACTCAACTGGTCCGATGCCCTCCGGAAAGTCGAAAACCTCGGGCTCACTGAAGGGTTCGGTGACGAACCAGCCGCGGTCGCGCTCCCAGATCACCGGCGGGTTCAGGCATTCCTCGATCGTGGTCCAGATGGAGAATGACGGCGCGAAGTCATATCCCTCGACCACGAGGTTGGACCCGTCGCGCGTGCCGAGTTCGTCGATCTCGGAGAACAGGTGGTCAGCCGCGTACCGCGCGAAGACATCGGACAGCCCTGGCTCGACACCGATGCCGACCAGTGCGAGCCGGCCTGCGCCGGCCCAGTCGTCGGCAACCGCGAACTGCTCGTCACCGAGTTTCACGCCGGTGAGCTCGTACGGCCGGTCGGGGTGGCGCTGCGACAAGCTCATCGCCATGTCGAGGTAGTCGGCCCCACCGGCCAGTGCACCGTTGAAGATCGGCATCACGAACCGCGGGTCGACGGCATTCATCACGTGCGTGATGCCATGCCTGCGGACCAGTTCGGCCACCGCGTCGGCCGACGTCGCATCGACTTGTGCGGCGCTGAACCGCGGGTCACCGACCGCGTCGGCGGCCTGGCGCGCCCGGTTCTCGTCGTAATCGCACACCACGATCTGCTCGAAGAAATCGCGCCGCGCCGCGATCGCACAGAATGCCGAGCCAACGCCACCGGCGCCCACCAACAGGATGCGCATGCGCACGACCGTACCGGGAACGTGCGATTTTCGTCGGGTTTGATCGGTTTCGATACGTAATCAGCGTTGAAGACGCTATATAGCGACGGATAGCGTCGACATTCCCCGCAAGGTCAGATTCCGCTTGTACGCCGGCTCAGCGGCCAGGCCGGCCCGCGGGAAGCGCCGCGTCACGGCCGATAGCGCGACCGCGGCTTCCAACCGAGCCAACGGCGCACCCAGGCAGAAGTGCGGCCCCTTGCCGAACCCGAGGTGGCGGATCGCGCCGCGGTCCGGATCGAACTCGCCGGGCCGGTCGATGACCGCGGCGTCGCGGTGTGCGGCGGCCAGAAGCAGCAACATCGTGTCGCCCTTGGCGATCGCGGTGTCACCGATCGTCATGTCGTCACCAGCGGTTCGCGATACGAGCTGCACCGGCGGGTCGTACCGCATGGTTTCCTCCACCACGGCCGACACCCGGGCCGGGTCCCCGGCGAGCGCCGCCCATTGCGCGGGATGACGAAGCATTGCGAGGATCGCGTTGGCGATCAGGTTCACCGTGGTTTCGTGGCCGGCGATCAGCAGCAGATTGCAGGTCGCGATGATCTCGTCCTCGGTGAGCTGATCCCCGGACTCCTCGACCGCGATGAGCCCCGACATCAGGTCGTCACCCGGTGCGTGCCTGCGCTTTTCGATGAGCTCACGCAGATAGTCGCGCAACCACTGCCCGGCCTTCATCTGCTGATCGAACAGATCCGACGATTCACCGGTCACGGTGAAGAACGGGTCCAGCGCCGACGCCAACAGCTCCGAGGCGTGGCTGAACTGAGGCTCGTCCTCGATCGGGACGCCGAGGAGCCGGCAGATCACCGCGACCGGGAGCGGGTAGGCGAGATCGGCGATCACCTCAAACCTGCCCCGCTCCTCGACGGCGTCCAGCAGCCCGTCGACCAGCGCGGTGATATCGGGTTCGAGTGCGTTGATCACCTTGGGCACAAAGGCTTTGCTGACCAACTTGCGCAGCCGCGTGTGGTCGGGTGGATCGAGGAACAGGAAGCTGGTCGTGCCTCGCGGCCGCGGTTCGGTTTCCTCGGCCAACTGGCGTTGCGCCATCGTCGACTTCATCGGGTCGCTGCACGACGACGGGTGGCGCAACACCTCGTCGCAGTCCGGGTACGAACTGAACACCGTGAGAGCCGCGTCGGCCACATGCAGCGGCCCGAACGCCCGGATCCGGTCGTACAGCGGATATGGATCGGCCCGGTTGGAAGGGTCCAACAGCTGAAGCATCAAGGCCTGCGGAGCCTCGCCTTCCGCGATGGTCGTCATGCTTTTATTGTGCACGCGTCGAAGAAGGCGCCAGGTCAGCTACCGGACGGGGGTGCCGTAATAGCGGCCGAGCACATGCGCGCGCAGTTCGTCGAATTCGCCAGCGACGATCGCGGCCCGGATCTGATCGACAAGCCGGATCACGAACCGCTCGTTGTGGATCGTGCACAGCGTCGCCGACAGCATTTCCTTGGCCTTGAACAGGTGGCGGATGTACGCGCGCGAGTAATTGGCGCACGTGTAGCAATCGCATTCGGCGTCGATCGGGGTGAAGTCCCGCTTGTACCGGGCCCCGGTGATGTTGAAGCGCCCGTTCGCCGAGTACACCGCGGCGTTGCGGGCCACGCGTGACGGCGATACGCAGTCGAACGTGTCGGCTCCGGCCGCGACCGCGTCGAACAGATCGTCCGGCTCGCTGATGCCGAGAAGGTGGCGCGGCTTGTCGGCGGGCAACTCGCTGCTGACCCACCCGACGATGGTCGCCAGGTTCTGCTTCTCCAGAGCCCCGCCGATGCCGTACCCGTCGAAGCCTTCCCCGTTCGGGCCGACGATGGTGGTCAGCCCGTGCGCGGCCTGGCGCCGCAGATCCTCGTACTGAGCGCCCTGTACGACACCGAACAGTGCCTGCCGTGGCCGCTCGGGTGTCGACTCCTGCAGCCTCTGGTGTTCGGCCAGGCATCGCACCGCCCACTCGTGGGTGCGTTGCACCGAACGTTCCTGATAGCCACGGGTGTTGACGAGCGTGGTGAGTTCGTCGAACGCGAAGATGATGTCGGCGCCGAGCTGATGCTGGATGCCGATCGACACCTCCGGCGTGAACCGGTGGGTCGAGCCGTTGAGGTGCGACCGGAACGTGACGCCGTCGTCGTCGACGACCGCCAGGCGTTCCTTGCCGTCGGCGATGATGTCGTCGGCCTGCACGCGCTGGGTGTCCATGGCCAGCACTTTCTTGAATCCGACGCCCAGCGACAGCACCTGGAACCCGCCGCTGTCGGTATACGTCGGCCCGGGCCAGTTCATGAATGCGCCAAGCCCACCGGCCTCCGCCACGATGTCGGGGCCCGGCTGCAGGTACAGGTGATAGGCGTTGGCCAGGATGGCTTGCGCACCAAGCTGTTTCATTGTCTCCGGCAGCACCGACTTGACGGTCGCCTGAGTGCCCACGGCGATGAAAGCCGGAGTGTGGATGTCGCCGTGCGGGGTGTGGATGGTCCCGACCCGGCCGAGTCGGCCGGCTAACTCGGCCTCCACGGTGAAGTACGGCTGGTCCACAGCAGGTATTCAACCGGATGCGCGTCCGATTTCCGTCATCGGGGCGGACGGCACCATACTGCTGCTCGTGATGCACCGAATCGCCGCCACCACCGCTGGGTGCGCGGCCATGCTGGCCGCAGTTGTCGGGTGTTCGTCGCAGGAATCCGATTCGACGGGCGGCTCGCAGTCGGGTGAGGCCAAGGTGACGTTCGGCAGCAACGACACCGGGCCGGTCACCTCGGTCGGCTGCGAGACGAAGGATGGTTTCACCACCATCAACATCGAGGGCAGCCTGCGCACCACGGTGATCCTCACCGACGGCGAGGCGCCCGCGGTGGAGTCGGTGAGCATCGGCGAGGTAGGAACCGACCAGCCGTCACTCGCCTACATCGAAGGGCTCTCGAGCTCACCGGTCGTGGCCTCGCGCGACGCCAAGAGCTACACCATCACAGGTACGGGCGCGGGTACCGACGCGGCCAACCCTGGCATACCCGTCGACATGCCGTTCGACATCGCGGTCACCTGTCCCTGAGAAATGCCACGATCGCCGCGGCGAGTTCCTCGCCGGCATCCTCCTGCAGGAAGTGGCCGGCATCGGCGATCACCGGATGCTCGATGCCTCGCGCACCGCGCATCTCGCGCTGAAAGATCGGGGCCATCGCGCCGGTGATCGGATCACCGTCGCTGAACGCGACAAGCATCGGGGTCTGGCTCGCCGACAACACTTTCCACGCTGAACGGTTGGCTTCGGCGGCCGGATCGTCTGGCGTGGTGGGCACCAGACCGGGCATCGCGCGGGGCCCGGCACAGTACGAATCGTCGGGAAACGGGGCGTCGTAGGCCGCCCGAACCGCCTCCTTCATGGGGCGGCGGCACCCCGCCGCGACGAACCTTCCTACTTCGATTTTCGGCAGGCCCTGGATGGCCGAGCGGAATTGCCACCAGATCTCGGGCATCGGGATGTCACCGGTGGGCAGACCGGTGTTCGCCACAACGATATTGGCGAACCGGTCGGGGTGTTCGGCGGCCAGCCGCAGCCCGATCAGTCCGCCCCAGTCCTGGCCGACCAGAGTCACCCGGTGCAGATTCAGCACGTCGAAGGCAAGTGCCCGGATCCATTCGACGTGCCGCGCGTAGCTGTGATCGCCGATCCGCGTCGGTTTGTCAGATCGACCGAACCCGACCAGATCGGGGCATATGACACGGTGCCCGGCCGCCACCAGGATCGGAATCATGCGGCGGTACAGGTACGACCAAGATGGTTCCCCATGCAATAACAGGACCGGTTCGGCGTGGGCCGGGCCGTCCTCCACCCAGGCCATCCGCAGGGTCCCGCCTTCCCCATCGTCGACCACGCAGAACTTTGGGGCATAAGGGAATTCGGGCAGGCTGGCGAACCGCTCATCCGGTGTTCGCAAAGTCTCCATGATGCTGAACTTACGGGCCGCCGCGGCCCTGCCCGAGCAATTCGCCCAATCGGGTACCGGACAACCGAGCTGACCCCATACTTTCGGAGACGGTCCGCCGATCTTGACGGGCCGCACAACCGTGAGGAGAACAGTGGTGAAGCGTGGGTTCCTGGTAGCTGTCGGCGGCGCCGCGATCGTCGTCGCCGGTCTGTCTGGCTGTTCGTCTGATGAGAAGAGTTCGGATTCCAGCGAGGCATCACCGACGGCAACCGCCTCGGTTTCGCCGTCGGCGTCGGTTCAGGCCGGCGATGCCACAGCAACCACCGGCACGGGAACCGCGCGGGTCGTCATCGACGGCAAGGAGACCCCGGTGGAAGGCAGCGTCGTATGTGCGACGGTCGCGGGCAACGTCTCGGTCACCGTCGGCCAGGGCATGTCAGCCGTCACCGCCACGCTGTCCGAAGGCGACCAGCCGACCGTCAGCGCTGTCGCGCTGGGCAACATCGACGGCGTCAGCCTCGGTTACACCCCAGGCGTGCCGGGCGGCAGCGCCGAAGCCACCAAGGACGGCAACAAGTACACGATCAAGGGCAATGCGACGGGTGCCGATATGGCCAATCCGATGGCGGGAGCGGTCACCAAGCCGTTCGAGCTCGAAGTCACCTGCCCGTAACGGGTCATCAGCCAAGTGTGGGCCCGGGAGGATCCCCGGGCCCACACCCCATTTCCGTCCAGTCGACCAGAGGAGCAAGGTGGCAAGGCATCGCAAACGTCAGCGCGGATCCGCAGTCATGGTGGCCGGAGCCACCGCAGGCATCACCACGGCACTGACCTTTGGCCAAGCCCCAAGCGCCACCGCGGTCGCCATTCCGTCCAACGACGTCGTCGTCGGAGTGGGCGGCGCAGGAAATACGACAAGCGACCGGATCAAGAACAAGTTCCAAGGGCAACTCGTCGCGAACGATCATCCCTTCGTCGGCGTGCCGTATCCGGCGCTGCTGCCGGTCGATCCGAGCGTGGAAGCCGGGATCCCCGCGCTGCGCGACGTCGTCGACGCCGAGATCGCCGACGACAGGACCGTCTTGATCGTCGGGTACTCCGAAGGCTCCCTGGTCGCCGAGAAGTACAAGCGCTCACTCCTGTCGGACCCGGCCGCACCTGCGACCGACGACCTCAAGTTCCTGTTCCTGGCTTCGCCGTTCGTGCCCAACGGCGGCATTTACTCACGCTTCCCGGGCATGGCATTCCCCGGATTCGTCAGTACCGGCGCCGCGGTCCCGTCGCCCTACGACGAAACCTTCGTATCGCTCGAATACGACCTGATCGCCGATTTCCCGGCCTACGCCAACCCGTTGTCGATCGCGAACGCGGTGGCCGGCATGAAATACGTGCACGGAGACCATGGGCCCGACAACGTCGACCTGGACGGTGACGAACAAGCGGTGCTGGTCGTGACGACCCCGGAGGGCGGCACCGACACGTACGTACTGATCCGGGCCGAACACCTCCCGCTGCTGCAGCCGATACGTGATTTCTCCGCCGCACTGCAGACGACCGCGCTGACCGAGCCCGTGCTCGGCGCCATCGAGCCAACGCTTCGAGTCGTGATCGACATGGGCTACACCGACCGCGACTACCAGGATGCCGACAAGCCGACGCGGTTCTCACTGTTCACACCGCACGACCGCATCGCCGACGCCATCGAAGCGCTGCCCGAGGCCATCGACGAGGGCGTCGACAACTTCCGCAACGGATTCCCGACGGTGCCTTCGATATCCACCGACCGGGACGGGCCGACAGTCGAGAAGCCCGAGAGTCAGGCCGAGCCGGATGAACAGGACGAGCCGAAAGAACCCGGAGAGTCGAAACAGCAAGAAGCAAACGACGAGACGACACCGGCGAAGCCGACCAGGCCCAAGAAGCCGAAACTTTCCGAGCAGCGCGACACGCTGCCCAAGGCGGTGTCTCGCGCGGTCGACAAACTCAAGAAAGACCTCAAGCCGAAGAAGGACCAAGCCGACGCACCCGCCGAGAAGCCGTCCGAGGACGACGGGGGGTGATCTGCCTGGGCGGCGCGCTGGGTGTGGCCCTGCCCGAGCAGGTGCGGACACTGCTGTAAAGCTGGAGGGATGAATCGTCTCGCATGTGCGTGGCTGCTGCTGTTCGGCCTGCTGCTTTCGGTCGTCGGTTGCTCGTCGTCCCCTGACCCTGCCGACCGCTTCGCCGCGTTCGCCGATGCGCTGCAACGCAAAGACGCCCACGCCGCGGCAGTCCAGACGAGCGATCCGGCAGCGGCCGAGCCGGTGATCGCGTCGATGTTCGACGGCATGGGCGAGGCCGCGACGGTCAAGGTCAGCGCGGAACCGCAAGAGGGCGACGACGCCGGCTCGACGCTGAAGTACCAGTGGTCGTGGGGCGAGGGACACGAATTCGGCTACGAAACCACCGGAACCGCCGCCAAGACCGGCGACGACTGGCTGATCGCCTGGGCGCCGACGCTGCTGCACCGCGATCTGCAACCCGGCCTGACGTTCCAGTACAGCCAGGACAGCGAGTTGCAGACACCGGTGCTCGACCGGACCGGGCAACCGCTGATGACCTGGCAGACCGTCGGGGTGATCACGCTCGACCGCACCCACCTGGCCTCGGCTGCGCCGCTGGCCGCGCTGCTGGCGCGGTTCGACGCCACGACCACCGCGGAATCGATCGGCGCGCAGTTCAATTCGACGTCCGACGATCGCGTGACCGTGATGAAACTGCGCGAAGACGACCTGGCACAGGTGCGCGATCAGCTCGCCCAGATCGCGGGTGTCACCGTCGCCGAACAGGGTGAGCTGCTGACGGCCGACCGCCAGTTGTCGTCGCCCGCGATCAGCGGCCTCGGGCAGTTGTGGCATGACCGGATCACCAAGAACGCCGGCTGGTCGGTGTATCTGGTAGACGTGGATGGCGCTCCAGCTGAGCAGCTGAAATCGACGCCGCCCGCACCGACCGATCCGCTGCGCACGACGCTCGACCTGCGCATGCAGCTGCTCGCCCAGCAAGCCGTCGCTCAGGAAACCCGCCCCGCGGTTCTGGTCGCGATCTCGGGTTCCACGGGCGGCATCCTTGCGGCCGC
The DNA here is from genome assembly GCF_054919535.1 of Mycobacterium venezuelense. Lineage (NCBI taxonomy): Bacteria > Bacillati > Actinomycetota > Actinomycetes > Mycobacteriales > Mycobacteriaceae > Mycobacterium > Mycobacterium venezuelense. Next base: position 26,629 of record NZ_JBONDW010000025.1, read on the forward strand.
ACAGAATCCCGCCGCTGACCCGCAAGGGGCAATCGCGTTCTCGGGTCTGTATCCGCCCGGGTCGACGTTCAAGACCATCACCACCGCCGCGGCAATGGAGGCCGGCCTGGCGACTCCGGACAGCCCGGTGGCCTGCCCCGGCCAACTCACGATCGAAAACCGGACGATCCCGAACGACGACAACTTCGATCTGGGTACGGTGCCGCTGACGTCGGCGTTCTCGCACTCCTGCAACACCAGCATGGCGGCGCTGTCCGACAAGCTGCCTGCCGACGCGCTCACCAACACCGCCCGCGACTTCGGCATCGGCGTCGACTTCACCATCCCCGGCCTGACCACCGTGACGGGCCGAGTTCCCAACGCGGACAATGCCGCTCAGAAGGTCGAGAACGGCATCGGGCAGGGCACCGTGACGGTCAGCCCGTTCGGGCTCGCGGTCGCCGAGGCGAGCCTGGCACACGGCTCGACCGTTTTGCCGACCTTGGTCGACGGCGAGAAGACGACGGCCGACACGGAGTCGGTGTCGTTGCCGCCGAACGTCGTCGAGGCGTTACGCGCAATGATGCGCAAGACCGTGACCGAGGGCACTGCCAGCGAGCTCGGCGATATCGCCGATCTCGGCGGCAAGACCGGCACAGCCGAGTTCGGCGGCGAAGCACTTTCCCACGCCAATGCCCATAGTTGGTTCGCCGGTATCGCCGGTGACATCGCGTTCGCAACTCTCGTTGTGGGCGGGGATTCGTCGGCTCCCGCGGTCAAGATCTCCGGCGACTTCCTGCGGCCCGCTACCGGCTAGCCGTACCCGCCGAATGGGTGTCAGCGGTGGCGACTTCGGGCCGCCGCGGCGCGATAGTTGGTATCGCAAACGCGACACCGACTCAGGAGGCCATCATGAAGATGCCGATCAAGTTCATCGCACCGTGGCTGGCCGCGGCCGCGATCGGAGGGGCCGTTGCCTTCGCACCGATCGCCAGCGCCGCCGACACGAACACTCACTCACAGGTCTCCGATACCGATCCCCTGGTGCCCGTCGGCACCGACCCGGTGATTCCTTATCGGCTGGGCTACGTCGACTCCAACCACGACGAAGCGAACACCACCGGCGGCGGGGTCGACCTGCCGTTCTAATGTCCGGCTGCGGACAGATGCACGAGGCCCGACGCGACAGCGAACCGAGGTCCGTGTATGCCGTCGATGTTGGCGCGCCCCACCACGATGGGGACCGTCCGCAGCGACTCACCCACCGTGCGCAGCAGTTCGTCGTCGAGGGCGCCGCCGCCCGCGAGTACCAATGCGGTCGGCGGCTTCTCGAACGCCTTCATACACCGCGCGATGTTCGCCGCGACGGTTTCCTGCTTGATGGCCAGCCGCAGGCTGCGCCATTCCTCGGCGGCCAGCTTGTTCGAGAACGGCACCAAACCGACGGTGCCGCGCGTGCACAGCCGTCCGATCGCCTCGGCCGGTGCCGGGGAGTCCAAGAACAGTCGACGTCCGTCTTCTTCGTGCGCGACATGTGGCCCCTCGACCCGGATGGCCGGGGTCCGTTTGACGCGCTCGGCGAGGGCCCGTGGAATGTTCAGCATGCGTGCGACCGCGACGGTGATGGTCTCACCCGCACCCGCGGCCGTTACCATGCGGTCTTCGCCGACGAGATCGATTGTGCCGCCACCGATATCGCACACCACGGAATCCGTCGGCAGGCCCGGTGTGGTTCGCGCACCCCGGGCCGCGGCCTCGGGTTCGGTCGCGATCGTGCGGGCGGGCCGGCCGGTGAGTTCACCGAGCGTCACCGCGGCATCCTCCACATGGTCGGCGGCCAGCAGTGCGACGACGGTACCCCGGGCGTCGGCGACGCCACGGCGCAGCCAGGCTCCGTTGTCCAGCGCGGAAAGATCGGTGAAAAAGGCGTCGTCGACCGCCATTTCGCGGGTCGGGAGCGACCGCAACCGGATCCGCGCCACATTACCGGGAGGCTCACGGCGCAGGATGCTGTGGGCTTGTGCGGGCGAGTAGCGCACGCCCTCCCCGTCAACCGTGAACTCAACGTAGTCGTCGTCCACCGCGGGCGGATCGGGCGGTCCGGTGCGTGGCGTCACCGCGATGGCCGGCGAATCCGAAAGCTCTCTGGTGAATTCGGCCACCTCACGCATCTGGTCATGCCCCAGTTCCAGTGCTGCGCACAACGCGATCGGATCGGCAAGGGCGCGGTACGCGCGCCCCTCTTCCACGACCTCGACCGCGACCAGCGCTCCGTCATCCAGATCGGCGAGGTTCACCTCGTCGACCACTGGCACATCAACCGGGATGCGGTTGCGGATCAGCACGGCATCGTCCTGCGCGGCCAGCACGCCGACGATGTTCCAGCCGCGCCCGACCGCATCGCCGATCGCCGCGGCCGCGTCCTCGAAATCGGTGTCGCCGTCGACGGATACGATCGCCGGGCCGTTCGATACGGCACCGCTCAGGTCGGCCAAGGGCACATGGCGCCCGACCGCGTACCCGGTTCCTGCCGGCGTACTGGCATCGGGCCGGCGCAGGCTGCGCACCGGCGCGTGCGGCGATGCGGCCGGTGCGAGTGGCGCTGTTTCGGTGTCGACCGGCCGGATCGCCGAGAGCACGAGTTCGTCGGCCCGGGTGCCGGTTTCGACCTCGATGCGGTGCAGCAGCGCGGCCGCACCCTCAAGAGAGTCCCGCGAGCCCTTGCGTCCCCGCGTCGGTGCCTGCCCGTGTCCGACGGGATGCACCGCGCCGTTCGCTACGCGGGCCAGGACGATCTCGGTGGTGTGGTTGCCGACATCGATGCCCGCGACGATCCTCGCGACACCATTCACCGCAACAGGCCCCGGCGCGCGTAGACGTCGGCGGCCTGGCGCACGAGCTCGGCACAACGCGCCGCACCACGCCCTTCCAACGAGGCCTGCAGGGCAGCCAGATCCTCCGCGGTCGATCGGTGTGGGCGCAGCGCCTCGTAGAGGCCCATCACGTCTTCGTCGTCGATGGTCGCCAATTCGGCTGCCCGCAAGAAGTTCTCGGCTAGCTGCGGATTGCCGTTCTCCTCGGCGATCACGGCTTGGTGCGCGAGAACAGCCGGATCCATCCGCAGATCGGACAGTTCGAGCTTGCCGTCGACGGCGGCATCGACAGTGAACTTCTCGCTCATTTCCTGGTGACCTCCACCGTGACGGGCGCCTGGCCCGATTCGCTCGCGTCACGTTCCAGCGCGACGAGCGCAACGGCCCGCGCGTGGTAGCGCGCTGATATGGATTCGTCGGTGCCACCGGTCAGGATCGGAACCGGCGCCATGCCCTTGGCGTGGCGCGCGGCGTTGCGGCCCAGCTCCCGGTAGTTCCGCGCGGTGAGCAACGGGGCGACGCTGAACAGTTCCAGGTTGGCCAACGGCGCCAGGTCGCGGCGGTGAATCAGCGCAGTGCCCTTGCCCTGCAAGCCGATTCCGATGCCGGATCCGGACAGCTTGGCGGCCGTCAGCCCGATCAGGCCGACGTCGATCGTCGAGCGGATACGCACGAATCTCGGCACACAGCCCTCTTCCTCGAGCCCCGCCGAGATCTGCCGGATCACCTGCCCGATCGGAAGCCCGCACAGCGTGAGCCACACGCTGCGGCCCAGTGCCGGCGACAACCCGATGCACACCTCGCGCGGATCGCTGCCCTGCCGGGCCGGCTCGACGTCGGCGACGACGATGTGTCCGGCATGCTCGGCCTGATCGGCCGTGAGCTCAGCCGCCGTGCGCTGTTGGCGGATGTTGTCGATCTCGGCCCGACGCTGATCGCTGAGCGTGTATCCGGTACCGGGCCCGGCATAGTCGTTGGGGTCGGTGATCTTGGACAGCACCCGGAATCGCTCGTCGAAGATGGCCGAGGTCTGCAGTTGATCGCCACGGAGGCGTTCGGCGGTCAGGCGCATGATCGCCTCGGCTTCCTCGTCGTAGCCGGTGCGCTTGAGCGAGGCCACGATGTCGAACACCGTGAGTTGCTTGGCCTCGATAGCGTTGGCGGCTTCGGCGACCGCCTTGGGATCTCCGGGCGGGAGATCGCGGGACCCGTTGGCAAGCACAACTTCGTCGATGTGGCTGTCGTCGAAGTCGGCAAGGCCCAAGTCCCGATAGACGGCCTGCACAGCCGTTGCGGCGCGGCGGCGCACCGCGGCCAGGTGCTCGGCCGATACCGTGCGCAGCCCGCCGTCGGCACCCCAGTCCCGCTGCAGCACAAGGAAATCGTCCATGTCATCGGAATTGAAGTTAGACAGCGCGAACGCGTTGTCGTAACGCGGGATCGAGCCGAAGCCGGAGAAGATGAAATCGGCGCCGGCCAGCAGTACCGGTAGCGTGTGGGCGCTGCGGCGGATGTCGGACTCCGAGATGAGATTGTCGTTGCCCGCGCAGGATTCGAGGTCGCGCATCATCACCATGAGGTTCTCGGCCAGCAGTTCCTTCATGCCCTCGGGCACCGAGGCCACCACGCCGACTCCGTCGATGCCGCCGTTCTGCACGCCCTGCGAGCCCAGCGCCCGAGCCAGCGACACACAACGCGATTCGAGGTAGAGGATCGAGCACTTCTCGGCGGCGCCCATCAGCACCTCGGCCCCACCGCCGCTCGTCACCCGCATCTTGAGACCGCGCGACGCGTAGGCCGAGGTGAGGACCGCCTTGGAGAACGGGGTGTCGTCGCCGTCGACGAACACCTGCTCGGTGCCGTAGATCGAAATGGTCTCGGCGTAGCTGGTGAGCCCGCGCAGGCCCAGCCGCAACTCGAGCGCCTCCTCGATCGAGCACTGCGCCATCGCCCCGGGCACCCCGACCTGCGAACCGATCAGCAGCGCAACGGCATTCGACGGCGCATCGCCCAGCACCGGGACGGTCGTCTCGACTTCCCGGAAGCCGTACGCCACCGCACTGGCGGCGTCGGCGGCGATCAGCATCGGATCGTCGAGCTGATTGGTCACGTGCGCCTGGTTGCTCGGGGTGCGGCGGGCCCGCATCTTGGCCATCGCCATCTGCATCTCGACGGGGGTGAGGACCGCGATGACCTTGGCCAGTTTGGCCGGGGTGGTGCCGCCGATCAGCCGGACGACCTCAGCACGCGGCACGGACAGGTCGACGGCCATGCGGGCGAGTTCGACGTCCGAGAGCGCCATCGCCTCGGGTGCGACGTCGAGGTCGAGGCCGTAGCGGGCGATGAACTCGTCGATGACGTCGAAGTCCTCGGCGGCCTTGCCGTCCATTTCCACGACGTGCCCGTCTCGCACGACCAATGACGGGTCCGGGTCGTTGGGGCTGCTCATCGCGGCCAGGCCGAGATCAGGGTTGGCGACACTGAAACCGTCAAGGTTCACGGGTTTCGCGTCGAGAATCCGCATCCGACCGAGGGCGTCGGCGCCGTTATCCGTCACGGCAACCATTTTGCGCGATACGGCGTATTTGGTCTACCCATTACGCCTTTGCGTTCATGCGCCGGTGGCGCGCTCGAGCGCTTTGAGCGAGCTCTCGAGATGGCTGAGCATCCGCTGCAGATGCGGAACGCTGCGGCGGCAGCCGACGAGCCCGAAGTCGAGGTTGCGCGCATTGCTGACCACCGTGATGTTCATGGCCTGGCCATCCAGCGCGATCGAAAGCGGATAGTTACCGTCGAGGCGCGCGCCGCGCCAATACAGCGGTTGGCGCGGACCGGGCACATTCGAGATCACGATGTTGAACGGCGGTGCGGTCGCCCGCGTGAACCCCGGCACGCCTGCCAGTCCCAGCGGCGCGATCATGAGCGCCGACAACGCCAAGGCCTGCACGCGCGGCAGCTCGGAGAAGATCTTCTTGTTGTCGCGCATCGACTGGCTGATCACCGAGAGCCGGTCGGCGGGATCCTCGCGGTCGGTGCCGAGGTTGCACAGGATCGTGCCGACCATGTTGCCGCCGGCGTCGGCCTCGCTCTCCGAGCGCAGGCTCACCGGAACCATCGCGACAAGCGGGCGGTCCGGCAATGCGTCCTGCTCGGTCAGGTACGCGCGTAACGCACCGGCGCACATCCCGAGCACCACGTCGTTGATCGTGACGCCGGCCGCCGACTTGACCCGGTGGAACCGTTCGAGGGGCCACGACTGGGCGGCGACGCGGCGGGCGCCGCCGATCTTGACGTTGAACATCGTCTTCGGGGCGCCGAACGGCAAGGTGAGTTGCTGCTCGAGAAGAGCTGCGCGGGCCAGCTTCAGCGTCGACGGCGCGAGCGCGGCGACCGAGGATGCCGTGTCCGCCGCGGTTCGCAACATCGACGTAGGCGAGCCGCCCTGGTGAGCGCGCTTGCGGCGCGGCAGCGTCCATGGCACACGAACCTCGGTGTCATCTGGGTCCTCGGTCAGCGTGCGCTGGATGAGCTTGATCGCCGAGACCCCGTCGATCAGTGCGTGGTGCAGTTTGGTGTACACCGCGAAGCGGCCGTCCTGCAGACCTTCGATCAGGTGGGCCTCCCACAGCGGCCGGTGCCGGTCGAGCAGGCCGCTGTGCAACCGCGACGTGAGCTCCAACAGGTCGCGCACCCGGCCGGGCGACGGCAACGCCGAGCGGCGCAGGTGGTAGTCGAGGTCCACGTCGTTGTCGAAGGCCCAGCCCACATTGGCGATGCCGCCGAGGATCGTCGCCGGATGCTTGCGGAACACCGGCTGGAAGTCGGTGTGCGCGATCATCTCCTCGTACAGGTCACGCACGAAGCTCGGGCTCGCGTCCTGCGGCGGCTCATACAGCGCCAGCCCGCCGACGTGGAACGGATGCTCACGCGTTTCGGCGATCAAGAACATCGAATCGGTCGGCGACATGAGCTCCATGCGCCCATTCAACGCGGATCCGGTCCGCGCCGGGCGAAAACAGGTAGCCGACTACTCGTTCGATCTCGCGGGTGTGGCCGCACGATCTATCCACACGCCGAGTCGTCGAGTGGAGGTGTCCGGGTGTCGATCCCAACGGCCGCGCGCAAGACGCTCGCAGTGATCAGGATTCTCAACGGGACGGCCGGGCTGCTGGCCCCGGAGAAGCTGTTGACCCGATTGGGGGTCGATACGACCGCGGACCGCTCCGGCACCTACCCATTCCGGATGTTCGGCATCCGAACCGTTCTCATCGGGCTCGACCTTCTCGTGCTCAGCGGCGACGAACTGCGTCGGGCCGAAAAGCTCGCGGTACTCATCCACGCCACCGACACTGTGTCTGCCGCCGTCACCGCAGCCCGCGGCGACCTGCCACGCAAACAGGGACGGGTGGCTGTCGTCATCTCCGCAATCAACACCGCACTTGCCATCGCCGCTTGGAAAGGAGGCCAGGATGCCATCACTGCTCATGAGGTGGTCCATCAAAGTCAGTGAGGCGGTCGACCGCCGGATCGGGTGGGACAAGCTGCCACCGTGGCTCGGGCTCGGCGCACTCATCGGGATCCGCGACGCGCTGCGCGAGCACAACCTCTACGACTCCTACCGCGGCAACCCGCCCGCGGCGCCGGACCACAAGCCCGCCGAGTACCTGACCGTCCGAACGGTCGACGGGTCTTACAACGATCTCGCCGCGCCATCGATGGGTATGGCGAACACCCGCTTCGGCCGCAATGTGCCGCTGGACAAGGGACATGCGGAGTCGATGCCGCAGCTGATGGACCCCAATCCGCGTGTCATCAGCAATGAGCTGCTGCGCCGAGACGAGTTCAAACCGGCCGAAACCCTGAATGTCCTTGCGGCGGCCTGGCTGCAGTTCGAAACTCGCGACTGGTTCAGCCACGACACCGATCCCAAGAAGATGATCGAGATTCCGGTGCCCGAGGGCGACACGGAATGGTCCGGTGACACGATCAACATTCCGTCGACGCCTGCCGACCCCAACCCGACACCCGGGCAGACGACGTTCATCAACACCGAGACCCACTGGTGGGATGCGTCGCAGATCTACGGCAGCACTCCGGACTTCCAGAATGCGATCCGAACGGACAAGAAGCTCAACGACGGCAAGGTGCGCATCGACGCCGACGGGTTCATCGAACTCGACCCGAAGTTGCTCGGGGCGTCCGGCGGGGCGGACGGCTGGTGGCTCGGCCTGGAACTCATGGGCACGATCTTCCTGCGCGAGCACAACGCGATCTGCGACCGGTTGAAGGCCGCCTATCCGACGTGGACCGGCGATCAGATCTTCAACAAGGCGCGCATGATCAACGCCGCACTGATCGCCAAGATCCACACCATCGAATGGACGCCCGCGATTCTCGGCCATCCGACGCTGCAGATCGGGATGCGCGCGAACTGGTTCGGACTCGCCGGCGAGCGCGTCAAGGAACTGTTCGGCCGGGTGAGCCCGAGCGAGGCGGTCAGCGGGGTCCTGGGGTCGGCCACCGACCACCACTCCGCGCCGTACTCCATCACCGAGGACTTCGTCACCGTCTACCGCATGCACCCGTTGGTGCCCGACGACTACGAATTTCTGAGCCTGTCGGGAGCCGCTGAACCGCAGCAGCTTTCGTTCGACAGTATTCACGGCGGCGCGAACTCGCGCGGTGTGCTCAAGAGCGTGGGGGCGGTGAACTGCCTGTACTCGCTCGGCGTGGCGCACCCGGGCGCGGTAACGCTGCACAACAGCCCGAACTTCATGCGCCGCTTCGACCGCACCGACAACCTGGTCATCGACCTGATCTCCACCGACCTCATCCGGTCCCGCGAGCGAGGGGTGCCGCGCTACAACGAGTTCCGCCGTCAGCTGCGGCTCAAGCCGGCCACGTCGTTCGAGGAGATCAGTGGTGGGGACCGCGACACTGCCATCAAGATGCGCGAGATCTACGGTGGTGACATCGAGAAGGTCGACGCGATGGTCGGCATGTTCGGCGAGAAGCTGCCTGACGGCTTCGGCTTCAGCGACACCGCGTTTCGCATCTTCGTGCTGATGGCGACCCGGCGACTCAAGAGCGACCGGTTCTTCACGGTCGACTTCACCCCACGCGTCTATACGCCGGAGGGCATGACGTGGATCGACGAGAACGACATGTGCTCGGTGCTGATCCGGCACTATCCCGAGCTCGAGCCCGTGCTGCGTGGGCAGCGCAACGCGTTCGCGCCGTGGGCGCGTCTGGGCAAGGCCAAGCGATGACAAGCCCAGGGCCGGAGCTGAACCGGGCGACACCGCTCAACGAGGCGGCGTTGCTTCGCTACAGCAACAGCATGCTCGACTCGCTGTTCCGGCAGTCGCCGGCCGGCCCCATACCCGACGGAGACACCAGCGGCACGCTGCTGGCTTGGCCGGGCACCTGGCTGGCCAAGCCGCTGGCGCTGCTCGTGCGGGTCATCGTGTGGCAGGGCAAGGTGCTCGACCGCCGCGAGGCGGTCTTGCGCAACAAGGTCACGCCGTTCGGTCTGCGTCTCGTCAAGGCCCGGCTGTCGGTTGCCGACAGCTGGGTCGACGGCGGCGACTGCGTCCTCATCGACTACTCGAAGACCTCGTGGCTCGCCCGGATGGTGCGCGACGAGATCCGGCTGGTGAGCCCCGGCCTCTACCTCGGCGTCGTATGGCTCTGGCGAAAACGCGTCGGGTGGTTCGTCATTCGCCCGACGGGGTGATACCGATGCCGCACCAGGAAGCCTTCACCGTACTCGCCGAAGTCAGCGGCGACCGACTGGACTCGCTGCGAGAACTGCTCGGGCGCATCCCCGAGCACGTCGAGCGGTGGGAAATCATGCCGTTCGAACGGCTCAGCGGCGTGCACTTCGCGAGGCTCGTTTTGTTCGACCCGACCGAGGATCTCGACGGCAAACCCGTGCCCGCGCAGCTCGCCCTGTTGACCGACGTCGACGCACCGCTCGGCAGGCACATCGACGAGCTGGCCACGGTCTGCGGACCGGGACTCGACGCAGTGTTCTCACACTGTGTCGGCTATCCGGTTCCGGCGTCGGTGAGTGATCGGCGGGCGTTCCTGCAGGCTCATGCCGTCAAGGCCGCCGCCGCCCACATCAACCGCCGGGGCCGCTCACTCGTGCAGATCCAGCAGGAAGATGTACTACAGCGCGAGATCAACGCGTTCCTGGATGCCAACGACTTCGGATCGCTGGACCCGGGGAAGATCAAGAGCGCGATCGCCGACTACGTGCGCGATCGAGACGACCTGGCCTGGGCGCTGCGGCCCGCCTCCCCACCTTCGCTGCTGTGGCGGGCCAAAGAGGCCACCCACCAGTACTTCTGGATCACCGCGTTCGCATTGGTGACCGTGTTGTTTCTGCCTCTGGTGATTCTCGGGCTCGGCCTCTTCGCGGTGCTGCTGCGCTACCACGAGAAGCGCGATGTGCCCGACACCCGCGCGGCCGCACCCGATGCGGTGCAGAAGTTCCGCGACGACGAGGACTTCTGGGCGCACAACCAGATCGTCGCCGTCGGGTTCCTCAAACCCGGACCGTTCCGGCGGCTGACCACCACCGCGATCCTGTTCCTCACCGACTACGCGACCCGCCACATCTATAACCGCGGAACGCTTTCCGGGCTCAACACCATTCATTTCGCCCGGTGGGTGCGGATGAACGACAACCGGGGCCTGTTCTTCTCCAGTAATTACGACGGCAGCCTGGAGAGCTACATGAACGATTTCATCGACAAGGCCTTCTGGGGACTCAACGCGATCTTCAGCAATGGCGAAGGGTTTCCGCGTACCCGCTTCCTGTTCTTCGGCGGCATCACCGACGAGAAGGCATACAAGCGGCTGTTGCCCACCCGTCAAGCCCCGAGCAACGTCTGGTACAGCGCCTACCCGCACCTGACGACAAAAAACATCGCGAACAACGAGGCGATCCGGCAGGGCCTGTCCGAGAAGACCGACGACGCCGGAACGCGCCGCTGGCTGCGCCGATTCGGATGTGGCAACGACCTTCCCGAATCCAACTGGGTGGCCAAGCGGCTCGACAGCATCCCATGGGACCGGCTATGACGCTGCAACTCGACGACATTCAGGGCATCATCCTGCACGGCTACGGCGCATTGGACAACGCGGCGTTCCTGCTGCTGGGGATCGACGACGTTGCGGCCGCCAAGCGCTGGATCGGTCGGCTTCCCCTGCGCGACAGCACCGTTCGGCCCGAACCGACCGACACGTGCACGAACATCGCCTTCACCCCGGCAGGCCTGGTGCGGCTGGGCCTGCCAGCCGAGCATGTCGGCATGCTGGCAGGCGAATTCCGGGAAGGCATGACCGGCACCGATCATCGCCGCCGCATCCTCGGTGATTACGACGGGAGTTCGCCGGACCATTGGCGCTGGGACGGCAGCGGCGTCGATGTGCTCCTGATGCTCTACGGGCGTGACGCGGAGGTGGTTTCCGGCCTCGAAGACCGTCACGATCTGTCCGGCAACGGGTTTCGCGTCATCTCGCGTATAGATTCGCTGACCTTGCCGGGACGCAAGGAGCACTTCGGTTTTCGGGACGGCATCTCGCAGCCGTTGATCGACGGCTACGACGCGGGCGGTCCGGCGGGCAACACCGTGGCGGCGGGCGAGTTCGTGCTCGGCTATCCGAATGCCTACGGGCAGTTCACCGACCGGCCCCTCATCGACCCCGCGTCCGACCCTCGCGGCCTACTGCCAGAGGCGGCCGACGATCGCGGCCGTCGCGATTTCGGTAAAGACGGCAGCTACCTGGTCGTCCGTCAGCTCAGACAGGATGTCGCCGGTTTCTGGAACAGCTTGGCCGACAGGTCCGGTGACGCGCTCGACCGAGTGCCCGCGTGCGTCGGCCTGGCGGCGAAAATGGTCGGCCGCTGGCCCAGCGGTGCACCGCTCGTGAAGGCGCCGACCGCGGACGATCCCGCGCTGGCCGACGACAACGACTTCATGTATTTCCGGTCCGAAGACGCGGACGGCCTCAAGTGCCCGATCGGCTCACACCTTCGACGGTCGAACCCGCGCGACGCGCTCGACCCGTTCCCCGGCTCCGACCGATCGATCGACGTCGGCAAGCGTCATCGCATCATCCGGCGCGGCCGGGTCTACGGGCCGCCGCTGGCCCCGTCGATGGAGCCCGCCGACCTGATCGGCGCGGCCGATGACGGCGTCGACCGCGGCCTGCACTTCATCTGCTTCAACACCCAGCTCGGCAGGCAGTTCGAGTTCATCCAGCACACCTGGGTCAACAGCACGAAGTTCGACGGCAGCTACGCCGAGGACGATCCGATCACGGGCCCGCGCGGCAACGGGCACGGTGAGGCCGGCGGCACCTTCACCGTGCAGCAGGAGCCGATCCGCAAGCGCGTCACGGGCCTGCCCCGCTTCGTCCGCACGGTCGGCGGCGCGTACTTCTTCATGCCAGGCATCGCGGCCACGCGCTATCTCGCGGCACTGCCATGACCGTGTGGCGGGATTGGGCACCGCTGCCGCTCCGCGTGTTTCTCGGCGGCGGACTCATCCTGCACGGCGGCATCAAGCTCTTCGCGCCCGGTGGCCACGCCAACATCGCCTACCTCGTCGGGCAACTCGGCGTGCCGTTCGCCGACTTCGTGGGATGGATCGTGGGCGTGGTCGAGTTCGGCGGTGGGATCGGCATCCTGCTCGGCGTTTTCTTCCGCGTCGCGACCATCGTCAACGCGCTCAACGTCGCGGGGCTGCTGGTGCTCGGTTTCATCGCGGGCGGCATCCCCGAGCCACTGCCGGGCGGCGATCCGCTGCCCGAGTTCCGGGAGGCACTCCTGATCCTCGCGGGCGTGGTGAGCCTGCTCATCAGCGGGCCCGGGCGGCTTGCGTTGGTCACGAAGTTGGGAGGCAGTCATGCGCGCTGGCACCGTGAACGGGATTCCGCGGGTCGAACTTGAGAACAGGCCCACCTGGAAGCGTGACATGGCGTGGTGGTTCGGCGGAAAGCTGTTCTCCACCAAGCCTTTCTCGACGATGTGGCGCAAACTCGTGGTGCCCTTGGAGGCGCCGGTCCAGAAGGCCACGGGTGGACGCTTGCGATTGAGTGTGGGTATCCCGGTCCTGGTGCTGACGTCGATCGGCGCCCGCAGTGTCAAGCGTTATGAGACGCCGCTCGCCTACTTCACCGACGGCGACGACGTCATCCTGATCGCGTCGAACTACGGCCGCGACCGTCATCCGGCCTGGTTCCACAACCTGCGAGCCCATCCCGACTGCGAACTTCACATCGGACCGCGCGGCGGATCCTTCGTCGCCCGCGAGGCCGAGGATGCCGACCGCGACCGGCTCTACGCCCTCGCCGCCGCTCGCCTGAATAAGGGTTGGAACGTCTACGAGCAGCGGACCGACGGGATCAGGACGATCCCCGTCATGCGGTTGGCAGAAAACCTGTCAGATCGCGTGCAGCAATAGGCTCCAGTTCAAGAAAGGACTCCCTCCATGCCGAATTCGGACCAATTCTCCGCCTTGGGACCTTCTTCTGCCGGTTCAGGCTTTCCCCATTCAGGATTCTCCACTGACGTGACCGTCCAGGTTTACGGCGTCAACGTCGTCGGCAACCGTGCCGGAGTGGTGGGTACATGCCACCCAGCAGGACTCGCAGCGGGGGCGACTAGTGGGAACGATCCACGCGAATCAGATGTGCAGGGAGTGGGCGTGTATGGCAGCGGCAACACGATCGGGGTTTACGGCAAGACCGTCAGCGGTGGAATCGTGCGCGTCGCCGGTGTGTACGGCCAGGACAACTCCGGGCAAATAGGCGTACTCGGTGCTGTCATGAGTGGCGGCACGGCCGTGGCAGGAGTAAACGTCAGCAGCCTCGGAAACCCGCTTAGCAGCTTCGATAACCTGCCCAACCCCGGTAGCGGAAGCGGAACTGGCGTCTTCGGTACGAGCGGGTCGGGCACTGGCGTCCACGGCACAAGCAACACCGGGTTCGGCCTTCACGGCGTCAGTGAGAGCAACACCGCGGTTGTCGCTTCCAGTACGTCGGGAATAGGTGTGCACGGCATAAGTGCGTCCAACACCGGGACAGTCGGCGACAGTACATCCGGCTGGGGTGTACATGGCATCAGTGAGACCAACACCGCGGTCGTCGGTTTCAGTACGTCAGGTTTTGGCTTACACGGCGACAGCAAGTCCAACACCGCTGTCGTCGGCACCAGTGAAACGGGCATCGGAGTGCACGGTATCGGCAAGGGCCCGGGTGAGGGCGTCCGAGGGTCGTCCACGAACGGCAACGGTGGTGTATTCGACTCTGAGCAGGCTGCTCCGATCCGCTTGCTACCCAGAAACATCGAGTCTCCTGAGGGGCAGATGAAGGGGATCGGGGGCGAGCTGCTCGTGACCATGAGTACCAGCGAATCGGGCGAAAACCTCGCGCTGTGGTTTTGCATTCGCGGGGGCGATGCGGTCTCGGCTTTGTGGGAACTCGTTGCTGGCGCAAGGCCGTTCCCCGGCACACCGGTTGCCGAGGGCGCACTGGGGGTCACCGTCAAGCGCATCCAGCGGCAGCTCAATCTGGTTGCTGCCTCCGGGTTGTTCTCTGACGGCGTTTTCGGTCCGCTGACCAAGCAGGCTGTAATCGACTTCCAGACCGCAGAACAAGTCAGCGCCGATGGGATCGTCGGACCAACAACTTGGAGCAGACTATTCGCGGTTATCTAGAAGCGCAGCGAACCATTAGCCCTCATTAGCTCAGCCAAACGCGCCCGCCCGGCTGGCGGTCCGCGACGGAGCAAATGGCCTCAAGTCCTGCCGTGCCCGTGTCGGATCATCCCGACTAGTTCGAGCTGACCTCGAAAATGCAAGTGGCCCTGCCTGATGCGGCGTACTCGAGACCGTACTGCCTCGGCAACGTTCAGGTACGCTCACGACCTGTGTGTTGGCCGGTTGGGGGATTGGCGTGGCAAACGAACTAGAAGTGAACGCGAGCGGTCTGCAGGCGGCCGCCGCCAGCAGTGAAGCTACCGCCCGGGCGGCGCTGGCCGGTGCCGAGCTCGGCGGGTTGTCGGCCTCGCGGCCCAGTAGCGCCGGCGTGGCCGCCGTGAACGCGGCGCTCACCGCGGCGCGCGGGCGGCAGTCCAGCCGGATCGCAGGCCAGGCCGGTGACATGTCGGCTAGCGGCGCCCGCTATGACACGACCGATGGCAACGAATCTGACGCGATCACGACGGTGTCCGTGTGAGCGCAGCGTCCTCCGGGTCGCTGCCCCGCCGGTCGGAGATCGAGGGCTGGGACACCCCGGACTTGACCAACGCGGCGGTGGGTTGGCGGACCGCGGCCACAGAGTCCGAAGAGGTTTTCGAACAGCATCGGCAGCACGTCGCAGCACCCGGTGGCACGACGTGGGAGGGCGACGCGAAGGATGCCGCGCTTGACCGCGTGACCGCCGACACGGCCGTCGTCGAGAGCCAGGTCCGCGTTCTGCGCGAGGCCGCCGACATCGCCGAGCACGGCGGCCAAGACATCCAAGCGGCGCGACGCAAAGCCGTGGAGGCCATCACCGCAGCCGAAAACGACGGCTTCCGCGTCGGCGAGAACCTCTCGATCACCGACACCCGCCGAGTCGACGTCTTCACCATGGCCGCACGCCAGACCGCTGCCACCGAACACGCCGAAGACGTCCGTTGGACCGCCGAGCAGCTCGTCCAGACCGACACACTCATCGGCCAACGCTTGCAAGCCAAGGCCACCGAACTGGACGGCATCCGGTTCGACGGCGAACGCGACGGCTCGATTCAGCTCGTCAGCAATGAGTTCAAAGAATCGCCAATTGACGACGCGAAACTCCTCACCAAAGAGCAGGCACTGGCAGCGTGGGAAAAACTTCAAGCCGACATCGCTTCCTACAACTCCAGATGCGCCGTGCAAATCGTCGGTCCGCTCCCGCCGCCGCAATACAGCGCTTGCCAAGCCGAATTAGCCTCGCTCGAGGCGCAGGAAGCGATACTCAGAGCCCGACTGGCCGACTTCGGCATCTACCCCGGCACGGGAGGGGACCTGACCTCGATCGCCACCCAGATCGGTCACGATGTTGCCGCGATTCCCAAAGGCGCGGGCGTGTCCCAGAATGCGACTCTGGCCCAGAGAGTCACCGACTTGCACCTCAGTCAGGCCGAGGCGGCAGAGGCAGTGAACATCGCTTCAAGAACCGCTTATGGCGCGACCGGTGGAATCGCGAACCTTCCTGATGGAACAAACATGGTGTTACCGGCGATGTTGCCCCAGCGGGTAGCGATGCAAGTATTCCCCGACGGATCCGTAAAGGTCTTCAAAGGTGACCTTTACCAATTCTTGCCGTACATTGGCTAAGCCCGACTGGAGCAAAGAGGTAATTAATGGATGCTCTTCAGAGAACTACGTTTTTCGATTTCGAAATTTACGTTCTGGCTTCGATGAAGCTGGGCATGCTCCCCAAACGCGCCGACATTGATGCGAAGCTGTCAGATTACGATCTTTCTCTGGAGGCCGCGGAGAGCATAGGCAATCGTGTCGTCCATGACCTCGGCAGCAACGCCTCACGGTTCCCTAGGTTGAAGGCGATAGTCGGAGCGGACCAAAGCGCCATCTCAGTGAGGCGCACCAGCGTGCTGTGGCCGCAGTTTGACTTCACCGCATCAGGCGACGAAAACGAGATACTCCGTTCAGTACGGTACGAATACGTTCGAGGTGCACTCCCCAAGGTCGATGATCCGACCGATGTCGCACCATGGAGTGCGGGCGTATCAGAGTTCGCAGATCGCTTCGGTCCACTCACGCTGCGCGATCAGTCACCGCCATTCCAGAAATATCTGCCCGCCCACGAACATTACGATTTCTCATGGAACGGTGACGAATACGGCGCGGCATTCAGTTGGGGAATATTCCTTTTTTCAGCCAAGCTGTGGCCTGAAGACTGAGACAACCTAGGCGATCTGACGACGTGAGTGGGTCGCCGAACAGTTCGATGTCGATTGTGTTGTAGGCCGGACGAAAGACCGCACCCTGCACAGCCCGACTCATCCGAAGATGCACACCAAACACGAAAAACGCCCCGTCACCTGCGCTGACAGGTGAGGAGTTATGGCGGTGGCGGAGGGATTTGAACCCTCGGACGGGGGTTACCCGTCACACGCTTTCGAGGCGTGCTCCTTAGGCCGCTCGGACACGCCACCGTGTGGCAGCTTACCGGGCGAGCCGCGTAGGCCCTAATCGCGCTGGACAGCACGCTGACTGTGCAACCATGGCGAGAAATCGGCCGAGCAGGCGCCGCAGCCGCACACTGGGCGCCGTGAGCGCACACTCAGCGCTGACGCGCGAAGAAGTCCTCGAGTAGGCCCGCGCATTGGTCGGCCAGGACCCCGCCAACCACCTCGGGCCGGTGGTTGAGCCTGCGGTCGCGAACCACGTCCCACAGCGAGCCGACGGCGCCGGTCTTGGGTTCCCACGCCCCGAACACCACGCGCGCCACGCGGGCCAAGACCAGTGCTCCGGCGCACATCGTGCACGGTTCCACGGTCACGGCCAGCGTTGTGCCTTCCAACCGCCAGCCATCGCCGAGCACGACGGCCGCGGCCCGCATCGCCACCATCTCGGCGTGTGCGGTCGGATCGCCCAGCAACTCGCGCGCATTGCCCGCCCTCGCGAGTTCGGTGCCGTCGGGTGCGAACACGACGGCTCCGATCGGCACGTCGCGGGGGCCTGCCGACCCGGCGGCGTCGAGCGCGGCGCGGATCAGCTGTTCGTCGGATCTCACCGATTGAGGCGGTCCAGCACGGCCGACAGTTCGTCGGCAAAACCCATCTCGCGGGCGATTCGGCCGATCTGCTCGTCGGCATAGAGGTCGGTTTCGTCGAGGATGACGCTGAGCACCGCATCGGGCAGGCCGATGTCGGACAGCAACCCGAGGTCGCCTTCTTCGAACGGGTCGGCGTCGTCGAGGTCGTCCGGTTCGATGTCGGCGTCGAGTTTCTCCAGGACCTCGGCGGCGATGTCGTAGTCCAGCGCGGCCGTGGCGTCCGACAGCAGCAGCCGCGTTCCGGCCGGCGCGGGCCGCACGATCACGAAGAACTCGTCATCGATGTCGAGCAAGCCGAACACCGCCCCTGCGCTGCGCATCTCGCGCAGTTCGGTCTCAGCGACACTCAAACTGTTGAGCGCGCCGCGGCGCATGGGCATACACCGCCACTTGCCGTCCTCTCGGACAACGGCCACGCCGAAGCCGTCGGGCAGGTCTGCCGGCGCGCGCTGTGCTCCCATGTGCGCCTACGGTAGTCGCCGACCAGCGAGTTTGACCAGGGATCACCCTCGTCGCCGGCCGGGGCGATGTGCCAACCTTTATTCGTGACGAACACTCCCGTGTGCGTGCTGGGGCTCGGTCTGATCGGCGGCTCGGTGGTACGTGCTGCCGCGGCGGCCGGGCGGGAGGTATTCGGCTACAACCGTTCGATCGAAGCAGTGCAGGCCGCGCGGTTCGACGGCTTCGATGTCACCGAGAACCTCGACGAAGCCCTGCACAGGGCCGCTGACGGTAATGCGCTGATCGTGCTGGCGGTGCCGATGCCTGCGCTGCCGATCCTGCTCGGCCACATCCGGGAAGCCGCCCCGGACTGTCCGCTGACCGATGTGACCAGCGTCAAAGGCGCGGTGCTGCGTGAGGTCAAGCAGTTCGGGCTGCTCGACCGCTTCGTGGGCGGCCATCCGATGGCCGGCACCGCGCACTCGGGCTGGGTGGCGGGCAATCCGGGTTTGTTCATCGGCGCGCCGTGGGTCGTCAGCGTCGACGACCACGTCGACGCGCAGGTGTGGACACTCGTGACGCAGTTGGCGCTCGACTGCCAGGCGGTGGTGGTGCCGGCCCGCTCCGATGAGCACGACGCCGCCGCGGCCGCGATCTCGCATCTGCCGCACCTGTTCGCCGAGACTCTCGCCGAGATCGCCGGTGAGGTGCCGTTGGCCTTCGCGTTGGCCGCCGGATCGTTCCGGGACGGCACCCGGGTCGCGGCGACCGCGCCGGACCTGGTGCGCGCGATGTGCGAGGCGAACGCCGGACAGCTGCTGCCTGCCTTGGAACATGGCATCGAACTGCTGACCCGCGCGCGGGATGCCTTGGCGAGCAGCGGTTCGGTCGCCGAGCTCGTCGAGCTGGGCCACGCCGCGCGCATGCGTTACGACAGCTTCAGCCGCCCGGAGATCATCACGACGGTCGTGGGGGCGGACAACTGGCGGGACGAACTGGCTGCCGCCGGGCGGGCCGGCGGCGTGATCAGATCCGCTCTGCCAGTCCTGGGTAGTCAACGATGAAGCCGTCGGAGTCGACGGTGATGGTGGTCTCGGCGACCGGCGAGTGCAGTTTGATGCCGGCATCGAGGTCCGGGCCCGCGCTGCTGTAGCTGATGGTCGCGGTTTCCACGGTCAGTTCGGGCAACCGCACGTAGGCCACCGGCAGGGTGACCGAATCGGCCCGCTGGTGCAGCCCCATCCGCCGGATCGGCAGGGCGTTGAAGAACGGGCTGAAGATGACGTCGACATCGACGGCGCCGCCGTAGTCGGACTTCTTGGTCTGGGTGTGGTCCTGCACCAGCCACATGCTCTCCTCGTCGCGGGCGATGGAGAGCTGACGTTCACGTTCCGCGAGGGTGACGGTGAGAGAAAGCCGCTTGGTGGCGCCGGTCTCGTCGGTGACAAGGTCGTAGGACGCCGAAAAAGCCGGGTGCGAAGCGGTGGCCGCCGCCACGATGCGGCCGTATGCCTTGATTCGATTGCCCGACAGTTGCACGCGTACCGATTCCATCCTCGGCACGTCGTGCGCCCGCCAGGTCAATACCGCCGGCCAGGCACTTTCCGTCTCGCTGGTGTGCGCCTCTTCACTCACCCTTCTACCGTATGCGACGGGGGTCTGCCTTCGTAGCCGACTCCGGAACTCCCGCCCGAGCGCACGGGAGACCGTGAATCCAGCGCGATCTCGTCGTCGATCAAGGGCTGCGGCAGCCGGCCTCCGCCGGTGCGCCAGGAGCGCAATCGCCCGGTGCCCGGCACCGACAGCCATACCGCGAAGGCCAGCGCGGCGTCGAGTACCAGCGCGAGCGCGGTCACCATGAGCGCGCCGACGAGCGCGATGTGGAACTGCCTAACCTTGATCCCGTCGATGAGGTAGCGGCCCAGCCCGCCGAGGCTCGCGTAGGCGGCCACCGTCGCGGTCGCCACGATCTGCAGCGTCGAGGTCCGCAGCCCGCCCAGGATCAACGGCAATGCGTTGGGCACCTCGACGCGCAGGAGCACGCGGCTCTCGGTCATGCCCATCGAGCGGGCCGCGTCGACCACCGAGCGGTCTACGTTGGCGATGCCGGCGTACGTGCCTGCCAACAGCGGCGGGATACCCAGCAGCATGAGCGCGACGGTGGGCGGCACCAGCCCGAGCCCCCACAGCAGCACACCGAGCAGCAGCACACCGAGCGTCGGCAGGGCACGTAATGCGTTCACCCCGGTGACTACCAGGAACGTGCCGCGTCCGGTGTGCCCGATGAGCATTCCCACGGGCACCGCGATCAGGGCGGAGAACACCACCGCCACGACCGTGTACTGCAGATGTTCGACGATGCGGATACCCAGCCCGGCCGGGCCCGTCCAGTTGGCGGCGGTGAAGATGAACGTGAGCGCCTGCTGCAGGAAATTCATGCGGCCGCCTTCACCTTCGACGCGCGTGGTTGCCGGGTCCATGGCGTGATCGCCTTGCCGACCAACATGATCAGCGTGTCGATCACGATCGCCAGCACGAAGATCGCGATGATCCCGGCGATGATCTGATCGCTCTTGTTGGATTGATAGCCCTCGGTGAACCACGTACCGAGCCCGCCGATGCCGATCACCGAGCCGACCGACACCATCGAGATGTTGGTCACCGCGACCACCCGCACCCCGGCCACCAAGACGGGGATGGCCAGTGGCAGTTCGACTTTCAGCATGCGAACCAGTGGCCGGTAACCGATGGCGGTCGCGGCGTCGCGCACATGCTCGGGCACCGCGTCGAGCGCCTCGGGCACCGCTCGCACCAGCAGTGCGGTGGTGTAGAGGGTCAGCGCCACAATGACATTCGCCTCATCCAGGATCCGGGTCGGGATGATGAGCGGCAGCACCACGAAGAGCGCGAGCGAGGGGATGGTGAAGATGATGCTCGCGGTGACGGTCGTCAGTCGCCGCAGCGTGGTGGTGCGCTGTACGACGGCACCGAGCGGGACAGCGATCAGCAGACCCAGCACGATGGGCACCAACGACAGGCGCAGGTGGATCACCGTCAGCGCCCACAGGTCGTCGAGGTGAGTCAGCAGATACCGCATGCGCTAACCCAACTCCGGCACGCGGCGTTGCTCCTTGAGTGCCTCAAGCACATCCTCGGCACGAACCCCGCCGATGAGCCTGCCGTCTTCGTCGACGGCGACTCCCAGCCCGCTCGGTGACGACAGCGCAGAGTCGAGAGCCTGCCGCAGGCTGCCGTCGGGCGGGAAGAACGACCCACCGCCGATGGTGCAGTCGTAGAGCACGTTGCCCTTGCGATGCACTTCGACACCATCGGCGTTGATCCACGCGTACGGTGCGCCCGACTTGATGACGAGCCGCCACTCCCCCGGGCTCAGGTCGAGTGCGTCGATGTCGTTTTCGTCGACGTGTTTGATTTCGTGTAGCGGCAGCCCGGTCGCGTGGAAGAACTGCAGCCCGCGATATCCCCGGTCGGCACCGACGAATCCCGATACGAGTTCGTTGGCCGGGTTCGACAGGACGAACGCCGGATCGGCATATTGCAGCAGCATGCCGCCGCGGCCGAACACCGCGACTTTGTCCCCCAGCTTGACGGCCTCGTCGATATCGTGCGTGACGAACACGATCGTTTTACGCAATTCGCTTTGCAGGCGGAGGATTTCGGTCTGCAGATCCTCCCGGACGACGGGATCGACGGCGCTGAACGGCTCGTCCATGAGCAGGATAGGCGGGTCGGCCGCCAGCGCCCTGGCCACGCCGACGCGCTGCTGCTGACCGCCCGACAGCTGCGCGGGGTACCGGTCGGCCAGCTTGGGATCCAGGCCGACGCGTTCCATCACGCCGATCGCGGCTTTGCGGGCGCTGCGCCGGGATTCGCCGCGCAGCACCGGCACGGTCGCGACATTGTCGACCACCCGCAGGTGTGGCATGAGGCCCGCACTCTGGATGACGTAGCCGATGCCCAGTCGCAGCTTCACCGGGTCGACCGTCGTCACGTCCTCGCCGTTGACCGTGAGCGTGCCCGACGTCGGGTCGATCATGCGGTTGATCATCCGCATCGAGGTGGTCTTGCCGCAGCCCGACGGCCCGACGAACACCGTCAGCGTGCCCTGCGGCACCTCGAGGCTGAGATTGTCGACGGCCACCGTGCCGTCCGGGTAGCGCTTGGTGACGCCTTCGAATGTGATCACTTCACCACCGGCTTGTCGAAACCGTTGTCCTGAACCCACTTTCGGGCCGCCTCGTCGGGGTCGACGCCCTGGTTGCCCTCGACCGCGGTGTTGAGCTCGATCAGCGCTTCGGTCGTGAGCTTGGCCGATACCGCGTCAAGCACGGTCTTGAGGTCGTTGGACATCTTCTGCGAAGCCACCAACGGGACGACGTTGGCGGCAAGGAACGTGTTCTTCGGATCCTCGAGCACCACAAGGCGGTGCTGCTCGATGGCCGGCGACGTACTGAAGATGTTGGCGGCCGTGATCGCGCCACTGTTCAGCGCCTGCACCGTGGCAGGCCCGCCGCCGTCGCTGATCGCGACGAAATTGGCGGGCGCGATGTCGAGGCCGTACTTGTCCTTGAGGCCGACGAGGCCCGTCACCCGCGTCTGGAACTCCGACGGCGCGCCGACTTTCACCTCGGCCGAGTGCTTCGCGAGATCGTCGATCGTCTTGAGGTTCCACCGCTGCGCGGTCGCCTCGGTGACCGCGAGGGTGTCCTTGTCTTCGGCGGGCGACGGATACAGGATCGACAGGTCACCGGGCAGCGCTTTGAGCAACCCGATCAGCACCGCGTCGGGGGTGGTCGCGGTGGTCTCCTCGTCGAAGTACTGCAGGAGGTTACCCGTGTATTCGGGGATGAGATCGATCGAATGGTCCTGCACGGCAGGCACGTAGGTTTCCCGGCTGCCGATGCCGAACTGCCTGCTGATCTGAAAATCGTTGGCTTCCAGGGCCTGGGCGTAGATCTCGGCGATGATCTTGGATTCCGGGAAGTCGGCTGACCCCACGGTGATGGATTTGAGGTCACCCGATATCGGCCCCCCGCCGAGGGGATTGGAGCTGCCGCAGGCCGATGCGAGTGGCACCAACAGGGCGAGCAGAAATGCGAGTAGTGCCAGTGATCGGTGCCGCATGCACACGTCCTTTCGGCGTCACGAGCCTTTCACGACCCTAACGGCACACCCGACATGCCGCCGCGCTTTACCTCAGGGTGGTTTGCTTTGGCAGCGATACGGGCAAAGATGGCAGCATGACCAGCGATCAGTCAGCATCGCCCGATTTGCCGGAGCCGATGCCCGGCTCGCCGCTCCCGCCGGAGACCGGCAAGCCAACCAAGCCGGAAGCCCAACCCAGGTTCACCCGCGCCGCAGCGCTGTGGTCAGCGCTGATCATGGGTTTCCTGGTGTTGATCGTCCTGCTCGTCTTCATCGCGCAGAACACCACGTCGACCGAGTTCGCGTTCCTCGGCTGGCACTGGACCCTGCCGCTGGGCGTGGCCATCCTCGGGGCCGCGGTGGCAGGCGGGCTGCTCACGGTTGCCGCGGGCACCGCACGGATCTTCCAGTTGCGCCGGGCCGCGAAGAAGAACCTCAAGGCCGCCCTGGGCAGCTGACCCTCGTGCCGATCAGCCGAGCGCGCTCAGCCCTGCGGCGATGAGCGGTGCCACGGCCTCACCGACCTGTTCCGGTCCGTCCGCACCTTCGCGGCGGCGGAAATCGATGCCCGCGGCAATGATCGCGAGCTTGAAATAGGCCAGCGCCATGTAGAAGTCCCAGTGCGCGAGTTCCTGACCGGATTGCACCGAGTAGAGCTGCGCCATGTCGTCGGCCGACGGCAGCGTGGACGCGGTCCAGGCGGCGTCGGAATGGACGAACTCGAACATCGGGCTGCGGTAGACGCACATGAGGGCGGCGTCGCTGAGCGGATCACCCAGCGTGGACATCTCCCAGTCCAGCACCGCGCGGACTTTCGTGGCGTCATCGGCGTCGAGGACGGTGTTGTCGATGCGGTAGTCGCCGTGCACGATCGAGCTGCGGCTCTGCGGCGGAACCGCTTCGCCCAGCGCGGCGTGCAGCCGGTGGACGTCGTCGTCGCGCGCATCGTCGGTCAGCCGGACGTGCTCCCACTGCGAACCCCAACGCCGCACCTGCCGCTCCAGATAACCGTCCGGCTTGCCGAAATCGCCGAGACCGACCGCGGCCGGGTCGACCGCGTGCAGGTCGGCCAGGACCTTGATCAGCGCGTCGACGCAGCCGTCGATCACGGTCTGATCGCCGAGCGCGGCAAGCTCGTCCTGGGTACGCACGACTCGTCCGCCCACGTGCTCGACCATCTGGAACGGTGCGCCCAGCACTGAATCGTCGTTGCGCATCGTCACGGCGCGGGCCACCGGAACCGGCGTGTCGGCCAGTGCCGCGACCACGCGGTACTCCCGCGCCATGTCATGTGCCGACGGGGTCAGGCCGTGCAGCGGCGGGCGCCGCAGCACCCATTTCGAAGCATCGTCGAACACCAGGAACGTGAGGTTGGAGCGGCCGCCGGCGATCAGTTCGGCGCGCAGTTCACCCGTGCGGGGTATGCCCTCGGTACGGAGATGGCGGTCCAACGCGGCGAGGTCGAGGCCTTCCAGTGAAGTCACGGTCATTGTCTACCACCGGACATTTCTGGGCAGCAGGTCCCATACATGTTCGGTGCCGTTGACGGCCGCGACCGCGAGCCTGCCGGAGCGCGACGACAGCAGCCGCGTGACCGACGCGTAGTCGACGTGAAACGACAGCAACCGCTCGGTGCCCAGGATCTCGTGCAGGAGCACATTGATCACACCGCCGTGGCTGAACACCGCAACGGTGTCGTCGTGGTCGCCTGCCGCGACGAGGTCGGCGACCGCCGCGTTGATCCGGGCCTTGAACGCGTCCTCGTCGACCCCGCTTGGCAGGTGCCCGTTGGCCAACCGCGCGAGTTCTTCGGGATTTTCTTTGGCGATGTCCTCGATCGGCACGTAATGCGACATGTCGCGGTCGTACTCGGCCAGCCGCTCGTCGACCTCGACCGAAAGCCCCAACGCGGCCGCGACCGGGTCAGCGGTCTGGACGGCGCGCCGTTGCGGGCTGCTCACGACACGCGAGATCGGGAACCTGGCCAGCGCTGCGGGCAGGCGGCCGGCCTGTTCGGCGCCGGTCTCCGACAGCACGGGATCCGAACCTTGACCGGGTTCGCTGCGTAAGGGCAGCGCATGACGGACCAGAAGCAGTTGCACCGTGACACCATATGGCCGCAGGAGCACAGGCCCGAACCGGGCCGGAGAAAGGTGAGGCATGGGTTACGCCGACGAATTGTTCGACCTCACCGACAAAGTCGTGCTGGTCACCGGCGGCAGCCGCGGGCTCGGCCGGGAGATGGCGATGGCCGCCGCCCGCTGCGGGGCCGACGTGATGGTGGCGAGCCGCAACATGGAGTCGTGCGTGCTGGCGGCCGAGGAGATCGCCGCCGCGACCGGCAGGCGCGTGTTCCCGTATCAGGTGCATGTCGGGCGCTGGGACGAGCTCGACGGTCTGGCCGAGGCCGCCTATGACCGGTTCGGCAAAGTCGACGTACTGGTCAACAACGCCGGGATGTCCCCGTTGTACGAGTCGCTCGGATCGGTCACCGAGAAGCTCTTCGACGCCGTGTTCAACCTCAATCTCAAAGGGCCGTTCCGGTTGTCGGCGTTGATCGGCGAGCGCATGGTTGCCGACGGCGGCGGCTCGATCGTCAACGTCAGTTCGTCCGGCTCGCTGCGGCCGGACCAGTACATGCTGCCGTACGCGGCCGCGAAGGCCGGGTTGAACACCCTGACCGAAGGGCTCGCGAAGGCTTACGGCCCCACGGTGCGCGTCAACACGTTGATGGCGGGCCCGTTCCTCACCGACATCAGCAAGGCGTGGGACATGACGGGCCAGCCCTTCGGGCATCTGAGCCTGCAACGGGCCGGCGATCCGGCCGAGATCGTCGGCGCGGCACTGTTTTTGATGTCTGACGCATCGAGCTTCACCACGGGTTCGATCTTGCGCGCCGACGGTGGGCTGCCCTAGGGCGTGACGATGTCGAAATTCGGGTCCGGTCGATCGAGTACGGCGACGACCGATGCCAGAGCTGAAGCATCGCCCGCGATTTCGAGGCCCGCGGAATCACTGTCGCCGCCGATGAGCGCGAGCAGACGAAGCTTGTTCGCGAGCCGGACCGTCGCCGAGGCGGTCGACTCGTCGGCGGCGACCTTGCGGTAGACCAGCACCCCGTTCCGCACCGTCAGACGATAGTTGTCGCCGGTGTCGGCGAACGTGACATCGAGGGCGACGTCGAGATCCCATGCCCGCGGCCCGTTGATGTTGATGGCCAGCGTGTCGAACAGCTGCTCGGGCGAGAGCTGCGCGAGCATGGTCGGTGACGCGACCTGGCCTGCGGTTCCGAACTTTCCGGACCGCAATTCGGTGGCCCCGGACAGGAAGTAGTTGCGCCACGTCGCGTTCTCGGCGCCGTACGCGAGCTGCTCCAACGTGTCGGCGTAGAGCGTACGCGCCGCTGGATGGTCGGCGTCGGTGAAGATGACGTGGTCGAGCAGGGTTGCGGCCCAACGGAAATCGCCCTCACCGAAAGCACGTTGCGCCAGTTCGACGACGCGTTCGGTGCCGCCCATCGCGGCGACGTAGCGCGGCCCGAGCGCCTCGGGCGGATGTGGCCACAGCCTTGCCGGATTGCCGTCGAACCAGCCCATGTAGCGCTGATAGATGGCTTTCACGTTGTGGTTGACCGAGCCGTAGTAGCCGTGGGTGTGCCAGGCCTTCTCCAGGGCAGGCGGCAGGTGGAAATCTTCGGCGATCTCGGCGCCGGTGTACCCCTGGTTGAGCAGTCGCAGGGTCTGGTCGTGCAGGTAGGCGTACAGATCACGTTGCAGGGAAAGGAACTCGACGATGCGTTCGCGGCCCCATGTCGGCCAATGGTGCGATGCGAACACGACGTCAGTCCGATCGGCGAACGTGTCGATGGCCTCGGTCAGGTAGCCCGCCCAGGCGTGCGGGTCACGCACCAGTGCACCACGGAGTGTCAGCAGGTTGTGCAGATTGTGGGTGGCGTTCTCGGCCATGCACAACGCACGGAATTTGGGGAAGTAGAAGTGCATCTCGGCGGGCGCCTCGGTCCCCGGCGCCATCTGGAACTCGATCTCGACGCCGTCGATGGTGTGCGTCTCCCCGGTGCGGCCGATGTCGATGGTCGGCACGATCATCGCCACCTCGCCGGTGGACGTGTTCTGCCCGAGCCCACAACCGACGTGGCCGCGCGGTCCGCGCGGCAGAGACGGCCCGTACTGGTAACTCGCCCGACGCAGCATCGCCGTACCGGCATAGACGTTCTCCTGCACGGCGTGCTCGACGAACCCTTCCGGAGCCAGCACCGCGACGTCGCCGGCATCGACGTCGGCCTGCGATGTCACCCCGAGGACACCACCGAAATGGTCAGCGTGGCTGTGGGTGTAGATCACTGCCACGACGGGCCGGTCCCCGCGGTGGGAGCGGTACAACGCGAGCGCAGCCGCGGCTGTCTCGGTGGAGATCAACGGGTCGATGACGATGATGCCGGTGTCACCCTCGACGAAGGTGACGTTGGAGATGTCGAGCCCACGCACCTGGTAGATACCCGCGACCACCTTGTAGAGCCCCTGCTTGGCGCACAGCTGCGACTGTCGCCACAGGCTCGGGTGTACAGAAGTCGGCACATCGCCCGTCAGAAATGCGTACGCGTCGTTGTCCCACACCACCCGGCCGTCGGCGCCCTCGATCACGCACGGATCGAGCGCGGCGATGAAGCCTCTGTCGGTGTCCTCGAAATCTCGGGTGTCGTCGAATGGGAGGGTCTGCAGGTGGTCACGGTGCGCGGACTCGATGGTTGCGGTGGGTGGCTTCTGCTCCATGCATACGAGCCTGCCACTCCCGCGTGGCACCGGCTTCCAGAACGGTCTGGCTACTATGCGTATTGAGTTGTAATGACAACCGGCCAGAAGGGGTGATGCGGGGATGACCTCGTCCACCTCGCAGCCGCGTCACATCCACGTCGCAGGCGAACTGCGTCAACGCATCATGCGGCGAGACTATGCGATCGGTCAGTCGCTGCCGGCCGAGAGCGCCCTGTGCGCCGAGTTCGGGGTATCGCGCGGGCCGGTACGCCAGGCCCTCGCAACGCTGAAAAATGAAGGGCTGATTCAACTCTCGCAAGGCAAGCCGGCCGTGGTGCGAAGTCACGATGCCACGCAGACTCTGGATACGTTCACGCCGTTCACCCAGTGGGCTCGGCGCAACGGCCGAACCGCGGGCAGCCGGACCCTCGAGGTCGCGCGTCGCCGGGTGTCCGAGCCGGCGATGGTCGCACTGGATCTGAACCCCGACGAATTCGTGGTCGACGTCGTACGCGTGCGGCTGCTCGACGGTGAGCCGGCGATGATCGAACGCAGCACCTTCATCGACTCCGTGGGTTCGTTGTTGTTCGATTTCGACACCGATTCCGGTTCGATGACCGACTATCTCGCGAGCCGTGGCGTCTATTTCGATTCGATGGAGCATGTGCTCGACGCAGTCGCCGCTGCCCGGGTCGACGCCGAGAACCTCGGAATCGACCCGGGCAGTCCACTGCTCCGCGAGCGCCGCACGTCGCGCGATCAGGACGGGCGGGTGTTCGAGTACGCCGACGATCGGTACCGACCGGACCTGGTCGCGTTCAGCATCGTCAACGCCCGAACGATCGACGCCCGCTCTTAATCCGCGGCAGGCATCCGGTTCCAGTGCGGGATGAGCAGCAGCATCGCGATGAATGCGGCTGCCGCGAAACCGTAGAACAGCGCCGAGGTGCTCAGGTATCCCGGAAGCAGCCCGCCGAGGATCGCGCCGGTGGAGCCGCAGCCGTTGATCAGGCCGCTCGCGGTGCCCGCATGTTTGGAGGTGCCGAAGTCGACCGCCGCCACACACGAGATCATCGCGTCGGCACCGTAGATGCTGAGGCCGATGAGACCCAGCACCGCCGTCATGATCCAGGCGTTGCCGGTCGCGGTCAGCGGCGCGAACAACGCCAGCACCGCCACAAGCACCGCGAGGCTCAGCACACACGCCGGGATCCGGCGCGCCTTGAACACCCGGTCGGAAACGCGGCCGAGCAGGATCGGGGCGAGGATGCCCGCGACGCCGAACGCCACCGGAATGGTGACCGCCTGGAACTTGTCGCCATCCTGCAACCGCTCTGCCACGATCACCGGCCCCCACAGCAGAATGGCGTATCGTGCCGGTTTGAGCAGAAAGTACGACGCACCAAGGGTTCTCACCATGCGATCACGCAGCACGACCGCAAGTGATTCCCGCCAGGACGGTGTCGGTTCGGCGACAGCCTCCGCCACGGGTGAATCGTCGAGCTTGGCGATCTCCTCCTTGGCGTGGTACTCCTCGATCGGCGGCAGGCCGACGTCCTGAGGCCGATTGCGCTGGAACAGCAGCACCACGATGAACACGCCGAGCACGATGGCCGCACCGGTGAAGAACGCCGCGCGCCAGCTGCCGAACACCGTGTAGGCCGCCCATCCCAGCAGCGGCGCGGCGACCAGGCCGCCGAACGCGTAGTTGGTGCTCCACAGGCCGAGGACCCGGCCCCGCTCCCCGATCGAGAAGAACTGGGCCATGTTGTTGAGGGTGCCGGACCATCCGGTGGACTGGGCCAACCCCTGCACGATCATGAGCGGAAGCAGGAACACCAACGCGGGCAGCAGGCCCATGAACAGGGTCGCGACCGCTGAGATCGCCAGCCCGCCGAGGACGACCACGCGTGGGCCGTACCGGTCGGACACCTGGCCCCAGACGAACTGGCCCACGGCGTACGCGGCGAGGTATGCCGCATCGAGATTCGCCATCGTGCTCTTGGTGAGAGTCATGCTCAAGACCGGATCCTCGAGGATCCCGAGCTTGGCCACCGAGAAGGCTTGGCGCGTGAAATAGAAACCGGCATAGGCGATCCAGGTGACGGCGAAGATCTGGAAGCGCCAGCGCTCATAGCGCCGGATGGGAGTCTGGGCCTTGAATGTCGTTGCGTTAGACATGAAATGCACCTTTGATAGGTGTGATGCAAAAGCTGCGCTGGCGCGACAGCGGCAGGTTCCTCAGACGAGAACGGAAGGCGGGAGTCGATCAGCGCAGGGTTGCGAGCAGTGACGGCAAGTCGGCAACGCTGTCGATGATGTGGGTGGCTCCGGCGTCGGAGAGCTGGGTCTTGTCATGCGCACCGGTGAGGACGCCGATCGAGGCCCGTGCGCCGGCACGCAGGCCGCTGATGACATCGGATGAGGTGTCCCCGAGAACGACCATCGAACGGACCGAGTCGGTTCCGGTGCGCATCAGGGCGGTCAGCGGCATGTCCGGGTACGGCCGGCCCCGCATTCCGGGCTCGGGGCACAACACGAGGTCGGCAAGATCGTGCCAGCCGAGCGCGTCGATAATCGCCGACTGGGTTTCTCGGGCGAATCCGGTGGTGAGCGCGGTCTTGATGCCGCGGGACCGCAACGAGGTGATCGCGTCTTCGGCGCCGGGGATGGCGCTGCAGTTGCCTTCGGCGACCAGTTGGCTGTAGCAGCGTTCGAATTCCTTGTTGGCGGCCTGTGCCTGTTCTTCGTTACCGCGGGCCAGGTGGCGGAACACGACGATCTTCGACTGTCCCATGGTGTCGGAGACGTAGCGCAACATCTCCTCACGGTCGGTGTCGGTCTTCGACAGGCCGGCGTGGCTGTCCGCGGCCAGGAAGGACTGCTGGACCAGGCCGGAATCTTCGACCGTGGTTCCCGCCATGTCGAAGACGACAAGGGTTATCGGCTCATTGGGGTTGGTGCTCATCGGTTTTTCCTCTCGGGTTAGACGTGTGCGACGAAGCCGTCGCGGGTAAGTGCGTTCTCGACGCTGTCCTGGGCCAGGCCCATGCTCGTGGTCATGCCGATTCCGGTGGTCACGGTCACCACGTGGGTCCGCTCGATCGGCTCCTCGATGAGGAACTCCTTGCCGGGTGCCGAGCTGTAGACGCCCTGCCATCGTTCGCTGATCTCGATGTCCTTGACCCCGAAGAGCTTTCGGGCCTCTTCGATGAGCACGGCGAACCCTTCCTCGGATTGGAACGGGGGCGCGGACACGTCGCGATAATGGGTGTCGCCGATCAGCAGTGATCCGTCGGGCTGCGGGGTGTACATCTGGTGGAGATCGATCGCGACGTAGGCGGGATGTTCTGTGCGCAGCCGCTCGGCGACCGCGGCGGTCGAGGGCAGATTCTCGAAACCCGAGTACCTGACCAGGGACCACCCGGTGAACAGCGGGGCCGGAAGCGCGAAGGCCAGCGGTAGCCGTGCGCGCAGCATGTGCAGGCGGCAGCGCAGCAGGCCGTCGCGCTCGGCCAACTCCGGGAAGAGCCGGTCGATGTCGTAGTTGACGGTGACGAAGGTGGTTCCGGCGCGCAACGGTCCGCGCGAGGTGTGTACGACGCCTTGTTCGAAACCCGTTGCCGCCGTGCGCCAGAAGAAGTCGACGCCGACCGAGGACAACCAGCCTGCGATCGATGGGGCTGCGGTGCGCGGGTCGACCTGCAAGTCGTTGGGCAGGTACATGCCGCCGCTCACGTGTGCCGCACGGACCGGGATCCGTTCGAGAATCTCCTCGCGGTCCAGAAGTACGACCTCACCGGCGGGCCGTGTGGTCGCGAACTCGTTCATCACGGCGAGTTCGTCGTCGTGCCGGGCCACGCAGTAGGTGCCGGCCTCGGCCGACCAGAACCCCGCTTTACGGGACAGGTTCAGCCAGTGGCCGCGGCCCTTGCGGGCGTACGTGAGCGCAACGCCCGATTGTGCGGTGATACAGGCGTGGCCGAAGTTCTGCACGGAGGCGCCCACGACGCCGTCGGCGTGGTCGATGACGGCAACGGTGAGCCCGCGCTGATGTGCGTGATACGCGTGCGCGAGGCCCACGATGCCGGCGCCGACCACGACGACGTCGTAGTGCTGTTGATTTCCCATGCGGACACTGTGGTCCACACCACCACACTTGTCAATACAAGTGAGAAGATTGAGCTACTCGTATAGTTATGTAGCGAGCGACTCGGCCACTCGGCCCTGTTCCAGTCTCGCCGGAACGATGCGGCTGATCTCGTCCGCGCCATGCCCGGCGTCAACCGCGACGTCGACGTATTCCCGGAACGCCTCCAACGCGCCTGCATCGAAGCCCGCCGCGTGCGACGCCGCGATCAGATGCCGAACCGAGGCGGCCACCGAAGACACCGGAGCGCTGGCTTCGTCATGGCGGCCTGCCTCGACCCGCTCGGCGATCTCGCCGAAGATCGGCGGAAGAATCGCGGCGATGCCGTTGGCGTGCGGCAGCAATTCCGTCGGGGAAATGCCGTTAGCTCCTGCCACCGACAGTGCGTGTACGAACCCGCTCACCGAGGTCCAGAACAAGTCGAGCAGGGCCATGTCGAATGCGGCGGCACGACCGATGTCCGCACCGACCCACGTGCTGCTCGCCAGCGCGTCGAACACCGGCCGATGGGCATCGAAGATGTCCTGAGGCCCCGCGAAAAGAATACTGGCGCTTGAGGTTCCGATCGTATCGGTCGGCGTCATAATCGCGCCGTCGAGATAGCGGCCGCCGCGGCTCGCGACAAGCTCCGCCGTGCGGTGCGATGCGTCGGGGATGTCCGAGGAAAGCCCAACGATCACCCGGCCCGCCACCGCGTCGCCCGCGTCGCCGAGCACCGCGTCCACCACGGCGTGGTCGACCACGTTCACCAGGGTGAGATCACTGGCGGCGACGGCCGCGGCCGGTGTGTCGGCCCACACCGCTCCGCGGGCCAGCAGCGGGTCCGCTTTCGCCGGTGTCCGATTCCACACGGTCGTGCGATGGTCCGCGGCTATCAGCGCCCCGGCCAGCGCCTGCCCCATCGGCCCGAGTCCGAGCACGCTCACTGTCGCGGTCATGCGGCGCGGATGCTCTCGAAGATGCGGGCGAAGCCGTCGTTGCCATGGCCGGCGTCGATCTGCCGATGGATGAGCCGTTGCACGACGTCGACGACTTCGGTGCTGATGCCCTGGTCCCGGCTGGCGTTGACGATGTCACTGATGTCGGAGAAGTAGAGGCTCTGCTGGCCGGGGACGCCGTAGTCACCTCCGTCGATGACCGCCGCATACTCCGTGATGACCGGCACGACGGCGGCCAGCCAGTTGGCCGCACGGACCGCGAACTCCTTGGCGGGCACACCGGCCGCCGCGACCATCGCCGCACCGTGGAAGAACCCGGCGAACATCACGTACATCCCGGAAAGCAAGGCCAGGTCATACAGCGATGCCATGCCGGCGTCCGCGCCGAAATATTCTGCGGTGCCCCATATTTCGAGCAGTTCGCGATAGTCCTCGAACACCGTCGCTGCGCCGCTGTAGAGGATCGCGGACTGCGGCGTGGCGATCATCTCCGGCGTGGCCATGATGCCGCCGTCGAGATAGTCGGCGCCGAGTTCCGAAGCCCACCTGGCCAGCTCGCGCGCCCCTTCCGGCGAGGTGGTGGTCAGGTTCACCACGCGCCGCCCGGCCAGCTTGCCTGCCACCGGGTCGAGGACCTCGTGCACGGAGGCGTGATCGAACAGGCACACCACGACGACATCGGCGTCCAGCGCTTCGGCCGGCGACGGTGCGGCGCTCGCCCCGTCGGCGACCAACGCTGCGACCCGTTCCGGGTTGCGATTCCAAACGGTGACCGGATAACCGGCGTTCATGGCGGTGCGGGCGAGCTTCGAACCCATCTCTCCCAGTCCGAGGAAACTGATCGTGTGCGGTGTGGTTGTCATGTCACCATCGTTGAAGAGACACTGACTTCACGACAAGTACCCACTTTAAAGTGGGATACTTACCTTTCCGAAACTATTGGCCCTGAGCTGCTAGGACGATGAGATGAGTCAATTGGGCAAGTACACATGCGGATTAGACGCGGCATTCGCGGTGGTCGACGGGAAGTGGAAACCACTGATCCTGTGGGAGTTGCAGGCGGGGCCCAAGCGGTTCAACGCACTACACCGCAGCCTGCCCGGCGTATCGCAGAAAATGCTGACCCAGCATCTCAAGGAATTGCAACGACACGGCGTCGTCCATCGGGAGAGCTACCACGAGGTGCCGCCGCGGGTCGAGTACTCGATGACACCTGCCGGTGAAGCGTTGTTGGATGCTCTTGAGCCATTGGGCGATTGGGCCACCAAGCACATCGAACTGATCTGCGCCGCCGAGGCCGGCTAGCCTCCGCCGCCGTGCTCGGCCAGCCATTTCTCGGCGCGCCGCGACGAGACCCGCGACAGCCACGCGTCCTGGATCAACTCGCGCAATTCGCCGCGACTGATTTCGCCTAATCGGCTGGCGCGCAACAGGACCGACGGGTGATCGTCGAAACGATCCGTGGTGAAGAACGGCGATCGCGGATCCTGCACGAGCGCGAGTTTGTCGCTTTCACTGTCCACCCAGATCATGATCACGTCCGGGTAGCGCTCACCGGATTCGGGGTCGACCGCATCGGGTTGCGGCGTGCGGAAGAACACGAACGATTTTCCGCCGACCTGGTAGATCGGGTTGCCTTTCGGCCCCTCGATCCGCTTGACGTACGGCATCGCGCCGGCGATCTCGTGCACATCGTCCAGCCGCGCGCGATCACGCCGCGTCATCGCCGATCCAGTGCATGCAACGTGACATCGGAGAGCACGCCGCCCGACACCTGCGCCGTCATGTACGTACAGTACGGTTGGCGCCGCCGATCAGTCGGAGAGCCCGGATTCAGCAGGCGCAGACCGGTTTTCGCCGTGGTGTCCCATGGGATGTGGCTGTGGCCGAACACCAGCACGTCAGTGTCTGGATAGTCCCTGGCGACCCGGGCCTCACGTCCGGTGGCAGCACCGGTTTCGTGTACGACCGTGAATCGCAGACCCGCCAACGTCACGTCCGCGCGCTCCGGCAGGCGCCTGCGCAGTTCGGCGCCGTCGTTGTTGCCCCAGCAGGCGACAAGCCGGGCGGCACGCGCGCTCAGCGCGTCGAGCAATGATGGTTCCACCCAATCGCCTGCGTGAATGACGACATCTGCGTGGTCAACCTGATCCCAGACCGGTGAAGGCAGATCGCGGGCGCGCTTGGGCACGTGGGTATCGGCGATGAGCAGCAGCCGCATCAATCCCACAGTACGTCACTCCGGTTGCGCGGACATGCTTCACCAGTTATGAGGAACCCTGGAATATGAACTGGTTCAGGTTTACTCTGGGCGAGAGTTGGCGCGTCCCGCTCCTTTCCCTAGCTGAGCGAGGCGCGCTGACCTATGCCTGGTCCGGTGCGCACCCTAGAATCCGCCCATGGACCTACTACGCAACGTAGTTGTTTATCTGCATCTGATCGGTTTCGCCGTGATGGTCGGCGCCTGGGTCGCCGAAGCGGCAGCCCGCCGCTTCCAGATCACCAAGGTCATGGATTACGGGATCACACTGTCGCTGGTGACCGGATTGGCCCTCGCCGCACCGTGGCCGGCAGGCATCGAGCTGAACTATCCCAAGATCGGCGTCAAACTCGTCATCCTGATCGCCCTGGGTGCGGTGCTCGGCATCGGCAGGGTGCGCGAGCGCCGCTCCGGACGGCCGGTGATGCCACTGTTCGTCGCCGCCGGCGTTCTGCCTCTGCTCGCTGCCGGAATCGCGGTCCTGTGGACATGAGCCTGCGCCAATCTTGATCTTGATCCGACCTGTGGCCTGACGTTCACGTAAAGTCGGTTGCACAACGGTATTTGTCGGGGCAGGTACGGGTTGATGGGTCATAGACACGCGATGGCGACCGCCAAGGTCATGCGGACGGCAGCATTCACAGGCTGCGGTTCACCGCACGGTGACGTCCGGGTTCGGGCCCGTTCCAGGCCAACGGGCCTCCCCCGCCAGTCCCATCAAAGATCCGTACAGAGTCCTTGGCGGGGCCGTTACGCCGGCCAGATGCGAACATCGGCAACGGCCGTGACCGGGCGATCGCCGTGGCTGAACGACCGCGTCTCGGTGTTGCTGCGACTCCTCGAAGAACACCACGGCCTCCACGTGCCGTGGGAACTGGCGCGGGTTCAGGTGACGTGCCACATCGACCTGCTGTCGTCTGTCTTGCGGCTCAACCGCCAAGCCGCCCGCAAGCATGTGACCGACGCCGTGCTGTACGAAATCGCCTGCGACATCGCGGCGACCGTCACCTCGGAGTGAAAACGCCGAGCATCGGGTATCCCGCTATTGCCTCAAGTCCGAGTCGACATGCAATAGGGGGCCCACGATGGGCACGAACGACAAGATCAGCAACAAGCTCGACGACGTGGCCGGCAAGGCCAAAGAAGGAGTCGGGCGGGCCACCGGCGACCGCGACACCGAGAACGAAGGCAAGCTCGACCAAGCGAAGTCGAATTTGAAGGACGCCGGCGAGAAAGTGAAAGACGCCTTCAAGAAGTAGCGAGCTCCGCTCAAAAGTCGATGAGCGCAAGGATATAGAGCACCGCAACGGATGCGGGATCGAGCACGGCCAGCTCGTCACCGTCACCGTTGACGAGAGTTGCCGTCGGCGGCCACGCTGACCAAATCAGCTACGTACGTTGGGGTCACCGAGTCGCGCGCGTTCGTCGCGCGCAACATGGCGCACCGCGTGATAGCGCGCGACATCGCGGGCCAGTCTTTCGGCATCGAGACGCATGGCTTCTTCGTCGAGCAGGTGGCGGTCCTCATCGACATGGCGATGCTCGCCTTCGGCCAAGTACGGCAGTAGCGCTTCGCTCGTCGAATAGCCGCTCAGCACGTCTGGAAACGCGACCACCTGGCCGGCCGGGAGGAACGGGCCGGTCTCGAATGCGTCGCCAACTCCTTCACGCTGCACGGCCGTCCCTTCTCGCCCGCATCTCGAACGTATTCGCCGCGGTGTCGGCGAACCCCTCCACCGCCGACACCGCAGCGTCCGCACCCGCGCCAGTGGACCGATCAGGCGCAAGCCGTCGAGCAGATCCGCCTAGCTGAACACTTTGCTATATGACGTCTCTTAGTTTCCTGAAGACGTCGGATCGTCCGGCTCACATCCCCCGCCTTCCCCCGATAAGCAAATCTCCCAACCGACGCGCAATGCGTGCCGGTACCGTAAGTACCGCGATGCACATCTGTCAACATGACCACTGATTACTGTCAATCAGCCTGCGCTGATCGCGGATCTCGAAGCCATCGCGCAATGGCACACTCTGGTGATTCAGCTATCGCTGGAAGGACCAAATGCGGCCGCCGCGCGCCAGAACATCGATGTAGCTATGATCCTTCTCTCACGTAACTGAGAATCACAGGGGGTTCGCTCATGACCACAAACCAGACACCGGCGCCGGCCAAGCAACGGTGGTGGCGCAGCAAAAAGGTCCGCATCGCGCTGGTGGTCATCGGCACCGCGCTTGTGCTCTTCGCCAAGTTCGGCCTCGCCGAGAAACGCGAGGAACGCCGCGCCGCGTCGGAGGCCAAACAGGAGATCACCAGCTTCTCGGTCGGGGACTGCGTGACCATCAGTCCCGGAAAGCCCGAAACCGGGACCGATATCCAGCGCAGCCCGTGCAGCACCGACCCGAGCTACACCGTGGGCGCCGTGATGGAAACCGACCAGCCGTGTGCCAACACGAACTACATCGGTTACACGTGGAGCGTCGGCGACACCGACACTGTCGGCCGGCTGTGCCTCGTCGAGAACCTGACTGTCGGCCACTGCTACCACCCGCAGCCGGGCACCGACCTACTCGAACAACTCGACTGCGCCACGACCGACGACAAGGCCTACAAAGTCGTCCAGAAGCTCGACAGCGACGACGCGCAGGCGTGCCCGCCCGACACCAGTGCCTACAACTATCCGCTGCCGCCACGCACCTACTGCCTGGGCAGCACGCACTGAAACAAAACGAGGCGCGGTCGGTGACCGCGCCTCGTTTTCGTGTGCGCGCCCGAAGGGATTCGAACCCCTAACCTTCTGATCCGTAGTCAGATGCTCTATCCGTTGAGCTACGGGCGCAGTGCATATTCAGTTGTTCGGTTGACGGGTCAACCGTGGCGGAGGCGAGAGGATTTGAACCTCCGGTCCCCGGTAGGGGGACAACTCATTAGCAGTGAGTCCCATTCGGCCGCTCTGGCACGCCTCCTTTGAACTTCTGTGAGGGTACCGGACTCCGTCCTGGTGCCCGAAACCGCCGAGGGCACAGCGTACACAGCCTCCCCTATGCTGGCCAAATGAGTATCCGGTTGCGACCCGAAATGGCAGACCTTCCTGCCTACACACCAGGCAAAACAGTACCGGGCGCAATCAAGATCGCCAGCAATGAAACCGTCCACGGTCCGCTGCCGAGTGTGCGCGATGCGATCGTCAAAGCCACCGATAACATCAACCGCTATCCCGACAACGGATACCAGGACCTGCGCGAACACCTCGCCAAGCACGTCAACTTCGCTCCCGAGAACATCTCCGTGGGCTGCGGATCGGTGAGCTTGTGCCAGCAGTTGATACAAATCACATCGACCGTCGGCGACGAAGTGCTGTTCGCGTGGCGCAGTTTCGAGATCTATCCGCTGCAGGTGCGCACGGCCGGTGCGACCGGCGTCCAGGTCGCGTTGCGTGACCATACTCACGATCTCGACGCGATGCTCGCGGCGATCACCGACCGCACCCGGCTGATCTTCGTCTGCAATCCGAACAACCCGACCAGCACCGTGGTGGACCCCGACGCGCTGGCGCGGTTCGTGGCCGCGGTGCCGCCGCACATCCTGATCGTGCTCGACGAGGCGTACGTCGAATACATCCGCGACGGCATGGCGCCGGACAGCTTCGGGCTGGTGCGGGCACATCGCAACGTCGTCGTTCTGCGCACGTTCTCGAAGGCTTACGGGCTGGCCGGCCTGCGCGTCGGCTATGCCGTCGCCGATCCGGACATCGTCACCGCCCTGGGCAAGGTGTACGTGCCGTTCAGCGCGACCAGCATCTCGCAGGCCGCGGCCATCGCCTGTCTCGATGCCGCCGACGAACTCCTCGCCCGTACCGACGCGGTGGTGGCCGAACGCACCCGGGTCAGCGCCGCGCTGCGCGAGGCCGGGTACGAGCTGCCGCCCTCGCAGGCCAATTTCGTGTGGCTGCCGCTGGCCGAACGCACGCTGGACTTCGTGGCGAGGGCCGCCGACAACCGCATCGTGGTGCGACCGTACGGTGAGGACGGCGTGCGCGTCACGATCGGTGCCCCGCACGAGAACGACGCCTTCCTGGAATTCGCACAGCGCTGGATCTAGCCCCGCCGAGGAGAAGACACATGGCCGACGCACGCGCCACGTTCGACGATTTCACCAAGCGGGAGGGCCAGATCCCCGACGCCGAACTCGACGCGCTCTGGGCCGTTCTGAGGCCCGTGAGCATCGATTTCATGATCGGTGAGTGGCGGGGCGGCGAGTTCCAGACCGGGCACAGGGCCAACGGATTCATGAAGCGGCTCAACTGGTTCGGCAAGACCTTCAACTCGCAGTCCGACGCCAAGCCGCTTGTGTGCCTCGACGCGGACGGCAACAAGTTCTCCAACACCGAAGCGATGAATGGCGAAGCCAGCCTGTGGCTCGAGGAGTTCCGCGGCGAGGTGACGGCGACCATGGTTTATGACGGCCGTCCGGTGCACGACCACTTCAAGAAGGTCGACGACAACACCGTCATGGGCATCATGAACGGCAAGGGCGCCGTGGTTGACGGGCGCTACCTGTACTTCTACCTGCAGCGCGTCTAAGGCCTGCGGCCGGTGAACGCCAACAGCCGGTCGAGCGCCGACGCGTCGTCGGGTACGTCGGCCGGATCGTCGAACCCGGCACGCACGCGTCCTTCCGGCGTGATGATCGCCCGCGCCCATTCGAGCACACGCTCGGACTGCTCGTCGGATGCGCGCACCGTCTGGCCGGTCGCTGCCGCGTAATCCCAGGCGTGCACCAGGAATTCCAGCGACAGGATGCGGGCCATCATCGCCGCGGGCGCCTCGCCCGGCCCGAACGGCACCATGCCGTCGAGGCCACGCTGCCGCCACGCCGCGACGGCGGGCCGCGCGGCGCCGACGACTTGATCGGCCACCGATGCGTCACGGTCCCGCTCGGGGATCTGCGCACCGGCCGCGGTGCCGATCAAGGTGATCGAGTTCAGTAGATGGTCCGTCAACGAAGCCACGTCGAATTCGCGGCACGGTGTTTGGTTACCGAGGTCGTCGTCACCGATGCCCCGTAGTACCTGCTGCAGCACATCGAGCGTCGACTCGGCGCGTTCGAGTTCGTCCATGCTGAGTAGTGTCGCCTGCATGGCTGACACGTACGAG
Source organism: Mycobacterium venezuelense (assembly GCF_054919535.1). Classification (NCBI taxonomy): domain Bacteria; kingdom Bacillati; phylum Actinomycetota; class Actinomycetes; order Mycobacteriales; family Mycobacteriaceae; genus Mycobacterium; species Mycobacterium venezuelense. The sequence continues at coordinate 67,203 of NZ_JBONDW010000025.1, forward strand.
TCCGTTACCGTCGAAATCTCCGATCACATCGCGCAGGTGACGCTCATCGGACCCGGCAAGGGCAATGCGATGGGCCCAGCGTTCTGGGCCGAGATGCCCGACGTGTTCGGCACGCTGGACGCCGATCCCGAGGTGCGCGCGATCGTGCTGACGGGATCCGGGAAGAACTTCAGCTACGGCCTCGACCTGCCCGCGATGGGCGGTGAGATGCCGGGCCTCGACGCCGGTGCGAAGTCCCGTGCCGAGTTCCACAAGCGCCTGCAGAAGATGCAGGGGGCCATCACCGCGGTCGCCGACTGCCGCACCCCGACCATCGCCTCGATCCACGGCTGGTGCATCGGCGGCGGCGTGGACCTCATCAGCGCGGTGGACATCCGCTATGCCAGTGCCGACGCGAAGTTCTCGGTGCGTGAGGTCAAGCTCGCGATCGTCGCCGACGTCGGCAGCCTCGCCCGGTTGCCGTTGATCCTGACCGACGGACACCTGCGCGAGCTGACCTTGACCGGTAAGGACATCGATGCGGCACGCGCCGAGAAGATCGGTCTTGTCAACGACGTCTACGCCGACGCCGACGCCTCGCTCGCCGCGGCGCGCGCGACTGCCACCGAGATCGCCGCCAACCCGCCGCTGACCGTCGCGGGTGTCAAGGACGTGCTCGATCAGCAGCGCATCGCCCGGGTGTCGGAGAGCCTGCGCTACGTGGCCGCGTGGAACTCGGCGTTCCTGCCGTCGAAGGATCTGGCCGAGGCGGTCACCGCGATGTTCCAGAAGCGGCCGCCGCAGTTCACCGGGGAATAGGCGTCCAGCCCAGTTCGGCTTTGGCCTTCGCGTTCGACAGCGGAAGCCGGGTCGTCCCGAATGCCGTCGCCGCGTATGGCGCGACGAGACGCACCAGGCGATGCGAGATCGACCACGGTCGTGGCCGGTTCAGCGTCGCGTTGAGTTCGCGGACGTAGTCGCCGAAGGACTGGGGACGGTCGTCGACGATGTTGTAGATCTCGCCGCCGCGGCCCCGCTCGAGCGCGTCGGCGGTCGCACGGGCGACATCCTCGATGTGCACCCATGACACGATGCCGTTGCCGGTCATCGCGGGCAGCAGCCACCATTTCGCCAGCCGGCGGAACATATCGTCGTGTGTGACGCCAGGACCGTAGAAAGCGCCGTAGCGCAACACGATTCCCTCGGTATCACTCTTCTCGCCTGACCCGAGCACGTTGCGTTCCATGCCACGCAACGCGTCGAGTATCTCGGCACCGCCGAGCGGCGGCGGTCCCGGGTTCGGATCGGACTCGTCCATGAGGTCCGGTCCGGTGGACCCGTAGCCATAGGCAAAGATCACCGATTCCGCAACCACTCGGCGCACGCCCGCACGCTGGGCGGCGGCGACCAGATTTCCGGCACCTCGACTCCACAGCTCCTTGGCCGGGTCGAAGTCCTTGATCCGCATGGGGCCCAGCTTGGGCAGCGTGGTCAGCAGGCTGACCACCCCCTCAGGCGTGAATTCGCCTACCACAGCGTCGATCTGGCCGGCGTCGAGCACATCGGCGACCACGGGTTTGGCGCCGGCCGCCGAAATCTGGCCGGTCTTCGCGGGCGAACGGGTCACGCCGATCACCTCGTGGCCGCGCGCAGTCAACTCCCGCAGCAATGGAATTCCCGGAACACTGGTCGCACCGGCCACCAGAACACGCATCTATCGAACCCCCGCTTTCTCATCGGACATGCTGGCGCGCAACGCGATTGCCAGCAGGACTGTGGTGAACACCAAACCGACCGCTTCCAACCAGCCGACCCACCTGCCCGCGGCGTGGCCGGTGTCGACCAGATGACTCACGGCGTGCAGCGCCCAGTGCGCGGTGGCGAATGCCAGCGCGGGCACCCGCCACGTGGGCCGACGCACCGCACCGAGCAGAAGTAGCCCGAGGGGCAGTTCGAAGGACGCGTTGTCGAAAATGTAGTGGTCGTTGCGGACGCCGAACGCGCCGAGCGTGTCGAAGAACGTGCCGGGGGCGACGAGCATGAACAACCCGAGCAGCGCCGAGTAGATCCCGAACACGATCAGCACCACTTCGGCGTAGCGCGAACGCGTCCCTGTCGCCGTGGTGGACATGCCTTCACGCTAGACCGCCGGTGGACTCCGGGTAGGCTCCAATTTCATGGTGATTTCGGGTACCACTTCGGGTCCCGAAGTGCTTGTCGAACTCGACCGGAGCAGCAAGACCCCGCTGCACCGCCAACTCGCCGACGGGCTGCGCGACGCCATTCGCGCGGGCCGGCTGACACCAGGTGCGCGGATGCCGTCAACGCGTGTGCTGGCCACCGACCTCGGAGTGTCGCGCCGCCTCGTGGTCGAGGCATACGGGCAGCTCACCGCAGAGGGTTTCCTGCACGGCACACAGGGCGCAGGTACACGGGTGGCCGCGGTGGCCGCAGCACCGGAATCGTCGCGGCCCCAGTCCGACGTCGCGCACCGTTTCGCCCTCGACTTCGCGCCCGGCTCACCGGATCTCACCAGCTTTCCCCGGCAAGCATGGCTTCGGGCATTACGCCAGGGTCTGGCCGAGATCGAGTCCAGCGCATTCGGTTACGTGACACCCCACGGACTGTCCGCCGCTCGAGCCGCGGTGGCCGACTACCTGCGACGCACCCGGGGTGTCGTTGCCGACCCGCGCCACATCGTCCTGTGCTCGGGAGCGAGCCAGGCCGTCGCGCTGCTCGCCCGATGCGTGCAGATGCCGATGGCGATGGAAGAACCCGGCTTCTGGCTACATCGAAAGATACTGCAACACAACGGTATCGATCCTATTCCGATCCCGATTGACGCCGACGGACTCGACGTCGCGGCTCTGGATGGCGGCAACGCCGCCACGGTGCTGACCACGCCGGCACATCAGTCACCGACCGGCGTCGTGCTGTCAGCGGCGCGCCGGACCGCACTACTGGAGTGGGCGCAGGATGGCCGACTGATCATCGAGGACGACTACGACGCCGAATACCGTTACGACCGCGCACCGGTGGGTGCGTTGCAGGGCGTCGCGCCCGACCGCGTGGTGTACCTCGGCTCGACGAGCAAGACCCTCGCACCTGGTCTGCGGATCGGCTGGATGGTGCTGCCCGATCAGCTCGTCGCGCCGGTCCGGGCCGCCAAAGCCCTTGCCGATACCGGAAGTTCGGTGATGGACCAGATTGCGTTCAGCCAGATGCTGAGTTCCGGTGCCTACGACCGCCATCTGCGTCAGATGCGGCGGCGCTACGTCAGCCGTCGCAACACCTTGCTCCAGGCACTGTCGGCGCACCTGCCCCAGGCAACGGTGCTGGGCGCGGCGGCGGGAGTTCACCTCACCGTGCAGTTCCCTGCCGGCTTCCCGATCGACGCGATGGTCCGCCGAATCACCGACCTGCGCGTGCGGGTCGAACCGCTCGCGCCGTGTTACTCCGATCCGGCCACCGCGCCTCCGGGCCTGATCCTCGGGTATGCGAACCTCACGGAATCGCAGATCGTCTCCGGAGTGCAGATGTTGGCGCGGGCCGCGGCCCGACTGTGAACTAAACCACACAATCGAACCGTTTCGATTGGTGCGATCGCGGCAACAGATGCCTACGGTTAGAAGTGCTAGAGAATTCCGATGTCGGCGCTCGCGCAGAGTTGCAGTCGGGTCAGCCGATTGGATCGGAACTACCGGACCAAGGGGTCGACAATGAGCTCAAGCTCAGGTCTGCCGCGGCTGGCTGTCGCGGTAGCGACGGGGGTTTTGACTGTGGCGTTGGCGTTCGTGTCGTTGATCGCCGCTCCCTTGGCCGGGGCTGCGCCGCCCTGCCCCGATGTGCAGGTGGTCTTCGCACGCGGCACGTTCGAACCGCCAGGCGTCGGTGTCACCGGGCAGGCGTTCGCCGATGCGCTGCGCGGAAAACTCGGTGACAAGTCGATGGACGTGTACGCGGTGAACTACCCGGCGTCCCTGGACTTTCCGAGGGCCGCCGACGGAGTCATCGACGCCAGTAACAAAGTTCGCGACATCGCGGCCAACTGCCCCAACACCAAGACGGTGCTCGGCGGCTACTCGCAGGGCGCCGCGGTCGCCGCGTACATCACCGCGGATGCCGTCCCAGCGAACTTCGTGCTGCCCCCTGGAATCACGGGCCCGATGCCGCCGGACGTCGCCGACAGCGTGGCCGCGGTGACGCTGTTCGGCAAGCCGTCGACCGGGTTCATGAACATCGTCCAATCCACCGCCCCGCCGATCAACATCGGTCACCTTTACGCGGACAAGACCATCGACCTGTGCATCGACACCGATCCGGTGTGCTCACCGAGCGGTGGCGACGCGGGCACGCACAACCTCTACGCGACGAACGGGATGGTGGACGAAGCCGCGTCCTATGTCGCGCAGCGCGTGTAAGCGCGTACTCGATGCCGCGGTCATCGGCCCGTCAGGCGTGGGCTGACGCGTTCCGCCCGGCGTGCCGTGCCCGCGGTATGCGCTTCGTCAGCGAGGAAGGATTTCTGCTCGACGACGTCTACCTGACCTCCATCAGCACGCAGGTTTTTCACGAGGGCTCCGAGGCGCTCCGGATCACGTGGGGTGTCACCATCAAACCGCTGGCCGTCGACGAGGTTCTTTGGGCTGCGTTCCTTCCCGACGTGAATATGGGCCCGAAGATGCGGATCAACCGACGCATCAACGGAGCCTTCACGATTCAGCCCCTACGCCTGAGCCGGGCTTCACGCGACGTCGCGGCCACCGACCAGCCCGACTGGGATCCGGTGCTCGATGACTTCGAACGTATCCGCGCTGACTTCATCGCCGCGCATCCCACCGCCGCCGATTTCGTGTCGGCGCTGCGTCGTGCCGACGACGGCATCGCCCCGTCCAGGGGGCTCACGCGCCTCGTCACTGCCCTGATCGCCGCCGGCGACAACACCGAAGCCGCGAACATCGCCGACGAGGCAATCGCGCGCGGTGAGCGCGGATCCATGTCCTCGACTGTCGATGTGCTGAAGTATCTCTCGGCGTATGCCAAAGGCCCGGAAGCGTATTCGGCATTCACAGCCACCCTGGCGCCGACCCACGACTACCAGGTTCTGCACGAGTCTGATCGCGATATTTCGGTGGGCCTGAGCCGCGAGCATCATCGAGGCATGATGCGTCGCGATCTCGAGAGCATGAACGGCGCGGATCCGTGGGCGGTCGTGTTGAGTGCCCGCGCACCGCTCGGAGCGCCTGAAGATTTCACGACGTCGCGCTACCTGCAGGCCGCGGGTACCGCCGAGGCGATGGTGGTCGAACTGTGCATGCCGGGCGGGGCGGATATCGGCGCCGTCTCGGTGCGCTCTGTCGTCGGTCACCCGAGCGCCGGCCGCGCCGAGCGTGATGTCGAGATCATCCTTCCGCGCAGCATCGAGCGAATCAGCCGGGATGAAGTGTTCACTGCCGACCAAGCGGCCGGTCTCTTCGAAACCTTTTACCGCACAGACACTATCGGTGAGGACTACGTCCTGCGGCCGGTCGAGGGCTACACCGCCGACGGCGGTCACGTCTACCCCGAGACGTGATGCCCGCTCAGCGTTCCCCGCAGCGCGGTGAGCCGCGCGTAGCCATCGAATTCCGCGGTAGCCGAGTAGTAGCACAGCGAGGGTGCCACCGCCGGCGGCGACGATGTAAGTCAGCCCGCCTTCTGTCACCGAAGCCACCACCGCGCCCACCTCTAGCGCCGCGTACTCAGCCGCGATATCCGGATCGTCACCGCCGGGGAAGGGCACCTCGTCGTTCAGCAAGCTCGGCAGTCCATCGGCGCGTCCGCGCTCGAGAATCATCTGAGCGCCCGCGCGGCCGCCGTTGGGCATAGGTGTCGCCAACGCTCCAGTGATGGCGACACCTATTGACACAAGTGTCGCCATGGACCTTGCAGCTCTCGCTACCGGTGGTTGTTGGCGGTGGCGGAGGGATTTGAACCCCCGGACGGTGTTAGCCGTCTCTCGCTTTCAAGGCGAGTGCATTAGGCCGCTCTGCCACGCCACCGTCGACAAGAGTACGGCCTTCACACCCGGCCGATCTTGGCGGGCGGCGCTCCGTTCTTCAGCGCGGCGCTGATGCGGCGGCAATTCTCGCCCATCGCGGCCATCTGTGGTCGGGAAAGCCGACCGAGGAAGTGTGCGCGTACGCCCTGTCCGTAGGTCACCATCGCCTCACGGACGGCGGTCCGACCGTCGTCGGTGATCGTGGCGATCACGCCGCGGCCGTCGTCGGGACTGGCACACCTGGTCACCAGGTTCTGGACTTCGAGCCGACGGATCTGCCGAGTGACCCGGCTGGGCAACGACATCAACCGTTCGGCGAGATCCCCCATCCGCGCCGAGCCGGTCGGTGACTTGTCCAGAATGTCGAGCAGACGCACATCGTTCAGCGTCAAGTGATGCGCATCGACAAGCGAGCGATTCAACGTCGCATACAAGCGCAGGGCCGAGTCGAGGTAGTTCTGCCACGACCTCTGCTCGGCGATATCGAGACCCGGCATGTCACCAGCCGTGCGCCCCGCGATCATCCCCTCCATGGGCGCAATCGTAAGGGACGTCAGTATTGCTGCGCGGCCGAAATTGCAGGGTTGTAGCGTTGATTTAATGCATGCAATCGCCGCCGCCGCGGACGGTCAACTGACCTGGGAAAACGTCGCCGATATCACGGCAGCAAATTCTGAAATCCTGATCAAGGTTCACACCGCGGGTGTCAACCGCGCGGACTTGCTACAGGCCGCGGGTAACTATCCACCCCCGGCGGGCGCCAGTGACATCATCGGCCTGGAGGTTTCCGGCACGATCGCGGCACTTGGCGCGGGTGTCACCGGATGGTCGATCGGGCAACCCGTATGCGCATTGCTGGCCGGGGGCGGCTATGCCGAGTATGTTTCGGTGCCCGCGGCCCAGGTGCTTCCGGTGCCCGAGGGCGTCAGTCTTCGCGATGCTGCCGGCTTGCCGGAAGTTTCGTGCACCGTCTGGTCGAACCTCGTGATGACGGCCGGGCTGTCCGCGGACCATCTCGTCCTGTTGCACGGCGGCGCGAGCGGCATCGGCACCCACGCCATCCAGGTCGTCCGCGCGATCGGCGCGCGGGTCGCCGTCACCGCCGGCTCCGCCGACAAACTTGAGCTGTGCCGTGAACTGGGCGCCGAGATCACGATCAACTACCGAGACGAGGATTTCGTCGAACGGCTGCGGTCCGAGAACGGCGCGGACGTGATCCTCGACATCATGGGCGCGGCGTACCTGGATCGGAACGTCGACGCACTCGCGTTCGGTGGTCGGCTCGTCATCATCGGCATGCAGGGCGGCGTGAAGTCCGAACTCAACATCGGCAAGCTGCTGGCCAAGCGCGCGGGCGTCATCGCGACCTCGTTGCGCCCCCGGCCCGTCGACGGTCCCGGCGGTAAAGGCGAGATCGTCGCGGCGGTGCGCGACAACGTCTGGCCGCTGATCGCCGAGGGCCGCGTCAAGCCGATCATCGGCGCGGAACTGCCGATCGAGCAGGCTCAGCGAGCCCACGAAATGCTCGCCTCCGGCGAGGTGTCGGGCAAGATCCTGCTGACGGTCTAACCGAGCGACGCGAGGGCGCGCACGAGCTGGTCGACCTCGGCCGTGGTCGAGTAATGCGAGAGCCCGACGGTCACCGCGCCGCCGATGTCGTTGACGCCGATCACGTCGAGCACCCTGGAGCTGGCGTTGGAGATCGCCAGGATCCCGTTGTCGGCCAGGCGCTGCACCACGCGCTCGGCAGGCACGTCGCGCACCGCGAAGCTCAGCACGGGAATCCGGGTCTCCGGGTTTCCGATCACCATCACCAAGGGCAACGACCGCAGTGACGTGAGCAGGTATTCGAACAGCCGGCCCATGTATGCCGCGGCCGATTGCATTGAGACAGCGAGCCTTTCGCGCCGGGTTCCGTTCGCGGACTCGTCGAGGTTCGACAGGTACTCGATGCTCGCGACAACGCCGCCGAGCAGGCCGAACGGGTGTACGCCCATCTCAAGGCGCGCGGGGCCGGTGGCGTAGGGGTTCAGTGACACCGAGCCGAACGAATCGATGAGCGATGGATCACGGAACACCAGGGCACCGATCGGCGGACCACCCCACAGCACCGCGTTGAGCGCGACGACGTCGGCATCGATGTCGTCGAGATCGAGCAGTCGATAGGGCGCGGCTGCGGAATGATCGACCACCACCAGGCCACCGACCTCATGGGTCAGTTTGGTCACCTCGCGCAGATCGGTGACGGTACCGAGGGTCGATGATGCCGACGCGATGGCCACCAGGCGGGTCGGCTTGTCGATGAGCCCTTCCCACTGCCAGGCCGGCAACTCACCGTTCTCGATGTCGACCTCGGCCCACTTCACCTTGGCGCCATAACGATTCGCGGCGCGCAGCCACGGGGCGATATTCGCCTCGTCGTCCAGCCGCGTCACCACCACCTCGTAGCCGAGGCCGACCCGCGCCGAGGACGCTTCTGCCAGTGAGGTCAGGAGGTGGGCCCGGTCAGCCCCGAGCACCACGCCGCGTGGATCCCCGTTGACCAGATCGGCGACCGCCTGGCGGGCGGCGGTGAGGACGGCGGCACTGCGGCGCGCAGAAGGATGCGGTCCGACCGCGGTCGGCATCGAGCCACGGAATGCGGTCGAGACCGTCGTAGCGACCGAGTCGGGTACCAACATGCCGTTCTGCGCATCGAAATGCACCCATCCATCGCCCAGAGAAGGGTGCAAGCCACGCACCCGGGCGACGTCGTATGCCATGCCAGCCACCTTAGAGCGTCCGCAAATATCACAAACCGACACGATTTGGTGGGCGCCCGACCGCGCGTTTCCGCTACCGAGGCCATGCTCGGACCGGGTCGCCCTGGGCAGCCATACTAGTCCAGTGGGCTTCGGGTTCGGAGTGCTAATCGCACTGTTGTTGCTGGTTATCCCCGGAGCCGTAATCGGACGGGCTGGCGGGCTCACCTTGCCGACCGCTGCCGCAGTGGGCCCGGCCTTGACCTACGGGCTCGTCGCGCTGGCAATCGTTCCATTCGGCGCGCTCGGCGTGCCGTGGAACTTGTGGTCGGCATTGTTTGCTGTGATCGCCATCAGCGGCGTTTCCGCGGCGGTGCGGCGGATGTTTGCCCGCTACCGCGACCGCGACGCCGAGGCACTTGCCGTCTCCCGGGGCCCGGCCCTGGTGGTCATGCTGGGCGTGGCGCTGGGTGCGGTGCTGACCTTCGCGGCGGCCGCGGCAGGCATAGCGCACTGGCAGTCCATTCCCAGCAACTGGGATTCCGTCTGGCACGCCAACACCGTGCGGTTCATTCTCGACACCGGTCAGGCGTCTCCGACGCACATGGGCGAACTTCGCAACGTCGAAACCCACGAGGCGCTCTACTACCCGTCGGCGTTCCATGCCCTCGCCGCGATTTTCAGTCAACTCACAGGAGCCGCGCCGACGACCGCCTACACCGTCAGCTCGGTCACCGCGGCGGTGTGGCTCATCCCCGCCAGCGCCGGCATCCTGACCTGGCACCTGGTGCGCGGCCATGCCTCGCAATGGTGGACCGCGGGTGCGGCTGCGACGGCGGCCGCGTTGTCGGCGTCTTTCACGGCGCTGCCCTACGTCGAGTTCGACACCGCGTCGATGCCCAACATGGCCGCGTACGGCATCGCGGTACCCACCTTCGCGCTGGTCACATCCGCCGTGCGCCACCGTGACCGGATCCCGCTGGCAGTGCTGGCCCTGCTCGGGGTGTTCTCGGTGCACATCACCGGCGGCGTCGTGACGGTTCTGCTGGTCGGTGCGTGGTGGTTGTTCGATGCGCTGTGGCGTCCAGTACGCGGGCGGTTGGCGGACCTCGGCACGCTGCTGATCGTGGGCGCACCGACCGTTGCGCTGCTGCTCCCCCAGTTTCTGGGCGTACTGCAGCAGGCGGAGATCATCGTCGGCCATGAGTTCGTCACGCACGAAGGCAAGAAGCGCGGTTTGATCGACGCCGTCGTGCAGCACACGCGCCACCTCAACGACTTCCCGATCCAGTGGGCACTGATCGTCGCGGCCGCAGGCGGAGCGGTGTACTTGATCGCCAAACGCATCTGGTGGCTTCTCGCGGTATGGGTGCTGCTCGTCGTGTCGATCGTGCACTCGTCGGCACCCTTCGGCGGACCCGTCGGCGCCCTCACCGGACTGTTCAGCGATCTCTTCTACAGCGACCCACGCCGGCTGTCGGCGGTCGTGACCCTCCTGCTGGCCGCGGTCGCCGGTATCGCCGTGTTCACCGCGGTGGCAGCCGCAGTGACGCTGGTCCGGCGGCGGGCCGGGCGCGGGGGTGACGCGACGTGGTTCAGCGTCACCGGCGTCGCCCTGGCAGTGATCTGCATCGTCAGCGCCTGGCACTATTTCCCGCGCCACAAGTTCCTGTTCGGTGAGAAATACGACTCCGTGATCATGGACGCCAAGGATCTGGAGGCGTTCGCATTCCTCGCCGAACTGCCCGACGCGGGCACGACGCTGATCGGCAACGCCAACACCGACGGCACCGCATGGATGTACGCGATCGCCGATCTGCACCCGCTGTGGACCCACTACGACTATCCGGTGCAGCAGGGACCCGGGTATAACCGGTTCATCTTCTGGGCATACGCCGATGACGCCGACACCGACCCGCGGGTTGCTGAAGCGGTACGAGCGCTCAACATCCGCTATGTGATCACCAGCAGCCCGGTGGTCCGCGGGTTCGTCATGCCGGACGGGCTAGTGTCGCTAGATACCTCACGGTCGTGGGAGAAGATCTACGACAACGGCGAGGACCGCATCTACCGCTGGCGCGGGGACGAGCAACCGAACAACGACAAGTGACTGGAAGGCCATGACCATCAATCCGGACGACGACAACATCGAGATCCTTACCGGCGCTGCCGGCGACACCGACGCCGACGCGGACGCTGACGGCAAGTCGCTCACCGACCTCGTCGAACAGCCGGCGAAGGTCATGCGCATCGGAACGATGATCAAGCAGCTCCTCGAGGAGGTGCGCGCGGCTCCGCTCGACGACGCGAGCCGCAACCGGCTGCGGGAGATCCACCGGACCAGCATCAGCGAGCTCGAGGACGGCCTGGCACCCGAGCTCCGCGAAGAGCTGGAGCGTCTGACGCTGCCGTTCACCGACGACAACACTCCGTCCGACGCCGAGCTGCGTATCGCGCAAGCCCAGCTGGTCGGGTGGCTCGAGGGCTTGTTCCACGGCATCCAGACGGCGCTGTTCGCCCAGCAGATGGCGGCCCGCGCGCAGCTGGAGCAGATGCGCCAGGGAGCGCTCCCGCCGGGACTGCAGGTCCCGGGTGGCCAGCGCGGTGGCCCGTCGCACCCTGGCACCGGGCAGTACCTGTAGGTCGCCGGTGTCTGATCCGCACATCTCCACGCGCGATGCGTGGGTGGAGTTCCCGATCTTCGACGCCAAGTCGCGGTCGCTGAAGAAGGCGTTCCTCGGCAAGGCCGGCGGCGCGATCGGGCGCAACGAGTCGAACGTCGTCGTCATCGAGGCGCTGCGCGACATCACGATGTCGCTGGAGATGGGTGACCGCGTCGGGCTCGTCGGGCACAACGGCGCGGGCAAGTCCACGCTGCTGCGGCTGCTGTCGGGCATCTACGAACCGACCCGCGGCTCGGCCACCGTGACCGGCCGCGTGGCACCGGTGTTCGACCTCGGTGTCGGGATGGACCCGGAGATCTCGGGGTTCGAGAACATCATCATCCGCGGCCTGTTCCTCGGGCAGACCCGCAAGCAGATGCTGGCCAAGGTTGACGAGATCGCCGAGTTCACCGAACTCGGCGACTACCTGTCGATGCCGCTGCGCACGTACTCAACCGGCATGCGGGTGCGGTTGGCGATGGGTGTCGTGACCAGCATCGACCCCGAGATCCTCCTGCTCGACGAGGGCATCGGCGCGGTGGACGCGGAGTTCCTCAAGAAGGCGCAGACGCGGTTGCAGGATCTGGTGGAGCGATCCGGAATCCTGGTGTTCGCAAGCCATTCCAACGAATTCCTGGCCCGGTTGTGCAAGACGGCCATGTGGATCGACCACGGCACCATCAAGATGACCGGCGGAATCGAGGACGTGGTCCGCGCCTACGAGGGCGACGACGCCGCGCGGCATGTGCGTGAGGTGCTTGAGGAAACCGCGCGTGGCTGACGAGCGCTTGCGCGAGGAAGCGACAAACCCTGATCTGGTGTGCGCGGTGGTGGTCACCCACCGCCGCCGCGATCTGCTGGCCAAATCGCTGGACGCGGTGGCCGGCCAGGACCGCACCCCGGATCACCTGATCGTCGTCGATAATGACAACGATCCGGCGGTGCGCGAACTGGTGACCGGCCAACCCATCCCGTCCACGTACCTCGGATCCCGCCGAAACCTCGGCGGCGCAGGCGGTTTCGCGTTGGGCATGCTGCACGCGCTGGCATCGGGCGCCGATTGGATCTGGCTTGCCGACGACGACGGCAGGCCAGCCGACGCCACGGTGCTCGGCACTCTACTGGCGTGCGCCGAGCAACACAGCCTGGCCGAGGTGTCACCGATGGTGTGCAACCTCGAAGATCCAGCGCGGCTGGCCTTCCCGCTGCGTCGCGGCCTGGTGTGGCGGCGCATGGTCAACGAGTTGCGAACCGAGGCGAGCGGCGATCTGCTGCCCGGTATCGCGTCGTTGTTCAACGGGGCGCTGTTCCGCGCCGCGACGGTCGAAGCCGTCGGGGTGCCCGACCTCCGCCTGTTCGTGCGCGGCGACGAGGTCGAACTGCACCGCAGGCTGGTCCGCTCCGGACTGCCATTCGGAACCTGTTTGACCGCAAGCTATTTGCATCCGTGCGGCACCGAGGAGTTCAAACCCATCCTCGGCGGGCGCATGCACACGCAGTACCCCGACGACGAAACCAAGCGCTTCTTCACCTACCGCAACCGCGGCTACCTACTGTCGCAGCCAGGCCTGCGCAAGCTCCTGCCGCAGGAGTGGGTGCGGTTCGGCTGGTACTTTCTGGTGTCGCGCCGCGACCCTGCGGGTCTGCGCGAATGGATTCGCCTGCGGCGGTTGGGCAGAAACGAAAGGTTCTTCCGCGACGAGCGAAGCGACGGGAAAGGCAACAAGTGACGTTCACCGACGCCGCGGCGCAGTCCAGGACCTTTGCCCGCGCACGCCGCGACCTGGTCGAAGGGTTCGGCAAACGCGAGCTGTGGCTGCACCTGGGCTGGCAGGACATCAAGCAGCGCTATCGGCGCAGCGTGCTCGGGCCGTTCTGGATCACCATCGCGACCGGCGCCACCGCCGTCGCGATGGGCGTGCTGTACTCGAAGCTGTTCAAGCTGGAACTCGCCGAGCACCTGCCCTATGTGACGCTCGGGCTGATCGTCTGGAACCTGATCAACGCGTCCATCCTCGAGGGCGCCGAGGTGTTCATCGCCAACGAAGGCTTGATCAAACAGTTGCCGACGCCGCTTTCCGTGCACGTATACCGGCTCGTGTGGCGGCAGATGATCCTGTTCGGCCACAACATCATCATCTTCGTGATCATCGCGATCATCTATCCGAAACCGTGGAAGTGGACCGATCTCGCGGTCATACCGGCGCTCGGGCTGATCGTGCTGAATTGCGTGTGGGTGTCGTTGTGCTTCGGCATCCTGGCCACCCGCTACCGCGACATCGGCCCCTTGCTTGCCTCCCTCGTGCAGCTGCTGTTCTTCATGACACCGATCATCTGGAACGAGGCCACGCTGCAACAGCAGGGCGCGGGTTCGTGGGCCAAGATCGTCGAACTCAACCCGCTGCTGCACTACCTCGACATCGTGCGGGCACCGCTATTGGGCGCCGATCAGGAACTGCGCCACTGGCTGGTGGTCCTCACGCTGACCGTCGTCGGCTGGATCCTCGCGGCGTTCGCCATGCGGCAATACCGCGCGCGCGTGCCTTATTGGGTCTGATCCGACCCGAAGGTGAAGTAGCGGCCCGAGATCTCCTGCGGCGTGATCCGCACGAAACGGCGCTTCTCGGTCGCGGTCCACGGCAGCAGCTGAGCCCGCTCGGCCGCGGCGATGTCCTCGGGCGATTCGAGTAGTTCGGCAGTGCCGCGCACGATCACGCTCCAGCCGTTGATGATGTTGTGATCGTCGGCCTCGAACGCCACGCGGTCACTCATCACCGCGGTGATCAGCTTCGTGCCCTCGGCGGTACGGAACAACACCGTGCGGCGTTGCACCACGAAATTGACCGGGAAGATCTCCAGCCGGGTACCGATCGTGGTGACGAACCGCCCGAGCGCGACGCTTGCGAGCAGACGCCAGCTTTCGTCCTCAGAGAGCACCGACACCGGGCTGGCCATGCGCCAACCCTAACTTCGCCGCGGCTAGGCGGCGTGGGGCCTGGCGAATTCGATCGCCAACATGAGTTCGGTTGGGCACTCGAACTCTTCGCGCGCGCCGGGCAGCGGCGGCGCGGTGGAACGGTAGACCGCACCGGTCGGCGTCACGAAATACGCGGTGTGTACCCCGTCTTCATCGAAGGTGTGCACCTTCCACCCCGCCGACTCCTTGGTGTAGTTGCAGCGCTCGCACAACCCTTCACCGTTCGCCGCGCTGGTGGCACCACCGCGGGCGCTGGGCTGGGCGTGATCGGTGTGGCGGATGGGCGCATCGCAGTACGGCGTGCGACATGTGTCGTCACGCAATGCGATGAACTCGGCCAAACCCTTGGGGAACAACCGCGCACGCGACTCCATCGCCACCAACTGCCCGCTTTTGGGATGTCGATACAGCCGCTGCAACGTCGCCTTCGACCGCTCATCACCGACCGCGTCGGCCACCAACTGGCGGGCCACCGCCGCGGGCACCGGACCATAGCCACTGATATGGGCAGGCACCTGCGAACCGCCCAACAACGTCTCGTCGGTGATCACGAGTTTCACCGCGACTGGTTCGGCCACGTCCGCC
>NZ_JBONDW010000026.1:0-81994 GCF_054919535.1 Mycobacterium venezuelense
CCCCATCCCGCCCCCCCCCCGAAGGGGTGGGCGCCGCTTTGTTTTTGGCGATGTAGGTGATTCGCCTCACCTTCAGCCGAGCGACATGGGAATTTTGCGTGCGCAACGACCGCGGAGCCGCCAATTTCGCGTGGCGCGGTGATAGTTTGCCGAGGGAGCGTTGTCGAAAAGTAGTAGCCCGCACAGTTGATCGCTACGAGTCGAGGTATCAGTGGACGTCGATGTAACCGAACCGATCCCGGAGGTGACCACGCTCGCCGAGCGGTTCCAGGGGCAGCTCAGCCCGTCGCGCATCATCGCGGGCATCTCGACAACCGTTGCCGTCGTCGCGGTCGGCGCGCTCATCTGGGTGACCGGACAGCAGCCGGACACCGCGCCAACCGAGAGCCCGAGCCCGGCCGTCGCGTCCGGGCCCGCCGCGCAGGCACAACCGGTGGCCGCACACCCAGCGGCACCGCAAGCCGCGCCGCCCGCACCACCGGCTCCGCCGGCACCGGCGCCAACCCCGTCGGCGGCGCCGGCCACCAGCTCGACGGGCGGAGTCGCCGATCTGTTCAAGCCGCCGGCGGCAGCCGCGCCAGGCTCTCCCTCGACGGCCGAGGCATCCGGCGATTCGCAGGCACCCGCGATCTCCTGGCCTTCGTTCGACACCGGATTCCGCCCACCGGACGCCTCGTGGGCGCCCAATCTGGTCGCGGCGAATGCGGCCCCCAGCGCGGACGCGGTCATCGCCGCTGTGTCGGGCACAGCGGGATGGGTCGGCGGCGGCGCGCTCGACGTGTTGGGCGACATCATCATCGCGTCGAGCAACAGCCGTCAGAATCCCGGCGCGCCCGCACCGACCAGCCTTGCCGCGCTGATGTTGGGGCCTGCCGCGACCGCGGGCACCGGTCTGCCGAGCCTGCCACCGCCACCTGCGGTGGACTGGTCGAAACTGCCTCCGCCGAACGTGGACTGGTCCAAGATCCCGCCGCCGCAGATGCCGCAGGTGGATTGGTCGAAGATCCCGCCGCCTCAGATGCCGCCGCCCCCGCAGATGCCGCGGATCGAGGATCCGTTCGCCAAGCTGCCGAGCATCACGCGCGCGGTCGGCCTGCCGTTCTGACCGGCCGGCGCCTCCGGCCGGCTGCGTGTCCATGTAACGCATGTGACCGTTGAGGCGATGAACCACCCGTACACCACGGGTAGGGGGTTCGGCTGATGTTTCGACGGTTTAGTGCGGTGGTCAGCGCCGCGGCAGTCGCTGGTGCGGCGTTGATCGGTCTGACGACGGCGACGGCATCAGCGGTTCCCGAATGCCCGGACGTGCACTGGATCGGCGTCGCCGGCTCCGGCGAGCGCACCGATCCGGCGGTCAACGGGGGCATGGGCCGCGTGGTCTACCAATCCCTGCAGGACTTCTCGCGCCTGGTGCAGCAAGACGGCCGCACCATGACAGCTGAGGCGGTCGTCTATCCGGCGACCGAGGTGCCCGCCGACGGCGACTTGCTCGGCTGGGGCGGCTTCATGGGCAGCGTGGACACCGGTGTGGCAGCGCTGGGCAGTCAGTACGCGGCATTCACCCAGCGGTGCCCGGCGACATCGGTGGTGCTGGCCGGTTACTCGCAAGGCGCGATGGTGGTTCACCGCAACCTGCATGCCCTGGCAGCAAGCCCCAATCTGGCCGCCGCACTGTTGGTTGCCGACGGCGACCGGTTGCCGACGGACCCCACCATCAACCTGGGCACCGTCACTGGCGTTCCCGGTGCGGGTAAGGGTGTCGCGCAGGACTGGCCGATTCTGGCTCACGCCCCGGCAGCCTTGCCGGTGTCGGTCGGAAGCCGCACGATCAGTGTGTGCAATCTCGGTGACGCCGTGTGCGACTACGACCCGGAGGCCGAAGAGGTGACGGCAGCCGCGATCGCCGTGCATACCAACTATGCCACCGCAGGCGGCGGGCAGCTGCCCTGGACCTGGACGCTGTACCAGCTGGCCTCGCGCTCGGCGATGGGCAGCCAAACGGTGCCGGCCGGCACCTGATACATCCCGCCTGACCGGGCGCTCGACGCTACGCTGATTGCGTCGAGCGCGACGACAGGAGCAGGCGATGTCCACATTGTGGCGGTATGTCCGTATCCAGGCATTCGTTCTGCTGTGCGGGATCGTCGGGCCCATATTCCTGACGATCTACTTCGTGAGCGGCGCTCAGCCCATGATGAAGTGGATGTTCTGGGCGGGGCTGCTGATCACCGCCGTCGATGTGCTGATCGCCCTGGGGATCACGGCCTACGGGTCGAAGGCCGCGGCCAAGAACCAGCAGCTCGAGCAACAGGGCGTGCTCGCGCTCGCGCAGGTCACCGGCATTCAGGAGACCAACACCCGGATCAACGAACAGCCACTGGTGAAGCTCGATCTGCAGATCTCCGGGCCGGGCATTGCGCCGTTCGCAACCCAGGACCGAGTGATCGCATCCGTTACGCGATTGCCGATGATCACCAACCGCCGACTCGTCGCCATCGTCGATCCGACCACGCACGAGTATCGGATCGACTGGGAGAGAAGCAGTTTGATCAGCGGTCTGATGCCCGCGACGTTCACGGTGGCCGAGGACAACGCCACCTATGATCTGACCGGCCAAACCGAGCCCCTGATGGAGATCCTGCAGATTCTCAAGGCGCACAACATCGGAATGAACAACATGATCGATCTGCGCGCCAATCCCGCGGCGCGCGAACAAGTGCAGGCAGTGGTGAGACGCGCGGCCGCCCAGAAGACCGCTGCGCAACCCGCACCGCAGGCCGCGCAGGCCGCTCCGGCGGCCGCGCCCTTCATGGTCCCGCCGGAACCGTCGACCGCGCAACGCCTGCAGGAACTCGAGACGTTGCGTGCCACGGGCGCCGTCACCGAAGCCGAATACACCGCCAAGCGGCAACAGATAATCGCCGATCTGTAGCCGCCGTGCCATCTGGCGGTGGTAACGTCGCCGCGTGTGCGGCTGAATTCAACGCAGGCACACGATAAATGATCGCAACGCCGGCGTCCCGAGCGGTTCCCCCATCGTTGCTGGCTGGTGCACTCGGTCCGGCCGTCAACAGCACTCCGTGGCCAAACACCCTTGTCAACATCGCTTCTGCGCTGCGTGACGTGGTCTACCGTTACACCGGGATCAAGATCGTCAAGCTGCCTACTCACAGAGTTGGAGACGAGCCATGACCGCGACCGAGGAACAGACCGAGAAGGCTGACGGGAAAGTCAGTCTGCCCACGCTGACGGCGATGGTGGTCGGATCGATGATCGGGTCGGGTGTCTTCCTGCTGCCGCGCCGATTCGGAGCCGAGTCCGGTGTCGCGGGCGCGTTGATCGCGTGGACGATCGCCGGTACCGGAATGTTGATGCTTGCCTTCGTCTTTCAGCGACTGGCCAATCGTAAGCCCGATCTGGACGCGGGTGTTTACGCCTACGCCAAGGCCGGCTTCGGTGACTACGTCGGTTTCAACTCGGCGTTCGGATTCTGGGCCTCGGCCTGCGCCGGTAACACGTCGTACTGGGTGCTGATCATGGCGACGGCCAGCGCATTGTTTCCGGCGCTCGGATCCGGGGACACGGTGGTGGCCGTGCTCATCTCGTCGGTCGGGGTGTGGCTGTTCTGCTTTCTGATCCTGCGGGGTGTCAAAGAGGCGGCGATCATCAACCGGATCGCCACGTTCGCCAAAGTCGTCCCCATTCTGGTGTTCATCGTCATCACGGTCATCGCCTTCCAGGCCGATGTGTTCACTGCGAACTTCTGGGGCGGCGACGGGAACTACTCGTGGAACGCGTTGTTCGAACAAGCCAAAGGCACGATGCTCATCACGGTCTTCGTGTTCTTGGGCATTGAGGGCGCCAGCGTTTACTCGCGATTCGCGCGCAAGCGCGAGCACGTCGGGCGCGCGACTGTCATCGGATTCTTGTCTGTGCTCGCGGTGTTCATGCTGGTGACGCTGTGTTCCTACGGCGTGATGCCGCAGGAGGAACTCGGTCAGGTCGACGACCCGCCGATGGCCGCCGTACTGGAATCGGTGGTGGGTCCGTGGGGTTCGGTCTTCATTCGGGTCGGAGTGCTGTTGTCGGTACTTGGCGCGTACCTGGCCTGGACACTGATGGCGGCCGAGATTCTCTATCTCCCGGCGAAGAACGACGACATGCCGAAGTTTCTGACCCGCACCAACTCTCACGGTGCACCCGTCGCGGCCCTGATCATGGCGACCGGTTTGGTTCAACTGCTGCTCGTCCTCGTGCTCTTCACCGCCAATGCACTGGACTTCATGCTGGATCTGACCGCGGCGCTGGCGTTGATTCCCTACCTGCTGGCCGCCGCGTACGCGCTCAAGCTCACGATCACGCGGGAGACGTACGCTGATCGCCGGTCGTTGGTACCGGACATGATCGTGGCGGCGGTGGCCACGGCGTACACGTTGTTCCTGCTCTACGCGGCAGGCCTGGATCATCTGCTGCTGTCGTGTCTGCTCTATGCGCCGGGAGCAGTGCTCTACGCGATAGCGCGGCGGGAGCGCGGACTCCGCATTTTCCGGCCCGCCGAGGCGTTGCTCTGCGGCGCAATCGTGATCGGTGCGATTGTCGCCGTGGTGAGCCTGGCGACTGGCGCGATCACACTCGATCTGCCGAATCCGGTGGAGCCGACAGGACTTGTGCATCTGCCGGACCCGGCAGAGACGACCGGCGTCAAGTGATCGAAAGGACTGAGATGACTAATCCTTCAGATAGCTACGGCGTGCACTCCGAAGTGGGCAAGCTGCGCAAGGTGTTGGTGTGCTCACCCGGGCTGGCCCATGAACGGCTGACGCCCACCAACTGCGACGACCTGTTGTTCGATGATGTGCTGTGGGTGCAGAACGCGCGCCGCGACCACTTCGACTTCATGGACAAGATGCGCGACCGCGACGTCGAGGTGGTCGAGCTGCACAACCTGCTCACCGAGACCATGGATATCCCGGAAGCCAGGGCGTGGTTGCTCGATCGCAAGATCGTCGCGAACGAGGTCGGCCTCGGTCTGGTCGACGACACCCGCGGCTTCCTGAACTCGCTGACGTCACGCCGGCTGTCCGAACTCCTGATCGGTGGCATGTCGATCCGCGATCTGCCGGCCGAGATGCAGTCGGGCTACCGCGCTTTGGCGCGCGAGGCCACTGGTGTCACCGAGTACCTCATGCCTCCGCTGCCCAACACGCTCTACACGCGGGACACCACGTGCTGGATCTACGGCGGGCTGACGCTCAACCCGTTGTTCTGGCCGGCCCGGCACGACGAGACCCTGTTGATGAAGGCGATCTACGAATTTCATCCGGACTACGTCGGTTCGACGGTGTGGTGGGGCGATCCGGAAGAAAGCTGGGGTCTGTCGACGATCGAGGGCGGCGACGTCATGGTGCCCGGCAACGGCGTCGTACTGATCGGCATGAGCGAGCGCACCTCGCGTCAGGCGATCACGCAGGTTGCGGCTGAGCTGTTCGCGGCGGAGGCGGCGGAGAAGGTGATCGTCGCGGGCATGCCGAAACTGCGCTCGGCCATGCACCTCGACACGGTGTTCACATTCGCCGACCGCGATGTCGTGACGATCTATCCGGGCATCGTCGATTCGATCGAGCCGTTCATCCTGCATCCCAGCGACAGCGACCCGGGCGTGGAGGTCGAGGAGGCCACCAAGCCCTTCGTCGAGACCGTCGCCGATTCGCTGGGGTTGGGCAGTCTGCGCGTCGTCGAAACAGGTGGCACCGCCTACGACTCGGAGCGCCAGCAGTGGGACAGCGGTAACAACCTCGTCGCCGTCGAACCGGGGGTCGTCTTCGCCTATGACCGCAACACCCACACCAACTCGCTGTTGCGCAAGGCCGGGGTCGAGGTGATCACCATCGTCGGTGCCGAGCTCGGCCGTGGACGCGGCGGCGGGCACTGCATGACCTGCCCGATCATCCGCGATCCACTCGATTGGTAGGGATCTGGAACACGTTCTACTTTGGCTGTTAGCCTGGGCCGGGGATCACGAAAGGACCGGTGATGGCGGCAGACAGTGGATCGCTCGAAGGGCGCGTGGCATTCATAACCGGGGCTGCCCGGGGGCAGGGTCGTGCGCATGCGATCAGGCTGGCCAACGAGGGTGCCGACATCATCGCGATCGACGTGTGCGCCGCGGTCGACGACACCATCACCTACCCGCCTGCGACGTCGCAGGAGCTCGCCGAGACGGTCAGCGCGGTCGAGGCGACGGGCCGTAAAGTGCTGGCGCGCGAGGTCGACATCCGCGACCTGGCGGCCCAACAGCAGGTGGTGGCCGACGGTATCGAGCAGTTCGGCCGGCTCGACATCGTGGTGGCCAATGCCGGTGTCCTCAGCTGGGGCAGGCTGTTCGAGATGTCTCCCGAGCAGTTCGACACCGTCATCGACGTGAATCTCAACGGCACCTGGCGGACCATCCGGGCCGCGGTGCCCGCGATGATCGAAGCGGGCAACGGCGGATCCATCATCATCGTGAGCTCGTCAGCCGGTCTCAAGGCGACCCCGGGCAACGGTCACTACGCAGCGTCCAAGCACGGGTTGGTCGCGTTGACCAACGCATTGGCGTTGGAGGTGGGGGAGTACGGCATCCGGGTCAACTCCATCCACCCGTACTCGATCAACACCCCGATGATCGAGCCCGAGGCGATGGCCCAGGTGTTCGCGAAGTACCCGAGCTACCTGCACAGCTTCGCCCCGATGCCGTTGCAGCCGGTAGGGCAGTCCGACGGGGGACGCGCGACCTTCATGACTCCGGAAGAGGTGTCGGACGTGGTCGCGTGGTTGGCCGGTGACGGCTCGGCGACACTGTCGGGCAGTCAGATCGCCGTCGACCGCGGCGTGATGAAGTACTGATTTCCTAGGCTCGCAGCCTAACCGGGCAGCACGAGCACCGGAACGGGGCTGTGCCGCAGGATCTTCGATGCGCGCTCACCGAGGAACACCCGGGCCACCACACCGGCGGGCGTGGTGCCGATGGCCAAAATCTCACCCTCGAGCCAGTCGACGGCGTCGAGTGCCTCGTCCCAGCCGTCGCCGGTGACGACCTCCAGTTCGACGTCGTCGGGGACGATCTTGTCGGTTTTCAACTGCTGCAACGATTCCCGCGCCTGACCGGCCCACTCCTGGAGCAGGGTGTCTTCGGTTTGCAGCCCCACGAGCGGCGGATACATGCTGCGACCGCGAACGGCGAACGTCACCACCCGCATCGAGGTGTCCAACCGTTCGGTGAGGGATGCGATTCGCCGCACCACACCGACGGACTCGCGGGTTCCCGGGTATGCACACGTTATCCGGGACAGCGCACCGCTTTTCGGCCTGCGGTATCCGCGCGGGCTGATCGCCAGCGGAACCGGGCAGGAGTGCAGCAGCCGATCGGCGGTCGAACCGACCACCACCTGCCCGAGCTTGCCGTCCGCAGCCGAACCCAGCACCAACGCGTCCGCGTCCAGCGACGCGACGGCCTCCAGCAGACCGTCCGAAACCGACCGGTGCGCGAACTTGTGGAAGCTGACCTCCAATTTGTCGTCGAGGGCGGTGATGCGCTCGCGAGCCTGTTCCGCCGACGAGGCCGCCAGTTGTGCTGCGTACTGGGCGAATTCGGCGTCGATGCGCGCCGGCGACGGCGTCATCCACGGCCGCGGTACGACGGTTGCCACGGCCAACGACGTTTCGAGAGTCCGGGCCGCGCCGACGGCCAGGTGCAGGGCCGATGACCCGCCCTTGCCCGCCAGATAGCCGACCAGAACCGTCATGCGCGATCCTCGGGCCGCGTCGTCATCACATCGTCCTCGCCGGCGGCCGCGCCGGGGATGTAACCGTCGCCGCCGTCGTTCAGCGCGCTGTGGTGACGGCTCCACACCAGGTAGAACACCAACACCGCGCTGACCCACAAGCCGAACCACAGCCACGTGATAGCGGGCAGTCCGTACAACACGAACAGACAGGCCGCGACCGACAGGATCGGCGTCACGGGATATCCGGGAACCTCGAACGAGCGGGGCAGGTCCGGTTCGCGGATTCGCAGGATGATCACGCCGAGCGACACCACGATGAACGCGATCAGTGTGCCGATCGACACCAGGTCCCACAGGTAGTCGAGAGGCACGAACCCCGCCAGCGTGCCGGTGACAACGGCCACGATGATGGTGTTGTTCACCGGGGTCATACTGCGGGGATTCACTTTCGCGAAAAGCGGTGGCAGCAGGCCGTCGCGGCCCATGGCGAACAGGATGCGCGTCTGGCCGTACATCACCACGAGGGTCACCGAGAAAATCGAGATGACCGCTCCCGCAGCCAGAATCGTGCTGGCCCAGGTCTGGCCGTGCAAGATGTTCGTCAGCATCACCGACAAACCGGCTTCGGCTTGTTCGTCAGATCCGAACTCATCGGCGGACTGGGTGCCCAGGCCGGCGAATGCCACAAGCACGTAGACGCTCGTGACGACGATCAATGCCCCGATGATCGCTCGCGGCATGGTTCTCTGTGGGTCCTTCACCTCGTCGCCTGCCGTTGACACGGCGTCGAGGCCGATGAAGGTGAAGAAGATCGTGCTGGCGGCCGCGGTGATGCCGACGAATCCCTTGTCCCAGAAGCCCGCGAAGTGATCGGTCGTGAAAGCGGTGAACGCCACCGCGATGAACAGGCCGAGCACAGCGAGTTTGAGGATCACCATGATGGTGTTGACCAGTGCCGATTCGCTTGCCCCACGGATCAGCAGCAGCGCGCACATGAAGATCAGAAGCGTGGCGGGCAGGTTCATGATGCCCGGCGCCTCACCCCATGGCGCGGCGGTCAGCGCGTGCGGCAGCCGGAATCCGAACAGGTTGTCGAGCAGCTGGTTCAGGTACCCGCCCCAGCCGATCGCGGTCGCCGACATCGAAACGCCGTATTCCAGTAGTAGACAGGCCGCAACGCCCATGGCCACGAATTCGCCCATCGTGGTGTACGCGTACGAATAGGTGGAGCCGGAAACCGGTACGGCGGAGGCCATTTCCGCGTAGCAGATGGCCGATAGGCCGGCCGCGACACCGGCGAGCACGAACGACACGATGACGGCCGGGCCTGCCTCGGGGACGGCCTGCTGCAGCACGATGAATATGCCGGTGCCGACGGTCGCGCCGACTCCGAACAGGGTCAGCTGGAATGTGCCGAGACTTCGTTTCAGGTGGTCGGAGGCGCCGTGGGCGACCGGGGCCCCGATGACGGGCCTTCGGCGCAGCATCTGTCCCGTCAGGCTGGTGGCTGGGGCTGACATCGTGCCTCCTAGGTGCCGGTCAGGCGATTATGGGCGCGCCTGCCTCAGCGTGTCGGCAAATTGGTCAACGGCCCAGTCGATTTCCTCGGCCGTGACGACCAGCGGCGGAGCGAACCGCAGCGTGGAGCCGTGGGTGTCCTTGACCAGCACGCCTCGATCGGCCAGGCCCATACTGAGCTGCTTGCCGGTGCCGAGCGCGGGGTCGATGTCGACACCCGCCCACAGTCCGAGCCCGCGCACCGCGAGCACACCGTGACCGATGAGCCCGCTGAGTCGCTCGTGCAGACGCGCGCCCAGTTCGGCTGACTTGACCTGAAATTCGCCGCGTTGCAGCATCGCGACCACGGTGCTGCCGATCGCCGCCGCCAACGGATTGCCGCCGAACGTCGACCCGTGCTCGCCGGGATGCAGCACGCCGAGCACGTCACGGTCGGCGACAACCGCCGACAACGGCACGACACCGCCGCCGAGCGCCTTGCCGAGCAGATACACGTCGGGCACCACACCCCAGTGGTCACAGGCGAAGGTGCGGCCGGTGCGGGCCAGCCCGGACTGGATCTCGTCGGCGATCATCAAAACGGTGCGCTGCGTGCAGATTTTGCGCACACGGGGCAGGAAGTCGTCGGGCGGAACGATGATGCCCGCTTCGCCTTGGATCGGTTCGATCAGAACGGCGACGGTGTTCTCGTCGATCGCGTCGGCCAGTGCGGCCGGATCGCCGAACGGCACCGAGCGGAATCCCGGTGTGTACGGGCCGAAGCCGCGACGTGCGGACTCGTCGTCGGAGAAGCTGATGATCGTGGTGGTGCGGCCGTGGAAGTTGTTGCGGGCCACCACGATATTGCTCTGTCCGGCTGGAACGTTCTTGACGTCGGTGCCCCATTTGCGGGCGACCTTGATGCCGCTCTCGACGGCTTCGGCGCCGCTGTTCATCGGCAGCACCATGTCCTTGCCGCACATCTCGGCCAGCGCTTCGGCGAACGGGCCCAGCCGGTCCGAGTGGAATGCGCGACTCACCAACGTCAGTCGATCCAACTGTGCGTGTGCGGTCGCGATGATCTCCGGATTACGGTGGCCGAAGTTCACCGCCGAATACGCGGCCAGGCAGTCGAGATACCGTCGACCGGTGACATCGGTGATCCAGGCCCCTTCGGCGCTCGCGGCCACCACCGGCAGTGGCGAGTAGTTGTGCGCGACATGGCGATCGTCGAGTTCGATCGCCGCCGCTGTGGCGGTGGCTGAGGTGGCCTCGTTGCCCACGCTGTCCAGGATGGTCATGAATGAAGCTCCAAGGTGCAGCATTTGACGGATCCGCCGCCTTTGAGAAGTTCGGTCAGGTCGACACCGATCGGCTCGAACCCGGCCTGGCGAAGTTGGTCGGCGAATCCCGTGGCCGCGGCGGGTAGTACGACATGCCTTCCGTCGGACACGACATTGAGGCCGAGCACATAGGCGTCGGCGGTCGCGACTTCGATCGCATCACTGAACAGTTGCCGCAGGCGTTCGCGGGAGGCGTCGCTGAAGGCAGGCGGGTAGTAGGCGACAGTCGTGTCGTCGAGCACGGCGAGGGCGGTGTCGAGGTGGTAGAAGCGCGGATCGACGAGCTCGAGGCTCTCGACCGGCAGCCCGGTCAGTGCGGCGATCTCGTCGTGGGCTCGACGGTCGGTCCGAAATCCCCAGCCAGCCAACACGGTTGACCCGACGAGCAACAGGTCGCCCTGGCCTTCGTTGATGTGCTGGGTGGTCAGCGGCTCGAACCCGCGCTGGGTCATCCACTCCGCATAGGCGTCGGCCTCGGCTGCGCGTTGCGGATAGGCGAATCGCGCGACGACGGCGGTGCGCCCGACGAGAAATCCGCCGTTCGCCGCATAGACCATGTCCGGTAGGCCCGCGCGCGGCGTCACGAGGTCGACGCTGTGGCCGAGGTCGGCGTAGATGCCGCGCAACTCGTGCCACTGCGCCAGCGCGCGTTCGGTGTCGACGGGTGTGGACGTGTCCATCCACGGGTTGATGGCGTATTCGACGGTGAAGTGCTCGGGTGCCGTCATGGCGTAGTGACGGGTGCTGGATTTGCGTGCATGGGGCGGTGCGGCGACGTCAGTGGGCATGACAGCGGGCATGACATCGTCGGAAATCGTCATGAATCGACGATATGAAGCCATGATCACGCAATCAATCACTGCTTGTTGCTTATGATCCATCAATACGTTGCATAAATCTGAGGATCGCGGCAATTTGTTGCGTGGAGGCGACATGGACCGGTTGGACGAGACCGACGAGCGGATTCTGGCCGAGCTCGCCGAGCACGCGAGAGCCACGTACGCCGAGATCGGCCAGCGGGTGAACCTCTCGGCGCCTGCGGTCAAACGACGCGTGGACCGCATGGTGACCGACGGCGTGATCCGCGGCTTCACCACCGTGGTCGACCGCAACGTGCTCGGCTGGCGCACCGAGGCCTACGTACAGGTGTTCTGCCACGGCACAATTGCGCCCGATCAGCTGCGCGCGGCGTGGGTGGACATACCCGAGATCGTGAGCGCGGCGACCGTGACCGGCACCGCCGACGCCATCCTGCATGTGCTGGCACGGGACATGCGACACCTCGAGGAGGCGCTCGAACGCATCCGCTCGTCGGCCGACATCGAGCGCAGCGAGAGCATCGTGGTGCTGTCGAACATCATCGAACGGGCGCATGGGTGAAGCAGCTCATTGACCGGCGCAAATGTAGGGTGGCGCACAACGCTCCTGGCCCATCGTGTAAAAACCCCACGTGACTTCATCTTCGCAATCCGGGGGCGTTGTGATCGTCGGCGGCGGTCTGGCAGCGGCCCGGACTGCCGAGCAACTGCGCCGTTCGGAGTACGCCGGGGCCATCACGATCGTCAGCGACGAGGACCATCTGCCGTACGACCGGCCGCCGCTGTCGAAAGAGGTGCTGCGCGCCGAGACCGACGACGTCACGCTCAAGCCGGCCGAGTTCTACGCCGAGAACGACATCACGCTGCGGCTGGGTTCGGCGGCGCAGTCGGTGGACACCACCGCCAAGACCGTGAAGCTGGCCGACGGTAGCGAATTGGGCTACGACGAGCTCGTCATCGCGACCGGCCTCGTGCCGAAGCGGATTCGCTCATTCCCGGACCTGCCCGGCATCCGGGTATTGCGCTCCTACGACGAGAGCTTGGCCTTGCGCCAGGACGCCGGTAAGGCTCGGCGCGCGGTGGTGGTGGGTGCCGGGTTCATCGGCTGTGAGGTGGCGGCGAGCCTGCGCAAGCTCGGTGTCGACGTGGTTCTGGTGGAACCGCAGCCGACGCCGTTGGCTTCGGTGCTCGGCGAGACGATCGGGGCCCTGGTGACGCGGCTGCACGAGGCTGAGGGCGTGGACGTGCGGTGCGGTGTCGGAGTGACCGAGGTGCGCGGCTCGGAGCAGGTGGAGCAGGTGGTGCTTGGCGACGGCACCGAACTCGACGCCGATCTGGTGGTCGTGGGCATCGGCTCGCATCCGGCTGTCGACTGGCTCGAAGGCAGCGGTATCGAACTCGACAACGGCGTGGTGTGCGACGAAGTCGGGAGGGCCAGTGCGCCGCACGTGTGGGCGATCGGCGATGTCGCGTCATGGCGCGACCACGTGGGAGATCAAGCGCGGGTTGAACATTGGAGCAACGTCGCCGACCAGGCGCGGGCGCTCGTGCCTGCGCTGCTCGGCCGGGAATCCTCAGCCGTGGTGTCGGTGCCGTACTTCTGGAGCGACCAGTACGACGTCAAGATCCAATGCCTTGGCGAGCCTGAGGCCGACGATGTCGTACATGTCGTCGAGGATGACGGCCGCAAGTTCCTCGCTTACTACGAGCGCGGTGGCGTGCTGGTCGGCGTCGTCGGCGGTGGTATGCCCGGCAAGGTCATGAAGGCCCGCGGCAAGATCGCTGCCGGCGCGCCCATCTCCGACGTTATTTCCTAGCGATTTGTGCACGTTCAGCGGCGGTGAGCGCCGCTGAACGTGCACAAATCGCTTCAGAACTGGCCTAGATAGAACCGGCTGCCCTGGTCGTCGGCGCACATGGCCGTGAATCCGTACGGTTGCTGGGCGGGTTCCTGCAGCACGGTGCCCCCGGCCTCACGTACCCGATCCACCGCGGCTTCGACGTCGGCGACGGTCCACATCGGCACGGTCGTCGCAGCGGCGCTGCCGCCGGCCATGCCCGACATCGGCTGGCTGCCCTGCACGCCCCAGCCGTCGTCGACACGACCGGGTTCGAACGTCCAGAACAGCACACGGCTGTAGAACGCCTTGAACGCCGTCGAGTCGGGGACTTCGTAGGTGATGTACGAAAGTTCGCCTGGCCCTGCACCGTTCATCTCGGGCCTAGGGGTGCCCGGAGCCGGCGCGAACACCGCGAACGGTGTCCCGGCCGGATCGGTGGCGTCCAGCACGGTGCCGAAGCCGAACTCCCGAACCTGGCCGGGTTGACCGCCGCCTGCGGTGATCGCCTGGCGCGCGCCGTCCAGGTCGGTCACGGCGTAGCAGCAGAACATCGTGGGCCTCCCCGCGACGCTGAAGATGCCGATGTGCTGCTTGGTGTTGGTGACCTGACCGGTGGCGGCGTCGTACGTCCAGCCGAGCACGTGTCCGTAGAACGCGGCAGCGCGGGCGGCGTCCGGTACCCACACCGACACATAGCCGACGTCGCCATGCTGGATCGGCGTGGCCGACCCCGTCGTGGGCCCCGACAGCATCCAGCGATGACCGGACGGATCGATGATCGCCGCGCTGCGGGCGCCGTAGTTCTCATACGGTTCGCGCTGCACGTGCGCACCCAGGGTGCGAGCCCGTTCCAGCGCGGCATCGGTGTCCGGTACATGCAGCATGAGGCTCACCGAGTTGGCTTGTGGCGCAGGAGCTCTGAGCCCGATCTCGGGGTATTCGTCGGCCAGGTACAGTACCCCACCGCCGAGCGAGAGCTCGGCGTGGCCGATGCGGCCGTCGTCCATCACGATGGGTTCACCGACTTGGACCGCGCCCAAAGCCTCGATATACCAGGCGATTGCGGCGCGGGCGTCGGGCACGGTGAGGTACGGAACCGCGGCGGGCGGCGTGGTGGATGTGGCGGCGGGCCGCGGCGGCGCTGAGGCGGTGGTCGTGGGCTCGTTGAGCTCAGCGATGGCGGTGTCGGTGCCGGTCATGACTACTCCTTCGGTTCGATTGGGCAGCGTGAGCGCCGATTCCAAACGCCCGCGCAACCGGGCGGCGAACTCTGGATCCGGGGCAACCGGAAGCTCGCCGTCACTCAGCACGGTCAGCGGATCGTGGCTGTTTCTCATGACGTCCCTCCCTCCGGTTGCGGGTATTGCGCTCGGAATGCTCGGCGGGCCCGCACCAGTAGGGCCTCGGTGGCGTGCACGGTGCGGCCGATCAACTCAGCGCATTCGGGCACCGTGCAGTCGTCCATGTAGCGCAGTGCCAGCACGGTGCGATGTTGTTCGGGCAGTCTTGCCAGAACACTTTCGGCCACGATGCGATCGAGTTCGGCATCCCAGTCGTCGGCCGGATCCACCGGTTCGGGCAGTTCGGCCACCGGGATGTTGAACCGGTCGTGTCGCCGCCGGTAGTGATCGGCGAGCTTGTGGCGTGCCACGCCGATCAGCCAGGGCACCGATAGCGGCGGCGGTGACGGCTTGCGGGCGGCATCCATCGCCGCCAGGAAGGTCTCCGACGTCAGATCCTCGGCAGTTCCGCGGTCACCGCAACGCCGGATGAAGTACCCGTACACGACCGGCAGGGCTTCGTCGTAAAGCGTCAGCAGTGCTCGCGGAGCGTCAGTCTCGGCGCTCACATCCCTATCGTCGCCGCGGGCGCCCAAACTCCGACGGGTTCGGCCGAAGTTTTTTCGTGACTTCGAGGAGTCAGCCGGCTGGCACCGTATCGAGCGTGACGGCTTTCGTTTCGCGCATCGCGAGTTGCGCGACGACCGTGAGGATCAGCATCGCGATCAGGTACATGCCGACATGGGCGACGCCGTAGTGGGCGGTCAACCAGGTGGCCACGAACGGTGCCACCGCCGCGCCGAGAATGCCTGCCAGGTTGAACGACACTCCCGAACCCGTATAGCGCACGTTGGTCGGGAACAGTTCGGGCAGTACGGCGCCCAGTGGGCCGTAAGCCAGCCCGGTCAGCGTCATCCCGATCACCAGGAACGCCAAAACGCTTATGCGCGTGGCGTGCCCGGGACTCAGGAACAGTGCGAAGGTCGCCCCGTAGACGATGATGGCCAACGATGTCAGCAGCAGGACGGGCCGACGACCGAAACGGTCGATGAGACGGCCGGCAAGCGGAATCGTCGCGGCGAAGAACAACACCGCGATCAGTTGCAGCTGCAGGAAATCGACGTAGCCGAAACCCAGGCCGGCACCCTTGGGGGCGACTGGAGCGGTGCCGTAGCTCAGCGTCCAGGTGGTGACGACGTAGAACAACGAGAAGATGCCGACGACCGCGAACGTGCCGACCGCGACTTCCCGCCAGTTGTGTCGAAAGAGCTGAGCCAGTGGAGCTTTCACGCGCTCTCCGCGGTCGGCGGCTCGTGCGAACACGGGTGTCTCGGTGAGTCGCAACCGCACGTAGAGGCCGAAGGCCACCATGACGGCGCTGAGCAGGAACGGGATGCGCCAACCCCACGTGTAGAACGCACCTCCCGGCCCGCCGAGCGTCGACAGGAGCACCAGGAAAATGCCGTTCGCGAGCAAAAATCCGATCGGTGCACCCAACTGCGGCCACATGGCCGCCCAACCGCGACGGCTTGACTGCGCGGATTCCGTGGCCAGCAGGGCCGCGCCGCTCCATTCCCCGCCGAGTGCCAGGCCCTGGGTGAACCGCATCAGCGCCAGCAGTGCCGGTGCCAGCAGCCCGACCTGATGGTAGGTGGGCAGGACACCGATCGCGAAGGTCGCGAAGCCCATCACCAACAGCGAGGCCACCAACGTGGTCTTGCGCCCGAGCCGATCGCCGAAGTGGCCGAACAGGATTGAGCCGAGGGGGCGGGCCGCGAATGCCAGGCCGAATGTTGCCAGCGAGGCGAGCAGCGCCGTGGTGGCATTGCCCTTCGGGAAGAACAGTTGCGGAAAGACCAGAACGGCAGCGGTCGCGTAGCTGTAGAAGTCGTAGAACTCGATCGTGGTGCCGATCATCGATGCCATGGCGATTCGGGCCCGGCTTGTTGGTGCCTCCGGCTGAAGCGTTGTCACGTCCCGAACGTATCAACGTCAGCTGTGAACTAGATATTAGCGAGACGCTGCGGAAAATCGTTCGCTTGCCCAACCTGGATAGGCCAATGTGGTGAAAGTGATCGACGTCAACGAATTCACCCGCGACGGATTTGTCAAGGTCGAGCAGGCAGCTCCGGCCGAGACCGCCGACGCGGCAAGAGATCTCCTGTGGAAGCAGATCGGGTTGTCGCCGGATGAACCCGCAGCCTGGACCCAGCCTGTGGTGTGGGCGGCCGATCTGACCGGTCAGGGGCCCTTCGGTCGGCTCGCCGGCAGCCCGGTGCTAACGGCTGCTCTCGATCGAATTTGCGGGCCGGGCGGCTGGGTGCCACGGCGTGCGCTCGGCAACATCCCGATCCGGTTCCCGGTCTCGCCGCCTGCCGAAGACCGGGGCTGGCACATCGACCTCAACACACCGGTTACTCCCGAGCATTGGGTCATCAGCGGCAGGCCGCACACGATGCTGCTGTTGACGCTGTTGTCGGAGGTGGGACCCGACGACGCGCCGACGCGCGTCAGGGTGGGTTCGCACCGAGACGTCGCCGCTGTACTCGGCGAGGAGCGGGTCGAGTTCGCCGACTCCGGCAAGTTGGTGGACGACGCGAGTGCCGCCCGGCCGGTCGCCCTTGTCACGGGCCGCCCTGGCGACATGTATCTCGTGCACCCGTTCACGGTGCACGCGGCCGACGAGCACCGCGGTGACACACCACGTTTCATGGCGCAGGCGCCGATCATGCTGACCGAGCCGCTGAGTCCGACGACTCCGTCGGCGCTGGCTTGTGCGTGGTAGTCATTCCCAATGCACGGGCGGGCCGTGCGGTGCGCAGGCACCCAGGATCCTCTCGGTGCCGTCCGGCCAGTACCGCGCGCGGATCAAGAACTCGTGCGCTGCTCCCGGTGCTCGGCGCTGCGGTTCGAGCGTGAGCCTCGCGAACGGGGTGTCTGCCGTGGCGGCCGACCCGAGGACGTTCAGGCGAGTTTCGACGGCTTGCTGTTCGGCTGCGCTGAGGTATTGCCAGGTGACGGAGTGCCACAGCACGGTCAATGTCCCGCGAGCCGGCCGTAGCCGCGAGACCGCCTGCACCGCGGGCATGCGGTCGATGCCGGCCGGAACCCTTCGGGCGATGTCGATGGCGCCGATGAGCCGATGCAGCCTCGCGGTCATATCCGGCCAGACGTAGCTGAGCAGGGTGATTCTGCCGTCCTCGGTGCGTGCGTCGACGGGTGCGATATCGAAGCCGTGGCGTTGCGTGATCAGCAGCGGTGCCGGTGGCGGCAGGGCACCGCGCCACGCATCGTCGATGACGACCCGCGAATCGGCGGGGCCCCATTGGCCGCCGGGGTAGCGGTAGAAGAAGTGATCGGCGCGCAGGTTGAGGCCCGCGCTCGAGCCGATCTCGAAAAGCCGTACCGGAAGCGGGAATCGGTCCACGAGGTGCAGCAGCCCGCCGATCAGCGCGGCCGATCTGCCGACATCGTTGGTCTGGGGCGGCTGGTCGAGCATCGTGCGCAGATATCGGGTGTGGCGCCGCGTCGTCGCGAGGATCTCGGGCCACGCTGCGGTGGCGTCCCAAGTGCCCCCGACGCTGGGGTACCACGCCGCGAGTGTGGGCGCGCGTCCGTCGAGCACCAGATGGTGCAGCCCGCCGAGCAGGCGTAGGGCCAGGCCCGACGGTCCGGGGTCGTCCTCGTGTCCGGCCAGCACCTCGGCGAAGATCCCTGACGATCGGATGTCGTCGAGCACGAGCTCCAGCAACTCGGCGTACATCGGTGAACCCAGGGCTGCGCACGCGCGTGCCTGCACGTCGAACGAACTGATCAGTCGATCGCTCACGGATTGTCCAGCGCATCCAGGCCCGGCCGCGCGATCTCGAAGGCTTGCGCGATGGCGTCGGTCAACGAGACCGAATCGTCGGCGAGCCACTGTTCGTAGGCCGACAAGGCGACTCCGAGCATCAGCCACGCAACGGTCTGCGGCAGAAGATCGCTGCCTTCGGCACCGATGCGATGCGCCACGTAGCTGGCGATCACAGCGCGCCAGCCGGCATACATCGTCATCGAATAGGCTTGCAGTGCTTCGGTTTCCAGGATTACTCGCATGCGCTGGCGGTGTTCTGCCATCTCGTGCTCGGCGTAGGTGTTGAATGCGAGCAGGGCTTCGCGCAGTGCCTCGCCCAGTGATATCTGCGGGCTCAGGGTGGCCAGTAGTTCGCGCAGGTGTTGCAGATGGGCGTCGAAGTCGCCCCACGGTATGGCGCTCTTGGAGGCGTAGTACCGGAACAGCGTGCGCCGCGATATGCCCGCCGCGGTCGCCACGTCGTCGACGCTGACGTCGTCGAACCCGCGTGCCGCGAACAGTTCGATGGCCACGCCGGCGATGTGGTCCTGAGTCGTGGAGCGGCGCCGTCCCACTCGGGGCCCGGATCCCTGCATCAGATCCACCTCTTCCATTCTGGCACTCGATGCCATATCCTTGCGATCTCGATCACAATTGTCGAGACCCTACGCGACGAAAGGGAGCGTTTATGGAAACGAATCAGCACGCCGAGACCGAGACCGAGCTCGTCACCGAGACTCTCGTCGAAGAGGTTTCGATCGACGGTATGTGCGGGGTTTACTGACCGTGGCTGCACAGGTCGTCGACACGGCTGATCAAACGGGCGTCGTGTTCGACCCGGATGCCAGCTGGCGGTTGCACCCCCAGGTGGCGGTGCGGCCCGAGCCGTTCGGCGCCCTGCTGTACCACTTCGGAACTCGCAAGCTGTCGTTCCTGAAGAACCGGACGGTCGTCGAGGTGGTCAATTCGCTTGCCGACCACCCCGACGCCCGCTCGGCCTGCCGGGCCGCCGGAATCGACGATGCCAACCAAGCCCCCTACCTGCACGCGCTGAGCGTGCTGGTCTCCTCGAAGATGCTCATACCCGGGAAAAGCCAATGACTTCTGTTCAGCCCGTGCCGCGGCTCGTAGAGCAGTTCGAGCGTGGTCTCGACGCGCCGATCTGCCTGACGTGGGAACTCACCTATGCATGCAACCTCGCTTGCGTGCACTGCCTGTCCTCGTCTGGAAAGCGCGACCCGCGTGAACTTTCGACGCAGCAGTGCAAGGACATCATCGACGAACTCGAACGCATGCAGGTGTTCTACGTGAACATCGGCGGCGGGGAACCCACTGTGCGCCCGGACTTCTGGGAGCTCGTCGACTACGCCACCGCACACCATGTCGGGGTCAAGTTCTCCACCAACGGCGTCCGTATCACCCCCGAGGTAGCCGCGAAGCTGGCCGCGAGTGACTACGTCGACGTCCAGATCTCGCTCGACGGCGCGAACGCAGAAGTCAACGACGCCGTTCGCGGCAAAGGCTCGTTCGACATGGCGGTACGCGCGCTGGAGAACCTGAGCAACGCGGGGTTCAAGGACGCCAAGATTTCGGTGGTCGTCACGCGCCACAACGTCGACCAACTCGACGAATTCGCCGCGCTGGCAGCGCGTTACGGTGCCACGCTGCGCATCACGCGGCTGCGGCCGTCCGGCCGTGGCGCCGATACCTGGGACGAACTTCACCCGACCGCCGATCAGCAGCGTCAGCTGTATGACTGGCTGGTCGCCAAAGGCGACGGGGTGCTCACGGGCGACTCGTTCTTCCATCTGTCGGGCCTGGGTGCGCCGGGCGCACTCGCCGGGCTGAACCTGTGTGGTGCCGGGCGCGTGGTCTGTCTCATCGACCCCGTCGGTGATGTCTATGCGTGCCCGTTCGCCATCCACGACAAGTTCCTCGCCGGAAACATACTGCAGGACAGTGGCTTCGGCTCCGGGTTCGCGAGTGTATGGAAGTACTCGCCACTGTTCCGCGAACTCCGTGAGCCGCAGTCGGCCGGTGCCTGCAGTAGCTGCGCGCACTACGACAGCTGCCGTGGCGGGTGCATGGCGGCCAAGTTCTTCACCGGTTTGCCACTGGACGGCCCCGACCCCGAGTGCGTCGAGGGCTGGGGTGCGCCTGCGCTCGCACAGGAGCGGGTGAAGCCCAAGCCCAGCGGCGACCATTCCCGGGGTACCAAACAGGGTCCGGTGGCGCTGAAGCTGCTGACCAAACCCCCGGCCCGATTCTGTAACGAAAGTCCGGTGTAGACCCATGGCACGAGATACCTGGTTCGAGACCGTCGCGATCGCGCAGCAACGCGCACGCAAGCGGTTGCCCAAGTCGGCCTACTCCGCGCTGCTCGCGGCCAGTGAGAAGGGCATCACGGTCTCCGACAATGTCGAGTCGTTCGCCGAACTCGGCTTCGCGCCGCACGTCATCGGTGCTCCGGAGAAGCGGGACATGGCCACCACCGTGATGGGCCAACAGATTTCGATGCCGGTGATCATCTCGCCGACGGGCGTGCAGGCCGTGCATCCCGACGGCGAGGTCGCGGTTGCCAGGGCGGCCGCGGCCCGCGGCACGGCGATGGGTCTTTCATCGTTTGCCAGCAAGCCGATCGAAGACGTCGTGGCAGTCAACGACAAGATCTTCTTCCAGATCTACTGGCTCGGAGATCGCGACGCGATCGCGGCCCGCGCCGAGCGGGCGCGCGCCGCGGGAGCGGTCGGGCTGATCGTTACGACCGACTGGAGCTTCTCGCACGGCCGGGACTGGGGCAGCCCGAAGATCCCCGAGAAGATGGATCTGCCGACCATGATCAAGATGATGCCCGAGGCGGTGACCAAGCCGCGGTGGCTCTGGCAATGGGGCAAGACCTTGCGTCCGCCGAATCTGCGGGTGCCCAACCAGGCCGCGCGCGGTGAGGCGGGTCCGCCGTTCTTCAACGCCTACGGCGAGTGGATGGGCACCCCGCCGCCCACCTGGGAAGATATCGCCTGGCTGCGCGAGCTGTGGGGCGGGCAGTTCATGCTCAAGGGCGTGATGCGCGTCGACGATGCCAAACGTGCTGTTGACGCTGGTGTTTCGGCGATCTCCGTATCGAACCACGGCGGTAACAACCTCGACGGCACCCCGGCATCGATCCGTGCTCTGCCCGCGATCGCCGACGCGGTCGGCGACCAGATCGAGGTGTTGCTCGACGGCGGTATCCGGCGCGGCAGTGACGTGGTCAAGGCCGTGGCGCTGGGTGCGAGGGCGGTCATGATCGGCCGGGCGTACCTGTGGGGCCTGGCCGCCGAGGGGCAGGCCGGGGTTGAGAATGTGCTCGACATCCTGCGCGGCGGGATCGACTCGGCACTCATGGGCCTGGGCCGTTCGTCGATCCATGATCTGGTGGCCGAGGACATCCTCGTGCCGGAGGGATTCACCCGTACGCTGGGTGTGCCACCCGCGTCGGGCTCCTGATCGGAACCGCCCGGCACATTTCGCCCCGCGTGACAGGGGTGGCGGAAGGGACACACGTGGTGGTGCCGGGCGGTCCCAGGAGAAATTCCGGAAAATCAATTGCTGCCCATGCTCCAACAATTGGCGCACACCAGATGAATTCGTCTTACCATCGGCACGTGGCTTTCCCCAGCGGACTCGGGAACTCGACGTCGAGGCAGCTACGAAGCCTGTCGCCAATGTTGGTCATCCCGGTTGGTTCTACCGAACAGCACGGTCCGCACTTGCCGCTGGACACCGACACACGGATCGCCACCGCGGTCAGCAGCGGCGTCGTCGAGCGGCTTGCCGGTGGCGAATGGATCGTGGCACCTGCGGTCAGTTACGGGGCCAGCGGCGAGCACCAGGGTTTTCCCGGCACGGTGTCCATCGGAACCGCTGCACTCCGGCTTTTGCTGGTGGAGTACGGCCGGTCGGCGTCGAACTGGGCGTCGCGGCTGGTCTTCCTCAACGGTCACGGCGGAAACGTGGAGGCATTGGCGGCTGCGGTCGCCCTGCTTCGATACGAGGGGCGCGACGTCGGCTGGACGTCGTGCAGCGCGCTCGACGCCGATGCACATGCGGGGCATACCGAAACATCTGTATTGCTACATATTTCACCCGGTGATGTATGGACCGATGAGCTCGTCCAGGGGAACACCGCTCCATTGCCCGAGCTCATGCCGCGTCTCCGCAGCGGCGGAATCGCGGCCGTCAGCGAACTCGGCGTGCTGGGCGATCCGACGACTGCCACGGCGGCCGAGGGGGAGCGTATCTTCGCTGAGATGGTCAACGGCTGCGCCGACCGGATCATGCGGTGGCAGCCCGACCGGAACGGGATGCTGATATGACCGGACCGAGACTGCCCGACGGTTTTGCCGTGCAGGTGGATCGCCGAGTCAAGGTGCTCGGGGAGGGCGCGGCGTTGCTCGGAGGGTCCCCGACGCGCTTGCTGAGGCTCGCGCCGACGGCGCAGAACATGCTCAACGGCGGTCGCCTCGAAGTGCACGACGCGCTCAGCGCACAGCTCGCGCGGACCTTGCTCGACGCCACCGTCGCCCACCCCCGGCCGGCCAGTGGACCGTCGCACCGCGACGTCACGGTTGTTATCCCGGTGCGCGACAACGTATCCGGGCTGCACCGATTGATCGGAGCCTTGCGCGGGTTGCGTGTGATCGTGGTCGACGACGGGTCGGCGATACCGGTGTCACCCGCCGACTTCACCGGTATGCACTGCGACGTGCAGGTGCTGCGACACAGCCGCAGCAACGGGCCCGCGGCCGCCCGCAACACCGGCCTGGCGGCATGCGAGACCGATTTCGTGGCATTTCTCGACTCCGACGTGGTGCCGAAACGAGGGTGGCTCGAGGCGCTGCTCGGTCACTTCTGCGACCCTGCCGTGGCGCTCGTCGCGCCCCGCATCGTCGGCCTGCACAACGCCGACAACCTGGTCGCCCGGTACGAGGCCGTGCGCTCCTCCTTGGACCTGGGCATGCGCGAGGCGCCCGTGGTGCCGTACGGGACCGTGTCGTATGTGCCGAGCGCGGCCATCATCTGCCGTAGGTCTGCCCTCGTGGCGGTCGGCGGGTTCGACGAGACGATGCACTCGGGTGAGGACGTGGACCTGTGCTGGCGATTCGTCGAATCGGGCGCCCGTCTGCGATACGAACCGATCGCTCTCGTCGCCCACGACCACCGAACCGATCTGCGAAAGTGGTTCACCCGCAAGGCATTTTACGGTTCGTCGGCGGCTCCGCTGACGGTGCGCCACCCGGGTAAGACGGCACCTTTGGTGATCTCCAGCTGGACACTGATGGTGTGGCTGCTGCTGGCCATGGGGTCCTGCGTGGGCTACTTCGCGTCCCTCGTGGTGGCCGTCGTCACCGGCAGGCGCATCGCCCGCTCGCTCAGCGCGATCGAAACCGAGCCGAAGGAAGTCGCGGTGGTCGCCGCTCATGGGCTGTGGTCGTCGGCGCTCCAGCTGTGTTCGGCGATCTGCAGGCACTACTGGCCGATCGCCCTGATCGCCGCACTGATCTTCCGGCGGGCCCGCCACGCGGTGCTGCTGGCGGCAGTGATCGATGGAGTGGTGGACTGGGCCACCCGGCGCGGCAACGCAGACGACGACACCAAACCGGTCGGCCTGCTCACCCACGTTCTGCTCAAGCGGCTCGACGACATCGCATACGGGACCGGCCTGTGGACCGGGGTGGTACGCGAACGCCATCTCGGCGCGCTCAAACCGCAACTGCGGAGCTAATGCCCCCGTTGCCGAGTGACATATTGATCGTCGGCGCCGGAAGCGCCGGATCGGTTTTGGCCGAACGCCTTTCGGCGGATCCAGGCTGCCGTGTCACCGTCGTCGAAGCCGGTCCGGCGCCGGCGGACCCGCGGGTGGCAGCTCAGATCAGCGACGGGGTGCGGCTTCCGATCGGTGCCGCGAGTTCGGTGGTACGACACTATCCCTCCATACTGACCGAGCAGCCACGTCGGCACACCGAACTGATCCGCGGGTCGGTCGTCGGCGGCTCGGGAGCGGTCAACGGCGGCTACTTCTGCCGCGGGTTACCGACCGACTTCGATGCGTGGGCTGTCGCCGGGTGGAGTTGGGACGATGTGCTGCCGCATTTCCGCGCGATCGAAACGGACTTGGACTTCGACACGGCCCTGCACGGTACCGAGGGGCCGATCAAGGTTCGCCGGGTGCGTGAGTTCGACGGTTGCACAGCATCTTTCGTTGATGCTGCCGCGGCCGCGGGGTTTGAGTGGATCGATGACCTCAACGGTTCGGACGCGGCGGCGACGCTGCCAGCGGGGGTAGGTGCGGTACCGCTCAACATCAACGGCGGTACGCGACTGGGCCCGGGTGGGGCGTATCTGCAGCCGGCGCTGCATCGCTCCAACCTCGTGCTGCTGACCGATACGCGGGTGCACCGGGTGCTGATCGCAGGCGGACAGGCGGTCGGTGTCGAATGCGCTGACGGCGAGATTCTGAGTGCCGGGCGAATTGTGTTGTGCGCCGGCGCGATCGGATCGGCACAGTTATTGATGTTGTCGGGCGTCGGCCCGCCTGGCGAAATCGAGCAGCTCGGCATACCCGTCGTCGCCGGGTTGCCAGTCGGTATGGCGACCGTGGACCATCCGGAGTGGGTGCTGCCGGTCGCCTGGACGCCTACGCATGACCTCCCGCCGTTGGAGGCCGTGCTCACGACGGCAGATGGTGTGGAGATCAGGCCCTACACCGCGGGATTTTCGGCGCTGGTACACGGCCCGGAGCATGACCCCGCCGAGGTGCCACACCTCGGGGTCGCCCTCATGCGGCCGTCTTCGCGCGGCCGGGTCCGGCTGGCCTCGGCCGACCCGATGGCGCTGCCCATCATCGAGCACCGCTATGACACGGCGCCCGAAGATGTGGCCGCGCTGGGGGCCGGATCGGAGCTGGCTCGCGAATTGGTGAGCCACACAGTGGAAGTCGGTCGGATGTCGTGGTCGACTTCGCAGCACCTGGCCGGCACGGCCCCGATGGGCACCGGGCCAGGTGCCGTGGTCGACCCGACGTGTCGCGTGCACGGGATCGACGGGCTGTGGGTGGTTGACGGGTCGATCATGCCGTCCATCACGAGCCGGGGTCCGCATGCCACGATCGCGATGATCGGTCACCGGGCGGCTGAGTTCATCGCGAGCTGATCCGGCGAAGCCATCGCAGTTGTCGCCCGTCGCGGCCGGGGGCCCAGATGCCGACGAGGGTTGCCGCGACGACCAGCACCACTGCCATGACCAACAGCGCAGAGTTCGTCGCGTCCAGGAACGCGGCGCGTGCCAGATCGGCAAGGTGTACGCCCTGCGCGCCCAGGTGCTCGGACACCGTGAGGGCTTCGGCGAGTGAGTTCAGCGCGGGGCCGCGCACGGCTTCGGGCGCTGACGTCAGCGCGGGCCTCAGTACGTGCTGGTATTGCGCGGCCAAAATAGACCCGGCGACGGCGATGCCCAACGCCGCGCCGACCTCACGGGTGGTGTCGTTGACTGCGGAAGCCACTCCCTGTTTCTCGTCGGGTACCGCGCCCATGATCGCCGAAGTCGTTGGTGCGGTGCACAATCCGATGCCGGTACTGACGATCAGCAGCGGCCACGCGAAATCGAAGTAGGACGAGTCGAGTTCGAGCAGCCGCATGCACAGCAGACCCACCGCGATCAGCAGCAACCCCACCGAAGCCGTCAGCCGCAGCCCAAGCAGCGGAAGGTACAGGTGTGTGGTGGCGCCCAGAACCAGAACCGGAACTGCCAAGGGGCACAACGCAAAAGCCGTTTGAAGCGGGCTGTAACCCATCACGAGCTGGATGTACTGCATGCTCACGAAGAAGAAGCCGAAACTGGCGAAGAACAGGAACGTCACCCCTGCCGAACCGGTCGCGAAATCCGGCTTGCCGAACAGGCGCACATCCAACAGTGGATGCTCATGCCGTAACTGGACGATCGTGAAGACAGCGGCCAGCGCTATCCCGCAGGCCATGCACCCCCACACCATCGGGTGGGCCCAGCCTCGCGCCGGAGCCTCGACCACACCGAAGACAAAGATCGCGACCGCTGCTCCGATGAGCAGGGCGCCCATCCAGTCCAGGGGCGCGGCGCCGTCGTCACGTGAAGAGGGCACCGTGCACGTGAGGACGAACATCGCCACGCCCACGATCGTGAATGTCACGAAGATGGATTGCCACGCCCAGACGTGCAGCAGACCGCCGGTGGCGAGGAATCCGACGATCGCGCCCGACCCGACGACCCCGGCCCAGATGCCAACCGCCTTGTTGCGCTCGGATTTTGGGAACGCCGCGGTGAGCAGCGACAGGGTTGCGGGCATGATGAAGGCGGCACCCGCGCCGGCGATCGCGCGGGCCACGATCAATTGGACGGGGCTGTCGAGGATCAGCGGTGCCGCAGATGCGAGGGTAAAGACCACGAGCCCGGTCAGCAGCGCGCCGCGGCGGCCGTAGCGGTCGCCTATCGCACCGGCCGGTAGCAGCAGACACGCGAGCGCGAGGGTGTAACCGTCGATCACCCATGTGAGTTGTGCCTGTGTGGCTGACGTCTGGCGCGCGATGTCGGGAAGCGCGGCATTGAGCGCCACCATCGAGGAGATGACGATCGAGACATCCATGCAGGCAACGGCCAGCAACCAGTACCGCTGTCGTACCGACAGTTCGGCCATGCCCGGATCTATATCCTGGGCTGACTCGACGAGAGCGTCGGCCATGCTGTGCGCTCCTTCGTCAGGCGATAGTTTTGAGACTAACAGTCTCTTTCCGAGACGGTAAGTCTTGTTTCTTTGGCGGAGGTGGTGGACGATGACCCCGGGCAGCACTGACCCACGTCCGGCCCGCTCGCGGGCGCGGCTGTTGGAAGCGGCGACAGCCCTGTTGCGGTCGGGCGGCCCCAGTGCGGTCACCGTCGATGCGGTCACCCGGGCGGCCAACGTGGCCAGAGCCACCCTGTATCGGCACTTTCCGAGTGGAAATGACTTGCTGGCGGCGGCATTTCGATCGCTCATCCCCGCGGCGCCGATGCCTCCGGAGGACGGCACGCTGCGCGATCGGCTGATCGCGATGGTTCAGGCGCAGGCCGAGCTGATCGCCGAGGCGCCCATCACCATCACCGCGATGTCCTGGCTCGCGCTGGGCGGCGACATGGAGCAGTTGCCGTGGCGCGCGTCCGACAGCCAAGAGGTGCGGACGTTGCGCGAGCGGGTCGCCGAGCAGTACGCGGTGCCGTTCGAGGCGATATTCGACAGCCCGGACGCGCAAGCCGAACTGGGGCCGGTGGACCGCACGCAGGCCGCCGCCCTATTGCTCGGCCCCATCGTGCTCGGCAAGCTCAGCACGCTGCCGGAGTTCGACTACTCCGCGTGTGTGCGGTCGGCGGTGGATGGTTTCCTGGCTACCCACCGCCGGGCCGAGCCGCCGGAAGCGCAAGCGGTCAGCGAAGCGAATAACGAATCGGCAGGTGTTTGAGTCCGCCGACGAACGTTGTCGCCGAAAGCTCAGGGGTGCCGGCCAATTCGATACTCTCCAACCGCGACAGCAATTCGGTGAACAGACTGTTCATCTCCATGCGGGCCAGTGCCGCACCGAGGCAGAAATGCACGCCGTATCCGAACGCGAGGTGCTTGTTGGGGTCGCGGCCGACATCGAACCGGAACGGATCTGTGAAGACCTCTTCGTCGCGGTTGCCGGAAACGTAAGCGAGGTAGACGGATTCACCCTCGGCGATCGGCACGCCGCGCACGGTGGTGTCGGCGGTGGCGGTCCGCATGAACTCCTTGACCGGAGTGGTCCACCGGATCATCTCCTCCACGGCGGTGCCCATCAACTCCGGTTGAGAGCGGAGCTGCGCCAGCTCGCCGGGGTTCTCGATGAGGGCGTGCAACCCGCCGGAGATCGCATCCTTGGTGGTGTCGTGGCCGGCGCTGGCGACGATGACGTAGTACGACGCGGTATCGACGTCGGACAACGGCTCGCCGTCGATACGGCCGTTGGCGATCGCCGAGGCCAGATCGTCGGTCGGGTTGGCCCGGCGCGACGCGGTGAGCGTCGAGAAGTAGGCAAAGAAGTCGAGCAGCACCGCCAGCCCGTCCTCAAGTGACTTGCCCCGTTGGTATTCCTCGTCGTCGCCGCCGAACATCTCCTGGGTCAGCATGTGCATGCGGGCGTAGTCCTCCTCGGGCAGGCCCAGCAGCGACATGATCACGTAAAGCGGAAAGTGGACGGCGATCTCGGTGACGAAGTCGCATTCCGGTCCGATCTCGCGCATGCGGTCGACGTACCGCTTGGCGAGTTCGTCGACCCGGATCTTGAGATCACGCATGGCCTTGGGGCGGAACCAGTCCGCGCCGATCGCGCGGACCTTGCGATGGTGCGGGTCATCCATGTGGATCAGCGTCCGCAGGCCCATGCCGGCTTCCAACTGCTCTTTGGCCATGTCGTCGGCGGCCGCGGTCGCCAAAAGGGGGCGGGGCTCGCTGACGAACAGATTGTTGTCCCGCTCGATGGCCATGATGTCGGCGTGTTTCGTGATCGCCCAGAACGGCCGGTAGGGCGGGTTGTCGACCCACGCGACCGGATTGTCGGCGCGAAGCTGGGTCAACGC
Source organism: Mycobacterium venezuelense (assembly GCF_054919535.1). Lineage (NCBI taxonomy): Bacteria > Bacillati > Actinomycetota > Actinomycetes > Mycobacteriales > Mycobacteriaceae > Mycobacterium > Mycobacterium venezuelense. The sequence goes on from NZ_JBONDW010000026.1 coordinate 29,019, forward strand.
CGCATGTAGTCGCACGTCATCGGCGTACGCCTTCGGGTCGGCCAGGACTTTTGCGGCGTCCACCATCGTTCGCGCGCTCATCGGACTCCTCCCGCTGCGGGGCTGTTTACTTGACGGGTGTCAAAAATTCACCCTATGTGACGGCCGCCACTTGCGAAAGGGGAATGCCTGATCTGTTGCCAGTAGGCTCATGCCTCATGCGCACGGGGCGTTGGATCATCGCGTGGCTGGCAACGCTGACGCTGATCCTGGCCGGCTGTGGCACCGGCGGGGGCGAGACCGTGTCGGCGCCCCCGGTGAGCGAGGACCCGGCGATCGTTCACACCGCGGCGGGAATCTTGCGCGGAACCGTGGCCGCAGATCACCGACTGTTCGCCGGAATCCCGTACGCCGCACCACCCGTCGGACCGCGCCGGTTCGTCGCGCCTGCCCCGGCCCCCGGCTGGCCCGGGGAGCGCGACGCCACCAGGATCGGTCCGCGGTGCATCCAGGACCCGGGCGGCGATCCCGAACAGGGAAAGAACTCCGACGAGGATTGCCTCACGCTCAACGTGTGGACGCCGCCGGCATCCGCTGAGCGGCGCCCGGTCATGGTGTGGATCCACGGCGGCGCATTCGTCAACGGCAGCAGCGGGATATACGACGCGCGGTGGCTGGCCGCGCGCGGTGACATCATCGTCGTCACGGTCAACTACCGTCTCGGCACCCTGGGCTTTCTGGCTCATCCCGCGCTCGGCCCGAACGGGGATGTCGGCAATTACGGTCTGGCCGACCAGCAGGCGGCGCTGCGGTGGGTGCGCGACAACATCGCCGCATTCGGCGGTGACCCGGAGAAAGTGACTCTGGCAGGCGAATCCGCGGGCGGCATGTCGGTATGCGATCACCTGGTGGCGCCCGGTTCGGCCGGCCTGTTCCGAGCCGCGATCCTGATGAGCGCACCGTGCCAGGCTCAAGCGGATCTCGCCACAGCGACGCGCCGCAGCATCGACTACGCGGCCGAGGCCGGATGCCCCGATCCGGCGGCCGCGGCGGCCTGCTTGCGTGCGCTGCCGGTGGACAGGCTGCGAAAACCGGTGTGGTACTTCAATATCGGAAGTGACGAGCTGACCGGTCCGGTCACCGGAACCGCAGTGCTGCCGTCGGCCCCGCTCGGCGCGTTCGCAGACGGGCGGGCCGCGCGGGTACCCATCCTCATCGGCACCAACCGCGACGAGTTCACGCTCTTCGTGGCATTGCGGTACCTGCGCGAGGGGCAGCGGTTCACGCCCGAGGAGTACCCGGGGCTGCTGGCCGAGACTTTCGGGCCCGCGGCGGGCGCCGTCGGCGTGCACTATCCGGCGGATCGCTACGGCGGTGTGGCCGAGGCGTATTCGGCGGCCGTCACCGACGGCGAGTTCTCGTGCGTGGCCGACCGGATGGCCGACGAGCTGACCCGCTCGGGCACCGTCTACGCATACGAATTCAACGACCGCGGGGCCCCTGCCCCGGAAGCCATGCGCAACTTGCCGTTCCCCGTCGGCGCAAGCCACTCGCTTGAGTTGCGCTATCTGTTCGACGTCGGTGGGGCACCGCCGCTCGACCCGGCCCAGCGGGTTCTTTCGCAGCAGATGATCGACTACTGGGCTGCTTTCGTGCGCAACACCAATCCGGCGGTCGACGGGCAACCGGCGTGGCCCGCCGTCGACGGCGCAGGCGCGCGGATGTCGCTGCGCCCCGACGGCAGTCAGGTGATGGACGGATTCGAAGCCGAGCACCAATGCCCGTTCTGGGCCGGACTGAAGGAGAGGTGAGCTGATGCCGACACCGGAGCCGTCGACGTTCGCCGACGACTGGGTGCGTGCGTGGAATGCCCACGATGTCGATGCCGTCCTCGCGCACTTCCACGACGACGTGCTGTTCAGCTCACCGGTGGCGGCCCGGGTGCTCCCGGACAGCGGCGGGGTCGTACGGGGCAAGGACGCGCTGCGGCATTACTGGACCACTGCGCTCGCCGGTATGCCCGATCTGCACTTCGAGGTGCTCGACGTCTACCGCGGCGAATCGGTTCTGGTGATCCACTACCGCAACCAGCGTGGCGGACTGGTCAACGAGGTCCTGATCTTCGACGGGGGCCTCGTGCGCGAGGGTCACGGAACCTATCTGGGCTAGGCAGGAGTGACCCAGGTGGTGATGTCGGCATGCACCACTTCGACTCCGTGGCTGTCGGTGATGCTGACGGGTACGACGATGTCGGTGCCTTCGGTGATCGAGCTGAAGTCGGGCGCGGTCAAGGTGGCGGTGGCCCGCAGCGACGTGGTGGCCTTGGCGAGATAGGAGACGCTCATCGCCTTGGGGATCCAGCGGTGGGTCGTGGGCACCGTGGCCTCCATGAGCATCCCCATCGCCATCTCGGCGGCATTGCACGACGCGATCGCGTGCACGGTGTGCAGATGGTTGTAGATGAAGAACCACTTGGGCACCTTCACCTCGGCAAGCCCGGGTTCCATGCGGACCACGTGCGGCACGATCGAGGCGAAATAGGGCACGCGGGCCATGGCCGCTGCCGAGAACACGCGGGTACCCAGTGGCTTGCCGGACAACCGCTGCCAGGCGCGGTAAGTGCTGCTCTGCTGCGTCACGGCCCCGACCTTACTCGTCAGTAAGATAAGCGCGAACGCCGAGCGTGGGGACTCTGTACGCTGGACAGCGGTTTTGCGTGCACAGTGCCCATGTTCGGCCCGTTCGTCGAGGCTCGATCAGGGATTTGGAGCACGCCAGGATCTAGGGCATACTATTCGGGTTGCCTTGCGCCGGGTGCACACCTGGCTGGGCATACGACCGGCGCCCAAACGGGCGCATCCGGTTCCAACACCGATCGTGACGGATTTTCCGACGCGGACGAGTGTGCGTGAGGGCGACACGCCCGACCGCGGGGATCGGTGGACCACAGACAGGTAAACAGCGGCGGCAATTCTCGGCGCAAACCGCGCCGGGCACCAGGCCCGAATGGGTTTCCCATGGGAATCCGTGCAAGGCCGGCCGATGTACGAAGCAGGAGCGAGGTAGGAGAAGCGTGGCGGGACAGAAGATCCGCATCAGGCTCAAGGCCTACGACCATGAGGCCATTGACGCCTCGGCGCGCAAGATCGTCGAAACGGTCACCCGTACCGGTGCCAGTGTGGTGGGCCCTGTGCCGCTGCCGACCGAGAAGAACGTGTACTGCGTTATCCGGTCCCCGCACAAGTACAAGGATTCGCGGGAGCACTTCGAGATGCGCACCCACAAGCGGCTGATCGACATCCTCGACCCGACGCCCAAGACCGTTGACGCTCTCATGCGCATCGATCTGCCGGCCAGTGTCGACGTCAACATCCAGTAGGAGACCCGAGAAAAATGGCTAGAAAAGGCATTTTGGGCACCAAGCTGGGCATGACGCAGGTGTTCGACGAGAACAACAAAGTCGTCCCGGTGACGGTCGTCAAGGCCGGCCCCAACGTGGTGACCCGTATCCGTACCACCGAGCGCGACGGCTACAGCGCCGTGCAGCTCGCCTATGGCGAGATCAGCCCGCGCAAGGTCAACAAGCCCGTCGCCGGCCAGTACGCCGCCGCGGGCGTCAACCCCCGCAGGCACCTCGCCGAGCTGCGGCTTGCCGACGAAGCAGAAGCGGCCGACTACGAAATCGGCCAGGAGCTGACCGCCGAGATCTTCGCCGACGGTGCCTACGTCGACGTGACCGGCACCAGCAAGGGCAAGGGCTTCGCCGGCACCATGAAGCGTCACGGCTTCCGTGGCCAGGGTGCTGCGCACGGTGCCCAGGCCGTGCACCGCCGTCCCGGCTCGATCGGTGGCTGTGCCACTCCGGGCCGCGTGTTCAAGGGCACCCGCATGTCGGGCCGTATGGGCAACGACAAGGTGACCACGCAGAACCTGAAGGTGCACAAGGTCGATGCCGAGAACGGCGTGCTGTTGATCAAGGGCGCCATCCCCGGACGCAACGGTGGTCTGGTGGTTGTCCGCAGCGCAATCAAGCGAGGCGAGAAGTAATGACTCTCAAAATTGACGTGAAGACGCCGGCCGGCAAGAAGGACGGCTCTGTCGAGCTGCCCGCCGAGCTGTTCGACGTCGAACCCAACATCGCGCTGATGCACCAGGTCGTCACCGCGCAGCTGGCCGCCAAGCGGCAGGGCACGCATGCGACCAAGACCCGCGGTGAGGTTTCCGGCGGCGGCAAGAAGCCGTACCGGCAGAAGGGCACCGGCCGCGCCCGCCAGGGCTCGACCCGCGCGCCGCAGTTCACCGGTGGTGGCACCGTGCACGGGCCGCAGCCGCGCGACTACAGCCAGCGGACCCCGAAGAAGATGATCGCCGCCGCACTGCGCGGTGCGCTCTCGGACCGGGCCCGCAACGAGCGGATCCACGCGGTCACCGAGCTGATCGAGGGGCAGACCCCGTCGACCAAGAGCGCGAAGACGTTCCTTGGCAGCTTGACCGACAACAAGAAGGTCCTCGTGGTCATCGGTCGCACCGACGAGGTGGGCGCCAAGAGCGTGCGCAACCTGCCCGGCGTGCACGTGATCTCGCCGGATCAACTGAACACGTACGACGTGCTCAACGCCGACGACGTGGTGTTCTCGGTCGAGGCCCTGAACGCCTACATCAGCGCGAATACGAAAGAAGGAGCGTCGGTCTGATGGCAACGGTTACAGACCCCCGCGACATCATCCTGGCTCCGGTCATCTCGGAGAAGTCGTACGGGCTGATCGAAGACAACGTGTACACGTTCGTGGTGCACCCGGACTCGAACAAGACGCAGATCAAGATCGCGATCGAGAAGATCTTCGGCGTCAAGGTCGATTCGGTGAACACCGCCAACCGTCAGGGCAAGCGCAAGCGCACCCGCTCCGGCTTCGGCACGCGCAAGAGCACCAAGCGCGCGATCGTCACGCTGGCCGCAGGCAGCAAGCCCATCGACCTGTTCGGAGCGCCGGCCTAGCCGGCAGAGAGACCTAGAGAATCATGGCAATTCGCAAGTACAAGCCGACGACCCCGGGTCGTCGCGGTGCCAGCGTCTCCGATTTCGCCGAGATCACTCGTTCGACTCCGGAGAAGTCGCTGGTTCGCCCGCTGCACGGCAAGGGCGGTCGTAACGCTCACGGCCGCATCACCACTCGCCACAAGGGTGGTGGCCACAAGCGCGCCTACCGCGTCATCGACTTCCGTCGCCACGACAAGGACGGCGTCAACGCCAAGGTCGCGCACATCGAGTACGACCCCAACCGCACGGCCAACATCGCGCTGCTGCACTACCTGGACGGCGAGAAGCGCTACATCATCGCGCCGCAGGGCCTCAAGCAGGGCGACGTGATCGAGCAGGGCGCCAACGCCGACATCAAGCCCGGCAACAACCTGCCGCTGCGCAACATCCCCGCGGGCACCGTGATCCACGCCGTGGAGTTGCGTCCCGGCGGCGGTGCCAAGCTGGCCCGTTCGGCCGGTGTGAGCATCCAGTTGCTGGGTAAGGAAGGCACCTACGCCTCGCTGCGTATGCCGTCGGGTGAGATCCGCCGCGTCGACGTGCGCTGCCGCGCCACCGTCGGCGAGGTCGGCAACGCCGAGCAGGCCAACATCAACTGGGGCAAGGCCGGCCGCATGCGGTGGAAGGGCAAGCGCCCCACCGTGCGTGGTGTCGTGATGAACCCGGTCGACCACCCGCACGGCGGTGGTGAGGGTAAGACCTCCGGTGGTCGTCATCCGGTGAGCCCGTGGGGCAAGCCCGAGGGCCGCACCCGCAAGCCCAAGAAGCCGAGCGACAAGCTCATCGTCCGTCGCCGGCGCACCGGCAAGAAGCGCTAGGAGTAGATAGCGATGCCACGCAGCCTGAAGAAGGGTCCGTTCGTCGACGACCATCTGCTCAAGAAGGTCGACGTACAGAACGAGAAGAACACCAAGCAGGTCATCAAGACCTGGTCGCGTCGGTCCACCATCATCCCGGACTTCATCGGGCACACCTTTGCGGTGCATGACGGCCGCAAGCATGTCCCGGTGTTCGTCACCGAGGCGATGGTCGGGCACAAGCTGGGCGAGTTCGCCCCGACGCGCACGTTCAAGGGTCACATCAAGGACGACCGGAAGAGCAAGCGGCGATGACAACCACGATTGAATATCCGTCAGCGACGGCGAAGGCGCGCTTCGTGCGCATCTCGGCCAGCAAGGCCCGCCGCGTCATCGACCTGGTCCGCGGCAAGAGCGTCGAGGAAGCCCTCGACATCCTGCGGTGGGCGCCGCAGGCCGCCAGCGAGCCGGTCGCCAAGGTGATCGCGAGCGCTGCCGCCAACGCGCAGAACAACGAGGGCCTGGATCCGTCCACCCTGGTGGTTGCCACCGTCTACGCCGATGAGGGCCCGACCGCCAAGCGCATCCGTCCGCGCGCCCAGGGGCGTGCGTTCCGGATCCGCAAGCGCACGAGCCACATCACCGTGATCGTGGAGAGCCGGCCGCCCAAACAGAAGGGTGCGTCAGCCCAGTCGGCTCGCAGCCGTCGTGCTCAGGGCAGCAAGGCAGCCGCGAAGAAGACCACCACGCCCGAGACGAAGGGAGGCTCGGAGTAGTGGGCCAGAAGATCAATCCCCACGGCTTCCGGCTCGGTATCACCACCGACTGGAAGTCCCGGTGGTACGCCGACAAGCAGTACAAGGACTACGTCAAGGAAGACGTCGCCATCCGTCGCCTCCTGGCCACCGGCCTGGAGCGGGCCGGCATCGCCGATGTGGAGATCGAGCGGACCCGTGACCGGGTTCGCGTTGACATCCACACCGCGCGTCCCGGCATCGTCATCGGCCGCCGTGGCACGGAGGCCGACCGGATCCGCGCCGACCTGGAGAAGCTGACCGGCAAGCAGGTGCAGCTCAACATCCTCGAGGTGAAGAACCCTGAGTCGCAGGCTCAGCTGGTCGCCCAGGGTGTTGCCGAGCAGCTGTCCAACCGTGTCGCGTTCCGTCGCGCCATGCGCAAGGCGATCCAGTCGGCCATGCGCCAGCCCAACGTGAAGGGCATCCGGGTGCAGTGCTCGGGCCGCCTCGGCGGTGCTGAGATGAGCCGCTCGGAGTTCTACCGCGAGGGTCGGGTTCCGCTGCACACGCTGCGTGCGGACATCGACTACGGCCTCTACGAGGCGAAGACCACCTTCGGCCGGATCGGCGTGAAGGTGTGGATCTACAAGGGCGACATCGTCGGTGGCAAGCGCGAGCTCGCCGCTGTCGCGCCGGCAGCCGATCGTCCGCGTCGTGAGCGTCCGTCGGGCACCCGTCCGCGCCGCAGCGGTTCGTCGGGTACCACCGCGACGAGCACCGAGGCCGGGCGTGCCGCCACCGAAGAGGCGCCGGCAGCACCTGCCATCGCAGAAGCGACGGGTGGGACCGAAGCAGCAGCCGGAACTGCTGCCGAGACCACCACAGAAAATTCGGAGAGCTAGTCATGCTGATTCCCCGCAAGGTCAAGCACCGCAAACAGCATCACCCCCAGCAGCGTGGCATCGCCAGCGGCGGCACGCAGGTGAGCTTCGGTGACTACGGCATCCAGGCCCTTGGCCATGCCTACATCACCAACCGGCAGATCGAGTCCGCTCGTATCGCCATCAACCGGCACATCAAGCGTGGCGGCAAGGTGTGGATCAACATCTTCCCGGACCGCCCGCTGACCAAGAAGCCCGCCGAGACCCGTATGGGTTCCGGTAAGGGTTCGCCGGAGTGGTGGGTCGCGAACGTGAAGCCCGGACGCATCCTGTTCGAGCTGAGCTACCCCGACGAGAAGATCGCCAGGGACGCACTGACCCGCGCGATCCACAAGTTGCCGATCAAGGCACGCATCGTGACCCGAGAGGAGCAGTTCTGATGGCAGTGGGAACTACGCCTGGCGAACTGCGCGAACTGACCGACGACGAGTTGAAGGACAAGCTGCGCGAGTCCAAGGAAGAGCTGTTCAACCTGCGCTTCCAGATGGCGACCGGCCAGCTTTCCAACAATCGTCGGCTGCGCACTGTGCGCCAGGAGATTGCACGGGTTTACACCGTGCTGCGTGAACGTGAGTTGGGTCTGGCATCCGGGCCCGTTGGTGAGGAAGCGTAAAAATGGCAGAGAAGACTGCTAAAGAGGCAGGCCCCAAGCACACTCCGCGGACGGAGAAGCCGCGCGGTCGCCGCAAGACCGCCATCGGCTACGTCGTCAGCGACAAGATGCAGAAGACGATCGTCGTCGAGCTGGAGGATCGTAAGAGCCATCCGCTGTACGGCAAGATCATCCGCACCACCAAGAAGGTGAAGGCGCACGACGAGAACGGCGATGCCGGCATCGGCGATCGCGTCTCGCTCATGGAGACCCGTCCGCTGTCCGCCACCAAGCGGTGGCGCCTGGTCGAGGTGCTCGAGCGCGCGAAGTAACCTTCGCGCCCACATGTGCAAACCCCCACCCGCCGTACGGCGGTGTCGGGGGTTTGTGCTTTTCCGGGGCGGGCGATGATGTGGTGATGGACGAGACGGTCGCGGTGTATGACGCAGGCGGCAATGTGGTTGGTGCGGCGCCGCGTTCGCGGGTCTATGCCGACGGGTTGTGGCATGCGAGCGCCGGGGTGCTGGTCCGCTCGTCCGATGGCCGGCGGCTCCATGTGCATCGGCGTTCGGACACCAAGACGGTGTTCGCGGGCATGCATGACTGTCTGGCGGGCGGCGTCGTCGACCCCGGGGAGACCCCGCTGCAGGCCGCGACCCGCGAACTCGCCGAGGAACTGGGCATCACCGGGCTGAATCCCGTCCCGCTCGCCTCGGCTGCCTGGGACGGGGAGTGGGCGGGAAGTCCGATGCGCTGTCATCTGTTCGCGTACCAGGTGACCTACGACGGGCCGATCCGTCATCAGGAGTCCGAGATCGCCGACGGTTGGTGGTGGACCGACGATGAACTCGCCGGCCGGCTTGCCGATCCGGACTGGCCGTTCGTGCCCGACACTCGCGTTCTCATCGCGAATTTATTGCGCCGATAGCCGATTTTCGCCATCGCGGCGGCTGACGGGAACAACCCGACCGCAAGCTGCGAATCGCCGGTAACGTGCCTTTGCTGAATCCGACGGGCCTGCGCCGAATCTCGCATCGGCAACGATTCCTGATTTGCTCCTCGCCTGCGTTCCCATAACATCGCGCACATGAGGGTGGGGATATGGCGTGGAATTCGCGCGGATTGTGGGTCGTCGCATCCGAGCCGAATATTAACTGTGGTGTCAACACCGAGTACTCGCGCCTGACTTGAGATGACTGCGACGTCCACGCCGGCCCGGTCACGATCCGCGGCGTTCCTGGCGTGGTACTACGAGCTGCACCCCACCTATCGCCTGGTGATCCGGTGGGCACTCATCGCAGGCTCGACGGCGTTCGCCTTCCGGGACAGCTTCGCCAGCCTGGTGACGACGACGCGCGAGGGCGGCATCGGCGGATACGTGTGGACCGTGCCGTTGGTCGCCGCGCTGGTCGCGATCGGCGTGGCCAGGCGCAACCGCGCCGAACTCCCGATCCACGATCGCCAGACCGACATCATCGTCGGCACCATGGGTCTGGGCCTGGCATTGATGATCCAGGCTGCGCTGCTGGATCGGTACGCGTTGTACTTTCATCTGCTGCGCCTCGACCTGGTCGCCGCATGGTTGTTCGTAGTCTGCTGCTCCATCATTCTTTTCGGTCTTCGGCCGGTGATTCGCTTCGCTTGGGTGTGGGCCCTGTTCTCGCTCGCGTTCTCGCTGCCCTACTACCTCACAGTGGTTCTGCTGGGCGGTGGAAAGTTCGCCGCCGGGGCGGCGACCCTCCTCATCGCCGCGATCGGTACCGGTACCGCCGTCGGCCGGACGTTCCGGCGCGGCGTGCTGGGTTCGTTGGGGTCGTGGGTGGTCGGGTTCACTGTGCTCATCGCGATCGGGGTGTTCTTCCCCGATACCCCGTTGCTGGTTTACCAGCAGGTGCCGGCACTGGCCGCGATCTGCGTCGTCGGCATCACGATGTATCTGACGTCCCGTCGGGGCGTGCCGAAGCGGATACTGGACCGCAAAGTCGAACCGCTTGCGGCCAAACAGGTTTGGGCGGGCGTGCCGCTGGTGGTCGCAGCGGCGGTGGCACTGTCGCTGTGCGCCCTGCCCACGCAGACGACCACCGCCCCGATCAGCAGGCCCAGTCCCGTTGCGCTGTCGCTGGACCAGCCGTTGGTCACACCGGCCGGATGGTCGACCACTGAGCGCGAGGACTTTCGGCAGGTCCATCGTTTCTACGGCGATGACGCCGTGCTGGTGCGGCAGTACATGCGAGCCGATGATGGAAATCCGAGCTGGGACAAGTTGTCTCGGCCTAGAACGGTTGTCGTCGACAGCATCGTCAGTCAGCGCCCGTTCACGTTCGGTGTCTATCCCGCGCGTGTGCTCTACGGGCTCACCGGTGCGCGGCTGAGCGCACAGCGTCCGGTCGACCTCGGCATGGGTGTACACGGCTTGATGTTGTCAGTCGTGGACGACGATCTGCTGGTGACCTGGAACTCACTCCAATTCGCCTGGGGAGATAGCGATCTCGCGCAACGTGTGACCATCTTCGCCGTCGACAACCACGAACCGGACGCGCCGTTTCCCAGCCCGTCCGGCAGCGTGGTGTCGAATCTCCGCACGCTGATCACCTTGCTGTTCCGGGGCAACGCCGTGCTCGACGAGCGCACACCGGTGTTCAAGGACGCAGAATTGCTCACCCTATTCGGGCGTGCTCTGGTAGCCGCACAGTTTCCGTGATTCACCAGATTCCGATGAGTTTCATCCAGGCGCCGCCGATGATCGTCCAGATCAGGATGATCACGACGCTCATGATGAAGCCGATCCGGAAGAACTCCGCGGTCTTGATGTAGCCGGAGCCGTAGATGACGCCGGCGGGGCCTGACGAGTAGTGCGCCAGGCCGCCGAACAGGTTGCCGATGAACCCGAACACCAGGGCCGAGAATAACGCGGGCGCGCCGGTGGCAATCGCCGCGCCGACGAACACCGCGTACATCGCCACGATATGGGCGGTGTTGGAGGCGAACAGGTAATGCGAATAGAAGTAGACCAGGGTCAGGATCGCGAACGCCATGACCCACGGCAGTGAATTCACCGATCCGGCAACAGAATCGCCGATCCAGTCGATCACCCCGAGCTCGTTCAGTTCGTTGGCCATGCCGACCAGCACGCCGAAGAACACCAGCGTGCTCCATGCGGATGTGTTCTCGGCGAGGTTCTTCCACGACAACACCCCGGTGATCAACAGGATTGCGATTCCTGTGAACGCCGCGGTCGTGGCGTCAACGCCCAGCACGTCACTGAGACACCACAGCACCAGCAGCAGGACGAACGTGCCCGCCATGACCCACTCCTTGCGCGACATCGGGCCGGCTTCGCGCAATTGGTCGCGGGCATGCTGTGGAGCTTCAGGCGTTTTGGTGACCGTGGGCGGGTAGACCTTCGACATCACCCACGGCACCGCGACGAGACTCACGAGACCGGGTACGACCGCGGCGACCGCCCACTTCGCCCAAGAAACCTCCACGCCGAGCTTGCCTGCGGCCTCCTGAGCGACGGGATTGCCTGCCATGGCGGTGATGAACATCGCCGAGGTGACTACGTTGACCTGTAATGCGGTGAGAGTCAGGTAGGCACCCAACCGCTTTCGCGATTCCTCTGGCTCTGGATACGAGTCTTCGAGGTGGCTGAGGGAGGCCACGATCGGGAATACGACACCGCCGCAGCGCGCGGTGTTCGACGGTGTCGCCGGCGCGAGGATCAGGTCGGTGAGAGCCATTCCGTACGACAGCCCCAATGTCGAACGGCCGAGCCGCGTCACGAACACCAACGCGATCCGCCGGCCCAATCCGGTGAGCAAGAAACCCTCGGCGATGAAGAACGCCGCCACGATCAGCCACACCGTGGTGTTGGCGAAGCCGGACAGCGCGCGCGCCGCGGTTTCGGTCTTGGTGAGCATGGCGGCGGTCATGCCGATCAGCGCCACGGCGCCCGTCGGCAAGGGTTGCAGGATCAGCGCGAGGATGGTTCCGAGGAAGATGCCGAGCATTCGCATGCCTGTCGGCTCTACGCCGCCGGGCACCGGAAGGAAATAGACCACCGCCGCGACCAGGATCGGGATACCGGCTTTCCAGAGATAGGGCACCCACGGCGGGGTACGGCGCTCCGTGGTCTCGGCGGGTGTGGCTGCCGCCATGTGCCATCCCTTCGTAGGGGTCAGTTCTTCGGCCCGCGCAGTCGGGCCCGCACCACCTCGCGATTGACCGCGGCGACCGCAGTCAGCGGAATGCTCTCGGGACACACCTCTGAGCATTCGCCGTAGCTGGAACACGGCCCGAAGTCCCGCTCCATCTGATCGACCAGACTTCGCGCGCGTCGTGACCGTTCCTGCCTGCCGCGGGGAACGGTGGCCAGGTGCAGCAGCTTGGCGCCGGCGAACAAGTGCCCGGCGCCGTTCGGGCACGCCGCCACACAGGCGCCGCATCCGATGCATGCCGCGAAATCCAGTGCGTACTCCGCGTCGTCGTGGGGGAGCGGTTCGGCGTCGGCATCGGCCGCCGTGCCGGCATCGACGGTGATGTGCCCGCCGGCCGAGATCATCCGGTCGAGTGCGGACCGATCCACCACAAGATCCCGCACCACCGGGTACGCCGCCGACCGGAACGGTTCGATGCGCACGCGTGCACCGTCGTCGAAGGAGCGTACGTGTTGCCGGCACGACGGAGTGTTCGGCGCGGGACCGTGTGGGCGGCCGTCGACGGTGATCCCGCACGAGCCACAAATACCTTCGCGGCAATCGGAGTCGAACGCCACCGGATCCCGTCCTTCGGAGACCAGCATGTCGTTGAGCCGGTCGAGCAACTCGAGCAGCGACATCTCCGGTGTGGCGTCATCGACGACGTAGTCCTCATAGCGGCCCGAATCGCGGTTGTCGGTTTGGCGCCAGATCTGCAACGTGAGCCTCATACGTAGTTCCTCGTCTGCAGCGGTACGGCAGAGAACGTCAGCGCCTCGCTGTGGCGGATCGGCGGGCCGTCGGAGCGGTGTTCCCACGCCGAGACGAAACACCAGTTGTCGTCGTCTCGCCGAGCCTCACCATCGGGCGTCTGGTGCTCGACCCGGAAGTGGGCACCGCAGGACTCGTCGCGGTCGAGTGCGTCGATACACATCAGCCGCGCAAGGCCGAGGAAATCGGCTATTCGGCCGGCCTTTTCGAGCTCCTGGTTGAACTGCGCGCCCGTGCCCGCAACGCGCAAGTCCGACCAGAATTCGGCGGTCAACTCGTCGATCGCGGTGATCGTGTCGGTCAGGCCTTGCGCTGACCGGGAGACGCCACACCCCGCGTAGAGCAGGTCGCCGAGCTTGCGGTGAAACCGGTCCGGCCCTTGGCTGCCACCGACGGAGAGCAAGGTATCGATGCGTCCGGTGACGTCGGTCAGGGTGCCGGCCACCGCTGGATCATCTTCTGCTGGTGGATCGGTCCCGAGCAGGCCGGCCAGATAGTTCGGTACTGCGTAAGGCAGGGTGAACCACCCGTCGACACATGCCGACAGTAGGGAGTTCGCGCCGAGCCGATTGGCGCCGTGGTAGCCCCAGCCGGCCTCGCCTGCGACGAAAAGCCCCGGTACGGAGGTCATCTGGTCGAAATCGCTCCACAGGCCGCCCATCGAGAAATGCGCACCTGGCGCGATCCGCATCGGGGTTCGGTAGGGGTCTTCCCCGGTGGCGTCGTGGTACATCGAGAACAGGTTGCCGTAGCGCTCGGCTACCTTGTCCTTTCCCAGCCGGGACAAGGCGTCCCGGAAGTCAAGGTAGACGCTGTTTTTCAGCGGTCCCACGCCGCGACCGGAATCGATTTGCGATTTCGCGGCCCGCGAGGAGACATCGCGCGGAGAGAGATTTCCGTACGACGGATACATGCGCTCGAGGTAGTAGTCGCGATCATTCTCGGGGATGTCATTGGGATCGCGATCATCGCCACTGCGCTTGGGAACCCAGATTCTGCCGTCGTTGCGTAACGATTCGCTCATCAGAATGGTTTTGGATTGCCAGTCGGAATTCACCGGCAGCGCTGTCGGATGGAACTGGATGAATGCCGGCGAGGCGAACAAGGCGCCGCGCAGGTGTGCCCGCCACGTCGCCGTGGCGTTCGAATTGCGCGCCAGCGTCGAACGGAAGAAGACGTTGCCGTAACCGCCCGTCGCGAGTACCACCGCATGTCCGGTCGTCGCGGTGATCACACCGGTGACCAGATTGCGGGTGACGATGCCGCAAGCTCGGCCGTCGGCCACGATGACGTCGAGCATCTCACTGCGGGTGTGCAGGTTGACGGCGCCGGCACGCACCTGGCGCAGCAGGGCCTGGCTGGATGCGATCTGCAGTTGCTGGCCGGTTTGCCCTCGGGTGTAGTAAGTGCGGGAGACCTGTACGCCGCCGAACGAGCGGGTGGCCAGGCTGCCGCCGTACTCGCGAGCGAACGGGGCGCCGATGGCGTTCATGTGGTCGATCACGCGCGCGGATTCCCGTGCCAGCCGAAAACAGTCGGCCTCCCTGGCGCGAAAGTCGCCGCCCTTCACGGTGTCCTTGACGAACCGCGCGACACTGTCGTTGTCGACCTTGCGCGCCCGCGCGGCATTGATGCCGCCTTGCGCGGCGACGCTGTGTGCTCGGCGCGGCGCATCGTGGAACGTGAAGCACTCGACGTGGTATCCGAGTTCTCCCAGCGCGGCGGCGCAGCCGGCGCCCGCCAGACCGGTCCCGACGACGATGACGGTGAACTTGCGCCGGTTCAGCGGGCTGACCAGTCGGTAGTCGAGAGTGCGGCGCTGCCAGGCGTCCGCGGGATCGCCGCCGGGGACGCTGCCCGTGATGGGTGTGCCCACCCTGCGCAGTCCTGCGAGAAGGTCGGCTGTCATGACACCAGCCCGGTCCACACCGCGATCGGAATGGTCATGTTGCCGACCATCACCACCAGCGCGAGCGTTCCACCGACAGCCACGCCGACCTGGCGGGCCCGCTGGCCGGTCACCCCCAGGTCGTTGACGACGGTCCACAATCCGTGCAGGAGATGTGTGCCGAGCAGCACCATGGCCACGAGGTAGAACGCTGCGACGCCGGGCCGACTGAAGCTGGCGACCAGGTTGTCGTACGCGTGGCTGGCGCTCTCGGTGGTTCCGGCGAAGGAATCACTCGCGACGGGCCGGGCGCCGACCGTCAGGTCAAGGATGTGGAAGACGATGAACAGCAACAGAACCAGCCCGCTGACCAACATCGTGCGCGCGGTGAAAGACCGCACGCCCAGCCCCGTCCGCCGGAAGCGGCCGCGCGCCGCGTGGGCTCGTCGGGTCAGCAGCACCGCGCATCCGACGTGGGCCATGAGGCAGGCGACGAGCACAACGCGGAAGATCCACAGTGCGCCCTCATACGGCAGCAACGGCTCGAGCAGGGTGCGCAGCCAATGCGCATAATCATCGAAATGCTCGGCGCCCGTGTAGACCTTGAGGTTTCCTATCATGTGAACGAAAACAAACAGTGCAAACACGATTCCGGTGCAGGCCATCACCAGCTTGAGCGTCACCGACGACGGCTTGACACGCCATGCCCACTGCGGGAACGCAACGGCGGGTCCCCGTGCCACTTCATGCCCTGCATCGGCGGTTTCGACGTTCTCGGCTGTAGACGTCATCGCGTTCCACCTCCTGCGCAAAAGAACGTACCGCGTGCCGCGGTGGTGCGCAGTGGGTTTGCCGTCCGGGAAAATGGATGGTTGCTGCTAAGCGAACGAATTGCCAACGGCTACGGGTTGTCTCGGCACGGAATTGCAACGTGTTTCAGAATGGGTCGGTTGGTCGAAGCAGTAAGGTTCGCATAACGATTTCCGTGAATACAGGCGCGTGAGCAATGCCCGGCCTAGGCTTTTTCGAGTGACTGCACGGATGATGCCGCTGTTTGCCGCCGCGATTGTCGTTGCTGGAACTGCGTTGCCCGGTGTCGCGCATGCCGAGCCAGATGATCCTTCGCTGGCCAGTTCGCCGACACTGAACCTGCGCACACTCGGCGCTGACCCGACGATCGCCCTCTACGGAGTGCAGGGCGCGCAGACCCTGACAATCCCGGTGCCACCTGGGCTGGTGCCCGCCGAACTGACCGCTACCGTGCAGATGCCGGTCAACGCCCGCGGCGGAACGCTGGAGGTCACGCAGCAGGACCGCACGATCTCGCGCGTGCCGCTGCCGCCCGATCAGGCGCCGATCACGGTTCCGCTCGCAGGCGCCAGGATCGTCGACAACGCCGTCACGGTTTTGCTGACCGATTATCTGACCCTGCCCGACGGGTACTGCGTGTACGACCCGACCAATCCGCTGCGGCTCGTCGACACCAATGTGCGCTACACCGGCCTGGAACGCCCGCCGACGGCGATCGCCGATTTCGTGCCGCCGGTGCTGCGCAAGCTCACATTGTTCGTCCCGTCGAAACCGTCGAAGCCCGAGGCGGACGCCGCCGTACGCCTGGCGACCGCAACGGTGGCGCAGTACGGACTGCAACGCCCAGATGTCGACGTTGTCGCCACCGACGGAGGTGCTCTGCCGCCGCCACAGCCGCTGGAACGCCAGATCGTCATACGCGAGGGCGATGCGCCCGGCCTGAGCCTGCAGGGTCCCAATGCCGTTCCAGCCCTGATGATCTCGGGTTCGGCCGGTGAGCTGACCAACCAGGCACGCCTGCTGTCCAGTGACATCTCGAAATTGGCCGTGCGGTCGAAAGCCGTTGTGGGGCCGCTTTCGAAGACACCCCAGCTTCCCGGTGACCTCACGACGATCCGCCAGCTCGGCCAGCCCGGTGTCAATGCCACCTCGCTGGTCAATCCGCGCGTGACGATTCCCCTCGACCAGACCAGGCTGGGGCGCTCGGTCCACGGCGTGCGCGTACACCTGCAGGGGTCGTACACGCCCCTGCCCGCGAGCGTCGCCGGCCAGGTCGTTGTCAGTATCGGCGGGCAGACCATCGCTCGATGGGCTACCGAGGCGAGTGGAACGATCGACCGTTGGATCGACATTCCTGACCGGCTGCTCGAGCGCTACACGAATCTGGATGTGGAGGTCAACGCGGCGGGAAACACCGGACGCTGCGGTGAATTCCAACCGATCACGCTCACGATCGACGGTGAGACGCCCGTGCAGAGCAAACTGGCCAAGCCGCCGGTTCCACTCGGCTTCCAGTCGCTGCCGCAGGCGTTGATGCCGCGCGTCGAGGTGGGTATCGACGACGGACTCGACAACCTGCGACGAGCGGTGCTGATCCTCACCGGCCTGCAGCGGTTGAGTGCACGGCCGTTCGACACCGCGGTCGTATCGCGTGAGGATGCGATCGGGTCGCCGAATCCCGCGGTGATCGTGAGCGCCGACGAGTGGAGCGACGAGCGGGTCACGCTGCCGGTGGCCGAGAGCGCCGATGGAGTCATCAGCGTCGAAAATGTCGACGGCAGTGGGAATTCGAGCACCTTGACACTGGACCCGAGGATCGGCTTCGGCTCACTGCAGACCGTCTACAGCGGTGGTCGTACCGTGCTGGTCGCGACCTCGACCGATGCCCCTCAGGAGCTCGACCGGTTACTGGGGTGGCTGGATTCCGACATCGGGCGGTGGGCAGGTTTGACCGGCAATGCGCTGGTGGCGATACCCGGTCGCGACCCGGTTGAACTGACCACGCAGGCGGCGATCGAACCGCAGGCGACCGCCACGGGTGATCGCAAGGCGTTGTTCCTCGGTATCAGCGCCGGTGTCGTGGCACTGACGGTGCTGGTCGGGGCGCTGATCGCCTTGCGTGGCCGGCGGTCTCGAGGCTAGCCGTGGCATCGACGGTCCAGACCGCCCCCGGCGCATGGGATCGGCTGGGGGAGTGGTGGTACGGGCTCAACCCCACGGTGCGCCTCTTACTGCGTTGGGCACTCATCGCAGTGCTGACACTCGTGGCGTTCCGGAACAGCCTGCGGAATCTCATCGAGACCACGTTGGCGGGCGGACTCATTGGATACGTCTGGATGGTTCCGATCGCCGCGTTGCTGGCGGCGTTGGGAGTGAACTACCGGCGGCGCACCGAACTTCCTATCCATGACCGCCAGACCGACGTCATCGTCGGCGTCATCGGGCTCGGCCTGGCACTGATGGTCCAGGGTGTGCTGCTCAAGCGGTACTCGGAGTTCTTCCACCTGATGCGGCTGGATCTCTTGGCGATGTGGCTTTTTGTGCTCAGCTGCAGCTTCGTGCTGTTCGGTCTGCGTCCGGTGGCCCGCTTCGGTTGGGTATGGGTGCTGCTGTCACTGGTTTCGGCATTGCCCTACCAGGTCGTCGTGATCACGTTGGGCGGCGGAAACTTCGCGGCGGGGATCGGGACGCTGTTGATCGCGGCGGCAGCCGCGGCGATCGCGGTGGGCCGCACCCGCAAACGCGCGGCGATCGGCGCGCTCTTGTCCTTCGTCATCGGCTTCGTCGTGCTGTTCGTCCTCGACAAGGTGAGGCCGGATGCGCCGGTGATCGCCTACCAGATGATCCCATCGCTCTTGTCGATCCTCGTTGTGGGTTTCGCAGCCTTCCTGTACACGCGCCGCGGGCAACCGAAACACCTGTGGGACCGCAAGATCGAACCTCTTGCCGCCAAACACATCTGGTCCGCCGTTCCACTGGTTGTCGCGGTCGCGGCCGCACTGGCCGTCATGCCGCTGCCGAAGCAGCTGAGCGCCACGACGATCAGTCGCGCCGCCCCGTACGAGCTGGATCCGGGCCGGCGGCTGGCCGAGCCGCCGGGCTGGTCGGTCACCGGCGAGCAGGTCTACACCGGGGTGGCGCGATATTACGGCGACGAGGCCGTACTCGTTCGGCAGCGGATGACCGCCGATGTCGGCGACCCGCGATTCGACAAATTGGCCGCGCCGCGAACGCTCATGGTGGACAGCATCGTCAGCGAATTGCCGTTCTCGTTCGACGCTTACCCCGGTCAGGTTCTCTACGACACCACGGGTACCCGGCTCAGCGCGCCGCGGCACGTCGATCTCGGTCATGGCGTGACCGGCCAGATCTTCTCCGCGATCGATGACCGGCTGCTTGTGACGTGGGATGTACTGCGATTCGCTTGGGGCGACCAGCAACAGGATCAGGTCGTCGACGTCTTCGCGGTCGACAACCATCTGCCCGACGCGCCGTTCCCGAATCCGCAACGCGGCCTGATCTCGACCCTGCGCAACCTGCTGACCGTGCTGTTCCGGGGTAACTCGGTGTTAATCCAGCGCCAGCCGGTCTACAAGGATGCCGAGCTCCTCACCGAATTCGGCCGCGCGCTGGTGGCTGAGCAGTTCGAGCAGACGAGGACCGGACAGTGACGATCCGCGAGACATTCGATGCCGACACCGTGACCGCGGAACAACGTGACTACGCGCTGCACCGGGCGATCAACGGCCTGCGCGAAGACGATCCGCTGCATTCGGCGTCGAAGCCGTTGATGGGTTGGCAGAAACCGGTGTTGCTGGGGCTGCTGGCGCTCGTGATCGCGTTCGGCATATGGCGGCCGATGCAGACCGCCGTCGTTCTCATCGGACTGTGCACGCTGGCATACCTGTTGACGCTGGGCGACCGGGTGTTGATCTTCAAGCGTGGCCTGGCGTCGCGGCCCATCGTCATCGGCGATGAGGCGGCGCGCGCGATTCCCGACGAGGAGTTGCCGCCGTACACGATTCTGGTCCCGGCGTACAACGAACCCGAGGTGGTGGCCGACCTCATCGGCGCGATGGATTCGCTTGAGTACCCGCGGGATCGACTTCAGGTGCTGCTTTTACTCGAGGCCGACGATCAGGTGACCATCGACGCCGCGCGGGCCTGCGGTGAATCCGACGTCATCACCATTCTGCTGGTGCCGCCCGCGGACCCGCGGACCAAACCCAAGGCGTGCAACTACGGCCTGCATTTCGCGACCGGCGACATCGTTACGATCTTCGACGCCGAAGATCTGCCCGAGCCGCTGCAGTTGCGCCGCGTGGTGGCGGCCTTTCGTCAGCTTCCCGACGACGTGGCGTGTGTGCAGGCAAAGCTGGTATACCACAACGGCCATCAGAATCTGCTGACCGCCTGGTTCACCGCCGAGTACGCACTGTGGTTCGGCTATCTGCTGCCGGGCATGATGGTGAGCACGTCGCCGATTCCCCTGGGCGGCACGTCCAATCACCTGCGTCGTGACATGCTGCAGCAGATCGGCGCGTGGGATCCGTTCAACGTCACCGAAGATGCCGACCTCGGCTTGCGGATCGCCGCACACGGTTATCACACCGCCGTCATCGACTCCTACACGCTCGAAGAGGCCAACAGCGATGTGATCAACTGGATCCGTCAGCGATCCCGTTGGTACAAGGGCTATCTGCAGACCTGGTTGGTGCACATCCGGCAGCCCGTGAAGTTGTACCGCACGCTCGGCTTACGCAGCTTCATCCGCTTCACCCTGGTACTGGCGGGCACACCGGTCATCGCGGTGCTGAACCTCCTGTTCTGGTTCATCACGGTGCTGTGGTTCCTCGGCCAGCCGGCCGTCGTCGGTGAGGTGTTCCCGGCCCTCATCTATTTCCCGGCGCTCATCGCGATGATCATCGGCAACTTCACCGTCATGTACATGAACATGATTGCGCTGCGCGAAGACGACCGGTCCGATTTGTTGTTCGCCGCGCTCAGCGTTCCGCTGTTCTGGCTCATGATGAGCATCGCTGCGGCCAAGGGCTGCTACCAGATGATCCGCCAACCGTCGTTCTGGGAGAAGACGTTTCACGGCCTTGCCGAACGACCCGAGGACACGGCCGCGCACGAGCAGATGGCGTCGACGTGATGGCTGCGGCGCGCGCACGGCCGGATTTCGGGCTGAAGGCGACGATCTTCTTCGCCTTCCTGGTCGTCTACCTCGTGGTGGGGTATTGGTTGCAGGTTCAGCACGCGTTCATCATGGGCGATACGCTGTCGCGCGTCGCAGCCACGCAGTCGGTGTTGTTCAGCCGCGATCCGCACCTTGCGGCGTTGGGCTTCATCTTCACTCCGGTCGCGGCCATGGTGCAGATACCGGCGATCGCGTTCAGCTCGGTGTGGCCCCACATCGCCACCTATGCCTACTCGGGCACGATCATGTCGGCGGCGTTCATGGCGGGTGCCGCGGTGCAGATCTTGAGCATGGGCGTCGATCGGGGCCTGCCGCGGGCATATTCGGTGACCATCACCCTGCTGTTCGCGCTCAACCCGATGATCATCTTCTATGGCTCCAATGGGATGAGCGAGGCGCCGTTCATCTTCTTCATGGCCTGGGCGGTGCGCCGGCTCATCATGTGGATGGTCGACGACGATGTACATCACCTCGTCGCGGCCGGCGGTATCGCGATGGGGCTGGCGTATCTGACTCGCTATGACGCGGCCGCCTGCATCGGCGCCGCCGGATTGCTGGTCGGCATCACCACTTACCTGCGGGCCAAACCGCCGCCCCGCTTGCGTCGCGCATTCCTGGATCTGTTGATCGTGAGCGGTCCGGGCTTCCTGGCGTTCCTCGGGTGGGCTGCTGCCGGATGGCTGATCACCGGTGAGGCGTTCGCGCAGTTCACGTCGCAATACGGCAACACCGCGATACTGGAGCAATCCGGCCAGACCGCGCCGAATTTCGCCGAAGGGCTCGAGTTCGCGCTCATCTGCATAATGCTGCTCGCGCCGACGCTGATCCCGCTCGCGCTGTGGGTCACCATGCAGCGGTGGGGCAAACCGAACTGGCAAGTGCTGATCGTGCCGTTGGCGATGTTCGGCGCGGTGCTGGCGTTCCAGGCCTACAGCTACGCGGCCGGGTCGACGTTTCCATTCCTGCGGTTCTTCATCATTGCGATACCGATGACGGCGTGCCTGGCGATGCTCGCGGTGCCGGACGGCGTGTTCGTGACGCCTACACGCCGGGGCAAGTACGCGCCGCTTGTGGCTGCCGAATCGCCCCGGCGCCATGCCGCGGCTCGGTACGTGACAGTCGCCGCGACTGTCGCGATCGGTATTCCGGTGACGGTGGTCGGGATGGCGCAACCAGACTACGCGCCACAGGAATACGGCTTGGGTGCCGTGCTCTCACCCGATCCGGACAATGTCACCGAACGCAAAGCCACCGAGCATCGAATCGCACGGACGTTCGGCACGGAACGAAAGATCGCCGAGTACCTCGACACGCTCAATCTGCCGGACAGCTCGGTGATCACCGATACCGTTTACGGTTTCGGCATTCTCGCGGCATCGAGCCGGCCGCGAATGTTCATCATCCCGTCCGACCCGGATTTCACCGAGTTGCTCAACGACCCAAGTGGCAACGGGATCAAATACCTGCTGTCCGTTCCGCCGATCGGTCGCGGCACGTCCGATGCGCTCAATCTCCGCTATCCGACGCTTTACGACACCGGCGCCGAGGTCGCGACCCTGGAGTTGGAGATACCCAATGACGGTGATGGCCAGCCGGATTGGCGGTTGTATCGCGTGAACGAACCGATTGGCTGACGGCGGAGGCGGCTTTCTGCGCGCGATGAGATAACAATTGGACCGGCAATATGCCATTGTCGTCAAAATTCTGCATTCAAATTGGCATACTCCGCTTGTATGGAACCTGTCTCAGATACGAATCGAAATCAGGTCATCGACGCGGGCCGGGAACACGGGCTGCTACCCAGACGAAAAGCACTGAGCAGCTTGGCCGTTCTCGGTGTGGGCACCGCGGTGGTATCGAGTGCGCTGGCTGCGTGTGACAGCAACGGCGCCGATGACGGAGGTGCCGATGGCGGCGGCGCGTTGACGACCGACAACAAGCCCAAGGCTGCAACTGAGGCGACGAAAGCAGCGAACCAGAAGGTGCTCGACACCCTGCCGTTCAACGACAAAGCTGATTTCGACGATGCGAAGCGCGATCTGATTGCCCGCCCAGACACCTTGACGATCAAGAACGCCAATGGTGACGTGGTCTGGGATCTGGAGGAATACAAGAAGTACATCGCCGACGACAAGCCCGCCCCCGAGACCGTCAACCCGAGTCTGTGGCGCAACGCGCAGCTCTGCATGCAGTACGGCCTGTTCAAGGTGGCCGACCGGATCTACCAGGTGCGCGGCTACGACCTGTCCAACGTCACTTTCGTCCAGGGCGACACCGGCTGGATCGTGATCGACACGGCGATCTCGCCCGAAACAGCCAAGGCCGCACTCGATCTGGCCAACCAGCATCTCGGCAACCGGCCCGTTCTAGCGGTGGTTCACAGTCATTCGCACGTCGACCATTACGGCGGTGTGCGCGGCATCGTGTCACAGCAGGACGTCGACTCCGGCAGGGTCAAGGTCTTTGCGCCGCAGGCGTTCGTCGAGGACGCGGTGAGCGAGAACGTGATCGCAGGCAATGCGATGGGCCGTCGGGCGGTGTACATGTACGGGGCACTGCTGCCGCGCAATGCGCAGGGCGGGGTGAACGGTGGCCTGGGAATGACGGTTTCGACGGGACAACCGACGTTGATCATTCCGACCGACATCATCAGCACCACAGGCACAAAGGTCACCGTCGACGGCGTCGACATGGAATTCCAGATGACGCCGGGCACCGAGGCGCCGACCGAGATGAACACGTTCTTCCCGCAGTTCAAGGCCATGTGGATGGCGGAGAACACCACCAACACCATGCACAACCTGCTGACACTCCGCGGGGCGCAGGTACGTGACGCGCTGAAATGGTCGAGTTTCCTCGACGAGACCATTCGCCTGTACGGGCCGAACACCGAGGTGAAGTTCCAGAGCCACCACTGGCCGATGTGGGGCAACGCCAAGATCATCGACTACTGGAAGCGTCAGCGTGACATGTACAAGTACATGCACGACCAGTCGGTCCGGCTGATGAACCAGGGGCTTGTCGGCTCGGAGATCGCCGAGGAGATCCAGCTGCCGCCCGAGCTCAACAACTTCTGGCCCGATCGCGGCTATTACGGCACGCTCAAACACAACTCTCGTGCGGTCTATCAGCGCTACATGGGCTGGTATGACGGCAATCCGTCCGATCTCGACGATCTGCCGCCTGCCGAGGCGGCCAAGAAGTACGTCGAATACATGGGCGGTGAGGAAGCCGTTCTGGAGAAGGCCAAGAACGACTTCGACAACGGCAA
Source organism: Mycobacterium venezuelense (assembly GCF_054919535.1). NCBI lineage: Bacteria > Bacillati > Actinomycetota > Actinomycetes > Mycobacteriales > Mycobacteriaceae > Mycobacterium > Mycobacterium venezuelense. The sequence continues at coordinate 53,242 of NZ_JBONDW010000026.1, forward strand.
CTACCGCTGGACGGCGATGGTGCTCAAGCAGGTCGTCTTCGCCAACCCGGACAGCGTGCACGGCAAGAATCTGTTGGCCGACAGCTACGAGCAGCTCGGCTATCAGGCCGAGTCCGGGCCGTGGCGCTCGGTGTATCTCCAGGGCGCTTACGAACTCCGCAACGGCGTCCCGACAGCGGGCGGCACGGACACCGCAAGCCCCGACACCATCAAGGCGATGCCGCCCGAGATGTTGTTCGATTATCTCGGGGTACGGCTCAACGGGCCGAACGCCGCGGGCAAGAACATCACGCTCAACGTCGACTTCACCGATCTCAACAAGGAATTCGGCCTCACGGTCGAGAACGCGGTCCTGCACTACGCGCCCACACCGGTGCCCAACGCCAACGCGACGATCAGGCTCGACAAGGCCACGCTCGACGATATTCAGCTCGGTAACACCACGATCGACGACGCCATCTCGGCCAACAAGGTCACGATCGACGGCAACCGGGATTCCTTCAACGAGTTCATGGGTCTGCTCGACACGCCGCCGTTCTGGTTCAACATCGTGACGCCCTGACGGCCGCGAGCTTACCGGCCGATCAGAGGTGACCGTCGAGTTCTGCACCAGGGCTGTGTATTTCGAGAAACCACAGCCCTGGTGCAGAAATCGTGGCGGCTGCCTATGCCGGCGGCATCAGCACGGTGTCGATCAGGTACACGGTCGCGTTGGCGGTGCGCACACCACCGCACACCACACCCGCGTCGTTGACCTTGAGCGCATCACCCGAGCCGGTGACGTTCACGGTCGCACCCTGCACGGTCGGATGGGTGCCGACCACCTTCGCCGGGCTGGCCTGGCCGGGTACGACGTGATAGGTCAGGATCTTCGACAATGTGGCGGAATCGGTCTTGAGCGATTCGATCGTCGCCGGATCGATCTTCGCGAATGCGTCGTCGGTCGGCGCGAATACCGTGAACTCACCGCCGTTGAGGGTGTCGACCAGGTTCACGTTGGGGTTGAGTTTGCCCGAAACAGCCGAGGTCAGGGTCGTGAGCAGCGGGTTGTTCGACGCCGCGACGGTCACCGGGTCCTGGGCCATGCCGGTCACCGAACCCGGTCCCGACGGCACCTGTTCGGCGTAGCCTGCGCACCCGGGTCCGACGAGGTCGGCAGCCGGGTCGACCGGGGCGGCCGGCTCGTTCGACATCGGCGCGACCGCACTCGAGCTCGACTCCACCTGTGGCGCCGAGCTGGCGGTCTCACTCGACGAGCATGCTGACAGGCCCAGCGCGGTTGCCGCGGCGAGCCCGGCCAGCACACCAGCGGATTTCTGAATATTTCGCATTTCCACTCCCTGTGTTGGCGACAGCGGTTGCCGTCGTCTACCGGGTATTCGGAGTGGTCTGCGTCATGGATGGGTGCAATCCGTGAGCGGAACGGTTCCGAATACGGAGCATGTACACATTGGTGCTCATCGGATTCCTCGGCGGCCTCATCACCGGCATATCACCATGCATTCTGCCCGTGCTGCCGGTCATCTTCTTCTCGGGCGCGCAAAGTGCCCGTGTCTCCGGCGATGACGGTACGACCATCGTCGAAGCGAAACCGTCACTCGCGCAGACCTTGCGCCCGTACTTCGTGATCGCCGGACTGGTGGTCAGTTTCAGCGCGGTGACGCTCGTGGGCTCGGCGGCGCTGCAGCTGCTGAACCTGCCGCAGGACGCGATCCGGTGGGCCGGGCTGATCGCCTTGTTGCTGATCGGCATCGGGCTGATCTTTCCGCGCGTCGAGCAGCTGCTGGAGAAGCCGTTCTCCCGCCTCCCGCAGAAGCAATTCGGCAGCGGGCGCAGCGGTTTCGGACTCGGCCTCGCGTTAGGGGTGCTGTATGTGCCGTGCGCGGGACCGGTGCTCGCCGCGATCGTGGTCGCGGGTGCGACGGGCTCGATAGGGCTGAACACGGTGGCTCTGACGCTGTCGTTCGCGGTTGGCGCCGCGCTGCCGTTGCTCGTGTTCGCACTCGCAGGCCGGCGGGTCGCGGAGCGGGTCAACGCGTTTCGGCGGCGCCAACGCCAGATCAGGGTCGCCGGAGGCGTCGTGATGATCGTGTTCGCGATCGCGCTCGCGATCAATCTGCCCGCGACGCTGCAGCGCGCGATCCCGGATTACACCACGGCACTACAGGACAAGGTCGCCTCGACGACCGAACTGCAGGACCAGCTCAACCTCGGCGGCATCGTCAACGACCAGAACGCGCAGTTGTCCAACTGCACCAACGGCGCCGAACAACTCGAAAGTTGCGGCCCCGCGCCCGAGATCACCGGCATCAACGGCTGGCTCAACACGCCCGGCGGGGCGCCGGTGGACATGAAGGCGCTGCGCGGCAAGGTGGTACTCGTCGACTTCTGGGCCTACTCGTGCATCAATTGCCAACGCGCCGTGCCACATATCGTCGACTGGTACGACAAGTACCGGGATCTCGGATTCACCGTGATCGGCGTGCACACTCCGGAGTACGCGTTCGAACGCGTGCGGACCAACGTCGAGAGCGGCGCGGCCGACCTGGGCATCACCTACCCGGTGGCGCTCGACAACGCCTACTCGACGTGGACGAACTACCGCAACCGGTACTGGCCGGCCAAGTACCTGATCGACGCGAACGGCACCGTGCGCCACATCAAGTTCGGTGAAGGCGACTATGCGACGACCGAGCGCTTGATCCGCGAATTGCTGGTCGACGCCAATCCGGACGTCGAGCTTCCGGATCCCACTGACGCAGTCGACACGACACCGGAATCCGACCGCACGCCGGAGACATACCTGGGGGTCGGCAAGGAGATCAATTACGCCGGCGGCGGCATCTATGACGAGGGTGAGGCCACCTTCGCCTATCCGCCGAGCTTGCCCGAGGATTCGTTCGCGCTGCGTGGCCCGTGGCAACTGGACTATCAGGGCGCAACAGCGGGTGCCGACACGTCGAGCATCGAGCTGAACTTCTACGCCAAGGACGTCTATCTCGTGGTGGGCGGTAGCGGCACGGTGACCGTGATCCGCGATGGCGAGACGACGACCGTGCCGGTAAGCGGCCCACCCACGTTGCGGCAGATCGTGGCGGAAGACAAAGTGCAGCGTGGCGAGCTCGAGGTACGGCTGAGCCAAGGGCTACAGGCTTTTTCGTTCACCTACGGGTAGCGCGTCAGGTGACCCGCGACGCGATGCCGTCGAGAAGCTGGGTCAGGCCGGACTGGAAATCGGCCACGTGGTCGTCATCCTCGCCGAACACGCCGGCCGCCACCGCGGCGGACAGCGCTGGAAAGCGCTCGGCATCGAGCAGTGTGCTGACGACGAACGGGAAGAGTCCGGTGTCGGTCTGACCGGCCTCGATGTCGATCGCCGCGGCACCGCGCGCGTAATGCAGCACCGCCATGATCGCGGCGAGTTTGTCCCGCTCCGACAATCCGGTTGAGGCAAGCGCGGCCAGGCCGGCATCCAGCCACGCCAGCTGCCCGGGGTCGACCGGCGGGCCCATCGAAGCCGCTTGGAGGATCCAGGGGTGGCGGTGGTACACATCCCACAGGCCGACGGCCCAATTCTGCAGCGCGCCACGCCAATCCGTATCGCCGGTGGACTGCGGCGGCGGTCCGGGACCGGCCGACAGCATGAACATCACAAGCTCGTCCTTGCTGGCCACGTGCCGGTAGAGCGACATGGTCCCGCAGCCGAGCCGTTCGGCCAGCCGGGCCATGGACAGCGCACCGAGCCCGTTGGCGTCGGCCAACTCGATCGCAGCCGCGACGATCGCCTCGCGCGTGAGCCCGCGTGCGCGCCGCGGTGGTGCGGTGTCCTGGCGCCACAGCTCGCGCAGCGCGCGGGGGAGTCGGTCGTCGGGTGAGGTCATCGGTGCTCAGCGTAAACCAGTGACAACTCCAAGCGTATCTCGTACGCTTTTGCGTATGGCATACGCATCACGTCGTCAGACCGGCCTGGCGGTCGCATTGGCCGTCATCGTCACGGCGTTCTTGTCCTACTCGATACCGCCGTATCTGACGGGCGGCAGTCGCGTGCCCGCGACATTCGGTTGGCACTATCCACTGCTGGTCGCACACGTTCTGTTGGCGAGCGTGGCCATGGTGTGTGCGGTGGCGCAGATCTGGCCCGGGCTGCGCCTGCGTCATCCGGGGCTGCACCGGCGGACGGGGCGCGTGTATGTCTACACGGCGATTCCTGCGGCGGTGTGTGCCATGGTGATCGGCGCCGCGACGCCGTTCGGGCCGGTGCTCGCCGTAAGCAACGTGGCCCTCGGTGCGCTGTGGTTGTGGTTCACCGTCGACGGGTTCATCGCCGGGCGGCAACGCCGTTTCGGCGTGCACCGACGCCAGATGCTTCGCAGTGTGACGCTCGCGCTGTCCATCATCACCAACCGCGTCTGGACGCCCGTCCTGTATCTGGCGTTTCAACCGTTGCGTGACAGCGTTTTTGACGGCAACGAGGAGCACTATCTGTGGGCGGTCGCCGGTTTGGGCGCATGGCTGGGTTGGACCGTACCGTTTGTGCTCCTGCAACGGTGGCTGAACCGGCGGCCTGCGGTTTCGTCGTCGTCAGTTTCTCCGGCGACAAGCCGAGAGCCGGTGTAGTCTCCCGGGCGAATCGCCCAAATCGGCGGCGGTTCACGACCGGGATGGGGTTTCGTCATGGCTGCTGGAACCGACGGGGCGTTCAACGGCAAGATCGAACTGGACATCAGGAATTCCGAACCGGATTGGGGTCCGTACGCCGCTCCCACCGCTGCGGAGAACGCACCGAACGTGCTCTACCTGGTGTGGGACGACACCGGCATCGCGACCTGGGACTGTTTCGGCGGACTGGTGGAGATGCCCGCGATGAGCCGTATCGCCGAGCGGGGCGTCCGGTTGACGCAATTCCACACCACCGCGCTCTGCTCGCCGACGCGCGCGGCCCTGCTGACCGGCCGCAACGCGACGACCGTGGGTATGGCCACCATCGAGGAGTTCACGGACGGATTTCCCAACTGCAACGGGCGAATTCCGTTCGACACCGCGCTGTTGTCAGAAGTGCTCGCCGAAAACGGGTACAACACCTACTGCGTGGGCAAGTGGCATCTCACGCCGCTGGAAGAGTCCAATCTCGCCTCGACCAAACGGCATTGGCCGCTGAGCCGGGGATTCGAACGGTTCTACGGGTTCATGGGCGGCGAGACCGACCAGTGGTATCCGGACCTGGTCTACGACAACCACCCGGTCGATCCGCCCGCGACACCCGAGGATGGCTATCACCTGTCGAAAGATCTGGCCGACAAGACAATCGAGTTCATCCGCGACGCCAAGGTCATCGCCCCGGACAAGCCGTGGTTCACCTATCTGTGCCCTGGCGCCGGGCATGCGCCGCACCATGTGTTCAAGGATTGGGCTGACCGATACGCGGGCCGTTTCGACATGGGCTACGAGCGCTACCGCGAGATCGTGCTCGAAAATCAGAAGCGGCTGGGCATCGTGCCGCCCGACACCGAACTGTCGCCGGTCAACCCGTACGCAGACACCACCGGGCCAAACGGGGAGCCCTGGCCGGCGCAGGACACCGTGCGGCCGTGGGATTCACTGTCCGACGACGAGAAGCGGCTGTTCTGCCGGATGGCCGAGGTGTTCGCCGGATTCATGTCCTATACCGACGCTCAGATCGGCCGCGTCCTGGACTTCCTCGAGGAGTCCGGTGAGCTCGACAACACCGTCATCGTCGTGATCTCCGACAACGGCGCCAGCGGGGAGGGCGGCCCGAACGGCTCGGTCAACGAAACGAAGTTCTTCAACGGCTACATCGACACCGCCGAGGAGGGGTTGAAGTTCTTCGATCGGCTCGGCGGTCCGCAGACCTACAACCACTATCCGATCGGCTGGGCGATGGCTTTCAACACGCCTTACAAGCTGTTCAAACGATACGCCTCTCACGAGGGCGGTATCGCCGACCCGGCAATCATCTGCTGGCCCAACGGGATTGCCGCGCACGGAGAAGTCCGCGACAACTACATCAACGTCTGTGACATCACCCCGACGGTGTACGACCTACTCGGGATCACCCCGCCTGCGACCGTGCGAGGTATTCCGCAGAAGCCCCTCGACGGGGTGAGTTTTAAAGTGTCCCTTGCCGAGCCGAACGCGCCCACCGGCAAAGAGACCCAGTTCTACACCATGCTGGGGACTCGGGGGATCTGGCACAAAGGATGGTTCGCCAACACCGTGCACGCCGCCACCCCGTCGGGCTGGTCGCACTTCGAGGCCGACCGCTGGGAGCTGTTCCACATCGAATCCGACCGAAGCCAGTGCCACGATCTCGCCGGTGAGCAGCCGGACCGGCTCGAAGAGCTCAAGGAGCTGTGGTTCAGCGAGGCCGCCAAGTACAACGGGCTGCCACTGGCCGACCTCAACATCCTGGAGACCATCGGGCGGTGGCGACCCTACCTGGTCGGTGAACGGACCAGCTACACCTATTACCCGCATACGGCCGAGGTCGGCCTCGGCGCGGCCGCCGAGCTACGCGGGCAGTCGTTCACGGTGATCGCCGAGGTCACGCTGGAATCCGCCGACACCGAGGGCGTGCTGTTCAAACAGGGCGGGGCGCACGGCGGTCACGTGCTGTTCGTCGCCGACGGGTATCTGCACTACGTCTACAACTTCCTAGGCGAGCGCGAGCAGCTGCTCTCCTCACCCGATCCGATCCCCTTGGGGCAGCACATCTTGGGGGTCAGCTACCGGCGCGCCGGGACCGTGCCGAACAGCCATACCCCACTCGGTGACACCACCCTGTTCATCGACGACGCGGCAGTGGCCGAACTGCCCGGCATGCAGACCCACCCCGGCATGTTCGCGCTTGCCGGTGGCGGTATCTGCATCGGCCGCAACACCGGGTCGGCGGTGTCGCGCAGCTACCGGGCACCGTTCCCGTTCACCGGGGGGAGCATCGCCAAGGTCACCGTCGACCTGTCGGGCAAGCCGTACGAGAACGTGAAAGCCGATCTGGCGCTGGCCTTCTCGAAGGACTGATGAGACGCGCGCGAGTGGCGATCTGCCTCCTGGTGTGCCTGGCGGGCGGCGCGGCATGTGTTCGAACGAGCGACGGTGTGCCGGTCGCGGCCGAGTCCTCCACGATGGCGACCGCGTCGCCGCCCGAGACCTACACGCCGCCGCCGAGCAATCCGGCTCCCGGCATCGTCGAATCCAGCCGCGCGCCACTGCCGTCGAACGTCGTGACCTGCTCGCCACGGGAGCAGCCCGCCGTCGCGATCACCGCAGAAGTGGCCGACCCCCACGCACCCAAGATCACGGTGCCGATCCCAGACGGCTGGACGCCCGAACTGGGATCGGGTGACGTGGGTGCGCGGTTGTCCGGTCCGGATGGCATGTCGGCGACCGTGCGCATCAGCCAGACGGCGCTCGACCCAGTTGCCGCGTTCGGCGACTACGCCGACCGGATCATCGCGCAGGCCACCGTGAGCAGCGTCAGCATGTTGCCGGCAGTCCTGTGCGGTTACAGCGGACAGAAGCTCACGGGCATCTGGTCGAACAACCCCGATGACGCCGTCGAGTTCACCGATCGCCTCGTCCACATCTGGACCAACGACCAGAACTACCTGGTCGCCGTCGCCGTCCGGGCACCGACCGCAACCGCGGGTTTCGACGGGGCAGCGGCTGCGCTGATCGCCGACTTCGGCGTCCGCATACCCTGAACGCATGTTGACGGAGCTGGTCGAAGTTCCCGGCGGGGCGTTCCGGATGGGTTCGACGAGCTTCTATCCCGAGGAAGCGCCGATCCACACCGCGACGGTCGCGGACTTCGCGATCGAGAAACATCCCGTCACCAATGCCCAGTTCGCCGAGTTCGTCGACGCCACCGGCTACCAGACGGTGGCCGAGCGTCCGCTCGACCCGGCGCTGTATCCGGGAGTGGCCGACGAGGACCTGCAACCGGGTTCGCTCGTGTTCCGGCCCACCCAGGGGCCCGTCGACCTGCGGGACTGGCGGCAGTGGTGGGACTGGGCGCCGGGCGCGAGTTGGCGTCAGCCGTTCGGCCCCGAGCGCGACGCCTGCCGCCCGGACCATCCCGTGGTCCAGGTGGCCTATCCCGACGCGGTGGCATACGCGGCATGGGCCGGCCGCCGCCTGCCCACCGAGACCGAATGGGAGTACGCCGCGCGCGGGGGAGTCGACGGTGTCTACGCCTGGGGCGACGAGGTCACCCCGGGTGGCCGGCTGATGGCCAACACGTGGCAGGGCCGGTTCCCGTACCGCAACGACGGTGCGCTGGGCTGGGCAGGCACCTCTCCGGTCGGAACGTTCCCGCCGAATGCCTTGGGGCTGTTCGACATGATCGGCAACGTGTGGGAGTGGACGACGACCCGGTTCGCGCCCCACCACCGGCCCGATGCGGCAGAGTCGGGGTGCTGCCCGCCGGCGAGTGGCGATCCCAGCGTGAACCAGGTGCTCAAGGGTGGTTCGCACCTGTGTGCCCCGGAATACTGTCACCGCTACCGGCCGGCGGCGCGGTCACCCCAATCGCAGGACAGCTCGACGACTCACATCGGGTTCCGGTGCGTGGCTGACGCGCTCGTGTAGGCGCAGGTGCCCGGCGACGACCACCAGAAGCGTCAGCGCCGTCGCCAGGGCGAGGGGCACCGCCATGTGCAGTCGCAGCAGCACCGCGCCGGCCACCGCGCCGAGGAAGATGGCGACGATCGCGGCGATCCGGCGGTTGAAAACCGCGGCGCGTCCGCCGCCGGCCCAGGTCTCCCCGGCCAGGCTCGTCAACGTCGAGGTCACGACGACCGTGGTCATGTCCTTGACGGCCAGCGCGCGGGCCACCATGGCCTGCACACCCATCACGGTGGCGATCGCGGTGGCGATGACAACTTGCCCGGTGGCGTCGGGATCGTCACCGCCGAACGCGACGATGATCGTGAGTCCGAGAAGGACCGCCCCGCCGACCGTGAGTAGCAGCGTGATTCGGCTGTCCCAACCGGATGCCGGGCGTCGGCGCACGGTCAGGCCCGCCACCAACGCCCCAGCGGTGAAACCGGCCAACGCGATAGCCGGCCCGAGCACCGGCAGGTCGTCGGCACCTGCCACACCCATGCCGAGGATCACGATGTTGCCCGTCATGTTGCCGGTGAACACCCGATCCAATCCGAGATAGCCGACCGCGTCGACGATTCCGGTGACGAACGTGAGGGCGAGCGTTGTGACGAGTGCGAGACGATTCCGGTCCAGGTGCCCCATGTCTCAGAAGACGGCGATCGCGAACACGGTGGCCAGGATCAGCCCACTCATCACCGGCAGGAAACACTTGCGCGCCAGGCTGAGAACGGGCACCCGCGCGAAACCCGCCACTGCGACGAGCGACGACCATGCGACGAGCGTTCCGCCGCCCGACCAGATGTTGCCCATCTGGCCGATCGCGGCCAGGGTCGCCGGATCCATGTCCACGACCGGTGCGAGCGCGCCGGACAGGGAACCGGTCAGCGGCAGCCCGCTGAAGCCTGATCCCTCAAGGCCCGCGATGAGGCCGACGAGCAGCACGGCGAACGCGGTCACAACCGGATTCGGCGACACGAGCGACTGTGCGGCGGTGATGAGGTCGAACAGGAACGCCGGACCCTTTGCGTCCGCGGGCATTCCGAGAATCGCCGCCGAGAAGTCGCCGTTCCCGATGAAGAAGAAGCCCGCGATCGGCAGCACGATTCCCATGGCTTTGAACGCGAACACGAGGCCGTCGACCACGTGCTGAGATGAGGTTTCCAGGAAGTTGCGCTTGTCGTTGGTCGCCGATGCCGCGAACAGGAGCAGCGCCGCGAGCCCGCCGACGATGGCTGCCGCGTCCCCGCCCTTGAGCGGCGGCACCGCGGTGGTGAACTTGCCCAACAGCAGGTAGACGATGAACGCGAAGTAGACCAGCGGGACGAGAACCGCAAAGAGCTTCGCCGACAACATCTTCGGCTCGGGTTCGGCTGGCTGTACCGGATCGGACATGACGACCGTGGCGGTGGCCGTGGCGGTCGTACCGTCGGTGGAGACGGGACCGGTCACCGGCGGTGGGGGAGCCGGTGTCGTCTTGCGGGCCGCGCCGCCTCCGCCCAACGACGTGTCCGGGGTGTCAGCGTCGCCGTCGCGGGACCGCTCCGCCTCGTTCTCCCACTCGCGCAACAACTCCGGGGACGGCGTACGCCACGTGCGGCGCTGCATGAAATACGTGATGGCGAGTGCGGTGAGGCCGACGATCAGCGACAGCACCATGGCCTTGTCGGCGACCGCATCGGGGTCCACGCCCGCGGCTTTCGCCGAGATGCCCGGCGCGACTTTGATGATGTAGTCCGACGACAGCGCCATGCCCTGGCCGGAGATCGCGATGACCATGCCCACCGACAACGGGGACAGGCCGGCGCGGATGGCGACCGGTATGAGGACCGCGCCCACCAGCGGAACCGCCGGTGTCGGCCAGAAGAACAGTGAGATCACGTACGTGACAACGGCGAGCACGATGAAGCTGCTGGTGCCCGCGCGCATGACCCGTCGGAACGGCGTGACCATCATGCGGTCGGCGCCCATCTCTCGCAGTGCCCCCAGCATCGCGGTCACGATCGCGATGATCAGGAAGATGTTGAACAGTTCCTTCGCCGCGGTCAGGCTCGCGTTGAAGATCGACGACAGGCCGGTGATGAGGCTGCCCGAGAATGCCCATGCGGTCAGCAGGGTTGCGGTGACGGCGGGCACGACGATGTTCTTGCGGATCGCCATAGTGATCAATATGACGACGATGCCGGCCAGATAGATCCAGTGCGCCGCGGTGAGTTGGATGTCCAATTCGGGACCTCTCGTTGAACTGCTGGGGGCTGTGCAGTCTGATGCTGGAATGTTCGGCGTGGTCACGAGCTGGGTCAACGACAACAGTGCACATTGGCGACCGCCTCACCATGTGCAGTGTGTTCGAAACTTGTCGACCGCATATCGTGCGGTTTCGACCAGGTAACGGTTGACTTCGACTTCTCCGGCGACCGTCCGCAACGGTGCCGCGGAGCGGCGCCGATGTGCAGGTTGACCATCTGGCACGCTGGGGGCCTGTGCACTATCGCCCGGTGGGATCGCCCAACGGCGGCCGCGGCAGTGAGACAGTGCATGGGACGGGGGATACGCCCCAAATTCATTGGCTACGAGGATGGTTGCGCGCAGCATGACCGACATCCGCTCCACCACACAGCCTGGCCCGCGGTCGGATGGCCAGGACAGCGGCACGCCGCTGGGGCTGGCAGCGCTGCTGGCGGGGACAGTGGTGGGCACCGTGAGCAACAACGTCGTGAACGTGCCGCTCGACGCGATCATCGACGAGTTCGACGCTCCACTGGGCAACGGGGTGTTCGTGGTGGTGGGCTTCCTGGTCTGCTTCGCCGCGACGATACCGCTGGCCGGTTGGTTCGGCGACCGATTCGGCCGCAGGCGGGTCTATTGCGCGGCCCTGCTGGCGACCGCGGTCTGTGCCGTCGGCGCCGCCACGGCACCGTCGCTGCCGCTGTTGATCGCCTGGCGTTCGGCGGGCGGGATCGCCGCGGCCGCGTTCGCGCCTGCCGTCATGGGCCTCATCGCATGGATGTTCTCGGGCGAACGCCGAGGCCGCGCGATGGGGGCATGGGCGTCGGCGAACGGTATCGGCCAGGCGGTCGGCCCCAGCCTAGGTGGACTGGTGGCCGACACCTGGGGTTGGCGCTGGGTCTTCGTCCCGCTCGTGCCGGTCGCCCTGGCCGGCTTCGCCGGAACACTGCGCTACGTACCGCGCTATCGGGGCGTCAAGATGTCCTTCGACGTGGCCGGGGCGGCCGCGTTGACGATCGGTTCGGCGTTGCTGATGCTCGCGCTCGCGGTGGCGTCGCGGCCCGACGTCAACGGCTGGCTGATCGCGGGCACCGCGGTTGCCGCGCTCGCCGCGCTGGCCTGGTTCGGCTGGCACTGCAGGCGCGCCGAGAGTCCGTTCGTCGACGTCCGGCTCATCAGCGAGTCGCGGTTCGTCCGCAGCTGCCTGGCGGCGTTTGCCCAGATGTTCTGTCTCGGCGCGACACTGCTCGCGGTACCGCTCTATCTCGTCGGCAACTCGGTGTCGATATCGGCCGCGGGATTCGTCCTGTTCACGGTTCCCGCCGCGATGGCGGTCCTCGGCCCGGCGGTCGGGCGATGGCAGGACCGGCTCGGGCCGAGGCGGGTTCTGCGAACCGGCCTGGTGCTGTTGCTGGGCGTGCAGGTCGGGATGGCGGTGATCGTGGCGCAGGATCGGCTCGTCCTGCCCGCCTTGATCGCGGTGTTGGTGACCGGCGGGATCGGCACCGCGTTGGTGCAGACCCCGGCGGCCACCGGTGCGACCCGCTCGCCCGCCGGTGCGCAGGGCACCGGGCTTGGCCTGTTCAACCTCGTGCGGTTCGGCGGTTCGGCGTGCGGTGCGGCGTGGGTCGCGGTCGCGCTCGACGTGGCGGGCTACCCCGCGGTGTTCGCCGCGTGCGCGGTGATCGTGGCCCTCGGGCTGGCCGGATCGTTCTTCGGTCCCGACCCGCAGCCGGTGTGATCAGCGGAAGCTGGCTTCCCGGTCGATCGCCGAGTGCACCTCGTCGAGGAGGTCGAGCCGGATCGCCAGCCACACCGTGAACTGGTTTTCCGGGACGCGGATCTCCATGCCGAGCAGCCGCGAGATGCGGTCCAGCTTGGCCAGCATGGTGTTGCGATGCACGTTGAGCACCCGCGCGGTCGCGTTCACGTTGCCGCCCTCGGCCAGGTAGGCGCTGAGCGTCTCCAACAGATCGGGCCCGGACCGTAACGGCCCCAACATGTCTCGGACCAGCTGGCGGCTCTGCTCGGTCTCGGCCACTTGCGCGAGTACGGTGAAGCCGCGCAGTTCCTGATACGACGTGGCGCCGGTGCGATGCAGGCGGCGCGCGATGCCGAGCGCGACGCGGGCCTCGCGATAGCTCTCCCTGACCTCACTCGCGCCGCGCGCCGGCCTTCCGTATGCCACCGGGGCGCGCAGGCCGCGCCGCCGCTCCAACTCGAGTGACATGGCCTGCGCGTACTCGTCCATCTCCGCGCGCATGGCCGGGCCGTCCTGGCTGCGCAGCGTGCGGACCACGACGAGCACGTCGCCGATGACCGTGACGTAGGCATGCACGGCCGGGTGCGGTGCGACACCGGCGGCATACCGGGCCAGACGGACCATGCTCGCGGTCGGGTTGTCGACCCGGCGGGGCAGCACCCCGGGCGCCACGAACACCCCGAACCGGGCGTCGAGTTCGATGTCGTGGTGCTCGGCCCGCGCGCGCATGTCGTGTTCGCTGGAGAAGCTGCCGTGCACGAGGGCCTGGACGAAGTCGCCCCTGGCCCGTTCCTCGGCCTCGTCGACGCTGCGTTGACGCAACATCTCCGAGCCGATGATCGCCGTGGCCTGCTCGGTCAGCACCGCGTACCTGGCCAGATCATGGCTGCCGGGGTGGGGGTCGGGTACGAGGATCACCACCCAGCCCTCGAACGATTTACCCAGCCGGATCGCACTCGCGACACACGTCCAGGTGCTGTCGTGAAGGCCGGTGATCGGCTGTATGCGGGTGTCGTGGCCGTCTGAGCGCCGCTCTGCGGCAGGAACCTCGACGGCGAGCATGTTGTTCACCGAATCGGCCAGCGGGGCAAGGGTTTCCGGCGTCAGCCCGGTATGTGCGACGACATGTCCACGGGCGTCGAGCGCGACCGCGGGGTTGCGCGCCAGGTTGGAGACTTCCCGGACCAGGATCTGCAGGCCGGCGCCGCGGTGGAACAGTCCGGCCAGCGACGCGTGCACGTGCGTCGAGTACCGCATGACATGGACTTCCTGGCTGAGTGCGCGTTCGGCGAGGAGGCGGTTGAGGGCGGCGAAACCGACCGGTATTCCGAGTTCGACGACGACCAGACCGGTGGGCAGCCTGCCCAGGTCGGGCGGTACGACACCGTCGACGAGCAGCGTGGTCGCGCCGCGGGCGGTCAGTGCCGACAGTGCGGCACCGTTTGCCACCAACGACTCCGGGCGCGCGTAGACCGCCACCGCGTCGAGCGGGTCATGTTGTGACAGCACCTCGTTGAGCGGCAGCACCCAGTTCAGTTCCCGGTCGAGTCGGTCGGTGCCTGCGACCACCCGGGCGCCGGACATGAGGGACTCGTCCAACAGACCCTGCACAGTCATGCGTCCGCTGCCGGTCGGTGGTTCTGTCATGTCAAACCCCGTGCTCTTTGTGTGCGTTGTGTATCGATTACCGGACATGTCGGCACAGGCACCATGTGCAACTTAACCGTCATTGGCAGTTGATTCAGGTCATATTAACCATCCCATCGGGTGCGTGCTCGTTGATAGACATGCCAGCGTCAGCCGACACCGACTGCCGCGAGAGAGCGAAAGACCAATGCATCGAATTCACCGCATCACCCTCGACGACGCGTTGCCACTGCTGGCGGCGGGTCGCGCCAAGGCCGAGGAAATCGGCGTCAAGCAAACTCTGTGCATCTGCGACGACGGCGGCAACGTCCTTGCGCTGCACCGGTTACCGGGAGCCCGACTGACCGGCGTGGACATCGCGATCGCCAAGGCGTTCACCGCCGCAGGCCATGAGCGCGCCACGCACCTGTTCAACGAACCGCCCAACGGCCCGGCGCTGCCCGGCAACGAGGCGTTCGGCATCAGCCACATGCTGCCCGGCAAGTTCGCGATCTTCGTCGGCGGGTTTCCGCTGGTGTTCGACGGTCAGATCGTGGGCGGGGTGGGGATCAGCGGCGGCAACGGCGAACAGGACAAGGCCGTTGGCGCGGCGATCCTGGCGGAGTTCGATGCGCTGACCGCGTCGGTCGCCCGCGCTTGAGCCGGTGTGCACGTTGACCCGGCAATGGCCTCATCGCCGGTGATTGTGACCATCGCCGGTACCCGGCGCTCTAGCTAATGTCCCTGGTACCCAAGTGTTTTCACCGAAAGGATTGATCGATGACCCAGCTGCTCGGGCGCGACGAGTTTCGCGCTGAACTCGAGAACGCCATCAAGGGCCGCGAGGCGAAGAACGCGTCGTTCTCCAAGGCGTGGGCAGAAGGCAAGCTGAGCAAGCAGCACTTCGCCCGGTGGGCCGAGAACCACTACCACTATGTCGGACCGTTTGCCGACTACCTGGCCAACATCTACTCCAACACCCCCGACCAGTTCACCGGCGCAAAGGATTTCACGCTCCAGAACATGTACGAGGAGGAGCTGGCCGACATCCGCCACACCGACCTGCTGATCAAGTTCGGTGAGGCCTGCGGCACCACCCGTGAGCGGATCGAAGACCCGTCGAACATGAACGCCATCACGCGCGGGCTGCAGGCATGGTGCTACGCGGTGTCGCAGCGCGAGCACTTCGTGGTGGCGACCGCGGCCCTGGTGGTCGGTCTGGAATCACAGGTGCCAAGCATCTACACCAAGCAGATCGTGCCGCTGCGCGAGGTGTACGGATTCACCGAGGATGAGATCGAGTTCTTCGATCTGCACATCACATCCGATGTCGTGCACGGCGAACGCGGTTACCAGATCGTGCTCGACCACGCCGATACACCGCAGCTGCAGCAGCGTTGCCTGCAACTGGTGCGCTGGGGCGCCGAGATGCGCTTCTCCTACACCAAGGGTCTCTACGACTACTACGTAGCACCGGATCTCGAATCGGCGTCCGTCTGATCTGACCCCGCCGCCTCGGCAGAAAGGTTGAGCTGTGACCACGGATTGGATTGCGGTGGCGAGTACCAAGGAACTCGCCCGTCGCCGCAAACTGCGCGTCACGCTGGACGGTTCGGACGGCTCAGCCGGCCTGGCCATCGCGCTGTTCGAGGCGGCGGGACAGGTGTATGCGTTCGCCGACAGCTGCATTCACCAGGACCGCTCCCTGGCGAAGGGAACGCTGTTGCACGGCAAGGTGATCTGCCCCGGCCACCAGTGGCAGTTCGACCTGGAGACCGGATATGAGGAGAGCCAGGACCGTTGTCAACCCACCTATCCGGTCCGGGTCGAGGACGGCACCGTCTACGTCAACCCCACGGCGCGGATGAGCGCGGTGGCCACCGGGTCCGACGGAAAGGAAGCACAGCCATGACCAGCCGGACATTCGTCACCGTCGGCGCGGGCCAGACCGCCGCGGTGGCCGCCCGTACGCTGCGAAGGCGCGGATTCGACGGACGCATCGTGCTCGTCGGCGACGAGCCGTACGCGCCATACCAGCGTCCGCCGTTGTCGAAGGAGTTCCTTGCCGGCACAGACACATTCGATTCGCTGGAGATCCTGCCCGAAACGTGGCGGGCCGACAACGACGTCGAGATCGTCGCGGGCGTCGAGGTGACCCGCGTCGACCCGAGCACCCGCAGTGTCGAACTCGCCGGCCGTGCGCCCATCGAGGCGGATGCGGTGCTGTTCGCGACCGGTGGGCGGCCCCGGGCGCTACCGGTGCCCGGTCCGCGACCTGAGCTCGTGCACTACCTGCGCACGGTCGATGACGCCATGCGGCTGCAGACCTCACTGACGGCGGGCAGGCGGCTGGCGATCATCGGGGCCGGCTTCATCGGGCTGGAAATCGCGGCGACCGCAAAGAGACTCGGTGTCGATGTCACCGTCCTGGAGGCCGCGCCGGTGCCGCTGGCCGGCATTGTCGGGGAACGCATCGGCGCCGAAGTCGCCCGCATCCACCGCGGCCACGGTATCGATCTCCGTACCGGCGTCGGCATCGACGCTCTGTGCACCACAGCCGACGGGGTCGTCGTCACCTGCGGGGGAGGGCACACGGTCGAGGCCGATGCGGTGGTGATCGGCATCGGCATCACGCCCAACACGGCGGTGGCATCGGCGTCGGGACTGGTGGTCGACGACGGCATCGTCGTCGACGAACAGGGCCGCAGCTCGATTCCCGGTATCTACGCGGCAGGCGATGTGGCACGGCGCTACTCGACGCGTGCGGGTTGCCACGTCCGCCACGACCACTTCGACAATGCCAACAGACAAGGCGCTGCCGTGGCCAACGCCATGCTGGGCCGCGACGCCGTCAACGACGATGCACCGTGGTGCTGGTCCGACCAGTACGACCACAACATCCAATTCCTCGGTGCGGCAACCTCGGAGGTGATCATCCGCGGCGACATGGACGCACTCGACTTCACGGCCTTCTACGTCGATGACGACGCCCTGCGCGGGGTGTTCACGGTCGACCGGGGCGAGGACGTGATGGTGGGGCGCGAGCTGCTCGGCCGCCGCGTCGAACGCGCGCAACTCGAAGACGACGACACCGACCTGTGGGATCTGGTGGATACCGAGGAGGCAGTGACTCAATGACGGCGCACGCGAGGAGCAGCAACGTCACTGACGGCGCCAACTTCATCGACGGGCAGTGGGTTCCGGCGGTCTCCGGCCGGACCTTCCAGCGGCACAATCCCGCCGACCCCGACGAGCTCATCGGGACCTTCCCGGCCTCGGATGCGGCCGACGTCCGCGCCGCGGTGGACGCGCTGGAGAAAGCGGCGCCCGAGTGGGCCGCGACACCGCCGGAGCGACGTGCCGCGATACTGGAAGCCGCTGCCGCACAACTGGAATCGCGAGCCGACACGCTGATCGCCGAACTGGTGGCCGAAGAGGGCAAGACCACGGCCGAGGCCACCATGGAGGTCAGCCGGACACCCGCGAACCTGCGCTTCTACGCAGGCGAGGCGACGCGGACCACCGGGGCCACCTATCCAGCCGCGGGCGACAACCTCGTCTACACGTTGCGCGAACCGGTCGGCATCGTCGCCGCGATCACGCCGTGGAACTTCCCGTTCAACATCCCGTCGCGCAAGATCGGGCCGGCGTTGGCCGCCGGTAACCCGGTGCTGTACAAGCCATCCGAGGTCACGCCGCTGATGGGTCAGCGTCTCGTCGAGGCGCTGCTGGACGCCGGGCTGCCGCCGGGCGCGATCGCCCTTGTGCAGGGCGACGGAACCGCGGGCGCGGCGGTCGTGGCCGATCCGCGGGTCGCGGCCGTGACGTTCACCGGCTCGACCGGGGTGGGCCGGGCGATCCACCAG
Source organism: Mycobacterium venezuelense (assembly GCF_054919535.1). Lineage (NCBI taxonomy): Bacteria > Bacillati > Actinomycetota > Actinomycetes > Mycobacteriales > Mycobacteriaceae > Mycobacterium > Mycobacterium venezuelense. Next base: position 71,347 of record NZ_JBONDW010000026.1, read on the forward strand.
CAGGTAGGGCCGGAGCGGCGCGTGCAGTTGGAGATGGGCGGCAAGAACCCGGTGGTGGTGGCAGCGGACGCCGACCTGGACGGTGCCGCCGCGCTGATCGTCAAGGGTGCGTTCGGGCTGAGTGGACAAGCCTGTACCGGCACCAGCCGCGTCGTCGCGGTGGATGAGGTCCACGATGCGCTGCTGGAGCGGGTGATCGCGAAAACCGAGGCGCTGCAGGTCGGTCCGGGCGACCAGGCGGGTGTGAACATGGGTCCGCTGGCCAGTGCCGACCAGCTCGACAAGTTCTTGCACTATGTGCAGGCCGGCGTCGCCGAGGGCGCGACGCTGCGCTGCGGCGGCACGACGGTCGGCGAGCGCGGCTTCTTCGTCCGGCCCACGGTGTTCTCCGATGCGCTGCCCACCATGCGCATCGTCGCCGAGGAAGTGTTCGGACCCCTGGTTGCGTTCCAGCGAGCGGCCACCCTCGACGAAGCGGTCGTGCTGGCCAATGCGACCGAGTACGGGTTGAGCGCATCGATCGTCACGTCCGACCTCGCCACCGCGACCCGCTTCGCGCGACAGTCGCGGACCGGGCTGGTCAAGATCAACCAGCCGACGACGGGTATGGCGATGAACGCACCGTTCGGCGGATACAAATCTTCGAGCACCCAGACCTACAAAGAACAAGCGGGCGCCACGCTCATGGAGTTCTACACGCTCGAGAAAACCGTCTACCTCAACCCCGCCGTTTAACCACAGGAGCTGCAATGGAATTCACGCGAGTCGCCCGGTCGGGCCAGGTGCCCGAAGGCATCGTTCGGCGGTTCTTCGCGGGCGATCACGAGTTCGCGGTGGCTCGCCTCAACGGCAAGGCCTACGCGACCTCCAATTACTGCACGCATCTCGACTGCATGCTGTCGTCGGGAAAACTCGTCGACGACGGCATCGGATGTTCGTGCCACGGCAGCGCGTTCGACCTGGAGACCGGCGAACCGATCTGCCCGCCCGCGACGGTCGCCATCAAGACCTACCCCGTGCAGGAACGCGACGGCGAGATCTTCGTCGGCGTCGAGCCAGGGGAGATGCCCGTGGGGCCGCGGCGCCGACGCAAGGGAGCGTGATCGCAACGTGACGACACCGCAGCGGCCGTCCGCCCTATCCGTGGGCGGCATGGTCAGCTCGAGTCATCCCGCCGCGAGTTTCGCAGGCGCCCGGGTGTTGTCGGCCGGCGGCAACGCGATCGACGCGACCCTGGCGATGGCGGCCATCACGTGGCTCACGCTGCCCGGGCAGTGCGGAATCGGCGGCGACGCCTTCGCGGTGGTGCGCGAACCCGACGGCCGGGTCTGGACGATCGGCGGTTCGGGTTTCGGCCCCGACGGCGCCACCACGCAGTTCTACCGGGACCGCGGGATGGCGGCCATCCCGTTGGACGGCGCACTCGGGGTGACCGTGCCTGGCGCACCTGCCGCGCTTGCGGCCATGCACGCGCACGGCGCGACCGTCGCGCTCAGCGAACTATGGGAGCCGGCGGCCCGGCTCGCCGACACCGGGCCACCGTGCTCGGCGAAGACCGCCGCGGACGTGGACGAGGCGCTCGCGGCGATCCGTACCGACAGCGGGCTGGCTGCGGTGTACGCGCCGACCGGTGAGCCGGTGCGCATCGGAGACCGGCTCGGCCAACCGGATCTGGCGCGCACCATCCGCAGGCTCGCGCGCGACCCCGGCGACTTCTACACCGGTGAGTTCGCGCAGCGTGCCCTTGAGACGCTGACCGCGGCGGGCGCCCCGTTCAGTGGTGACGAATGGGCGGCCGGGGCGATGGCGGTGCCCGAGCCCGCGATCACCGGCAGTTACGCAGGCGCCACCATCCACCAGACGCCGTTGCCGACGCCCGGCTGGATGGTGCTGCACCAGGCCGCGTTGTGCGACGGTGCCGTCGGATTCGCCCCATGGCTGAGTGCCGAAGCCGTCGACCGCATGGCCCGCGCGGCGCGAGTCGCGTTCGAGGACCGTTTCGCGCTGTGCGGCAGTGACACGTCCGGGCCGCGAGATGTGTTGGAAGCCGGCCGGGTCGAGAGGCAACGTCGAGAGTTGGCCGGTGAGCGCGAGCTGGCGTTCCAGGTGGACGGCGGCGACACGACCTGCACGGTCGCCGTCGACTCCGAAGGCCGCGCGGTCACGTTCATCCACTCGCTGGGGTACACGTTCGGCGCCAAGCTGAGTGTGCCGGGCACCGGCGTGGTGCTCAACAACCGGTTGGGCCGTGGCGCATACCTGATCCCTGGCCACCCGAATGAGCTTGCGCCGCGGCGCAAACCCCTGCACACGCTCAATGCGTGGATCGCCACCGACGACGGCGGTGAGTTGCTCGCGCTCGGCAGCATCCCTGGCGGCGACGGCCAGGTGCAGTGGAACATGCAGCTGATCTCCCATGTGTTCGACCACGGCCTCGACCCCGCCGCGGCCGTGTCCGCGCCGCGGTTCACGGTGTTTCCCGGCTCCGACGCCGACGTCGTCGGCCACCCCGCCGAACTGCGGGTCGAGGCCCGCATCCCCGACGAAACGCGAAGCCGGCTGGAACAACTCGGTCACCGCGTCGTCGTCCAGCCGTCCTACGGTGCAGGCGGCAGCGCGCAGGTGATCTGCCGCGACGAACGCGGAGTTCTCAGCGGCGCCGCCGATCCCCGGCAGGAAGGCGTGGCGATCGGTGTCGACTGACCGGGTTGGCGTGCCCGCACCGCAGGGCGACTATGTGCCTGCCGTGCGCTACGACGGCGTGGTCTACACCGCAGGCATGACGCCACGGCGGGACGGGAGGCTGATCCTGTCGGGCGTGGTCGGCGCGACGGTGACGGCCGAACAAGCCCGCGCCGCAGCCGGGGTTGCGGCCGACAACGCGCTGTCCGCGGTGCGTTCGCAGGCCGCGCCCGATGTGCGTATCCGCTGTCTGCGGATGACGGTGTACATCGCGTGCGCGCCGACGTTTCACGACCTCTCGGCGGTGGCGGACGGCGCATCCGCGGCGATCCGGGACGCGCTCGGCGAGGCTGCACTGCCCGCCCGCGCGGCCATCGGCGTGCAATCCTTGCCGTCCGGTGCCCCGGTCGAAATCGACCTGATCGCAGCGATCGATTGACACGTGGACAGGGCAAATTGCACAGTGCGGCCCGGTGTGAGGTGTGCAGGTTCACATGGTCGCGGTCGTGTCCATCGAGCACAATCACGAAACCTGTTGAGCACCATCGTGGTATGTCAATGGAAGACAGCTAGATCAGCCTAACGGATTGGATGGTGGCGCCCTTGTCCGCAGCCCATTGGGTCTACCTGCTCGGCCTCGTCGTACTGATCGGGACCGTGGTGGCCAAGAAGAACGTCATCGCGCCCGCCATCATCGCGACATTTCTCACCGGCCTCGCCTATCAGGGCAGCTTCACCATGGGCCTCGGTGCGGTGTTCAACGCGGCCATCGCCGGAACCCGGGAACTACTACCGATTTTCATCATCATCGCCCTGGTCACCGCGATGCTGGGGGCGATGCGCGCGCTCGGTGCCGACACCGTCATGATCCGGCCGTTGAGCGGGCTGTTCCGCAACGGCCACCTGTCCTACGTCCTGCTCGCGGTGGTGACATTCCTGTTGTCACTGGCATTTTGGCCCACTCCGGTGCTCCCGCTGATCGCCGCGATCCTGTTGCCCGCCGCCGTGCGGGCAGGGCTCCCGCCGCTCGGCGCAGCGCTGGCGATCGCGATCGCCGGCCAGGGCATGGCGCTCAGCTCCGACTACATCATGGGCGTCGCGCCTGCGCTGTCGGCCGAGGGCGCGGATGTGCCCGCCAGGCTGATCGCCGACCGCGCGACCATCATCGCGTTGATCGCGGGCGCGGTGGCGTTGGCCATCGCCTACCTACGCGATGTACGCACGAAGATGCTCGATTCCGAGGCCGCCGAAAAGGTCGAACTGCCGGTGTCCGACGGTGGTGGCGGTGCGCCGCGTCAACCCCGCGGCACGGGGCCCAACGGCGGCGGCGCGGCGCAGGGTGGCGTCGCCACGCTGACCGCACCGACCGAGACCGCCACGCCCCAACCCCGGTCGCCGAAGGCGCTGTTGATCGCCGTCGCGGTACCCGCACTGTTCGCCGGGCTGCTGGTGTTCATGCTGCTCGGCCGGTTCACGACTATCGTGCCCGATATCGACGAAGGGCTCGGCGCACCGCTCGTGGGCGGTACCGCCGCCCTCGCCCTGGTCGCGATCTCATTGCTGGCCAACCGAAAAGGGTGGCTCGAAGACGTCGGCGGGCATTTCACCGATGGCATCGCGTTTTCGTTCCGCACCATGGGCATGGTGATCCCGGTCGCCGGATTCGTCTACATCGGGCTGGCCGACTACTCCGCAGGCATTCTCGGCTTGCCCGAGGACGTGCAGGCTCCGGCCTTCCTGTTCGACGCGGTCGGGACGGTGCAGCCGCACATCCCGCAGATTCCCGTATTCGCCGCGTTCGCAATGTTGTTCGTCGGGATGCTGATCGGGCTCGACGGCAACGGCTGGCCGGGCCTTCCGTTCACCGGATCCCTGGCCGGGACGCTCGGCGACGGCACCACCGATGTGGCGACGCTGGCCGCGATCGCACAGAACGGGGCGAGCTGGACCGGCGGCGGCACCCTGGTGATCTGGTCATCGCTGATCGTCGTCGCCGGTCTGACCGGGGTGTCGGTGGTCGAACTCGCGCGGCGGCTCTTCATCCCGGTCGTCACCGGCCTGGTGGTGGCCACGGCGATCGCGACGGCGGTGCTGATGTGAGTGGTGGTCTCGTGAGTGCGGGCCGCACCGTCGTCGACACCGCCGCGCAGGTCCGATCGGGTGAGCTGGCCGCAGTCGCCGTCGTGCAGGAGGCGCTGAGCCGGATCGGATCCGTCGACGGCGCGCTCGGTGCGTTCGTCCATGTCGATGCCGAACGGGCCCTCGACGCGGCCCGAGCGGTGGACGAAATGGTCTCCCGCGGAACCGATCCCGGTCCGCTGGCCGGTGTCCCGTTGGGCGTCAAGGAACTTCACCCGGTACAGGGCTGGCCGTACGCGATGGGCAGCACGCTCTACGCCGACCGCATCGCCGACCACACGTGCACGCTGGTCGCGCGCGCCGTCGCGGCGGGCGCGGTCCCGCTCGGCCTCACCGCCTCACCGGAATTCGGCCGCGCGTCCTACACCGCATCCGCATTGCACGGCGTCACGCGCAACCCGTGGAACCCGGAACTGACCCCGGGTGGTTCGAGTGGCGGTTCAGCGGTCGCGGTGGCAGCGGGGATGGTGCCGGTCGCCACGGGCACCGACGGCGCGGGTTCCCTGCGTATTCCGGCGTCGTATTGCGGCCTGGTCGGTTTCAAAGGCACGTACGGCCTGGTGCCGCGGGGTCCCCGACACCGCGGCGTCGCCGACAACGACCACTACGGCGCACTGACCCGTACCGTCCGCGACACCGCTCGCTTCCTGGACTGCGTGTGCGGCGTCGACCCGTACGACCGCGCCTCGCTGCCCGCTCCGGCCCGCTTCGAGAACAACCTGGACGCCGATCTGCGCGGATTGCGCGTCGCGTTCGCGACAGATTTCGGCAACGCGCCGTGCGATCCGCAGGTGGCCGAGGTCGTCCACACCGCCGCCGAGAAGTTCATCGCCGCGACGGGCGCGCAGCGCGTCACGGCGGACCTTCGGATCGACGAACGGTGCGGTGCGGCGTTTCGCACGCTGTCGGCGCCCGACGTGTATGCCCAACTGCGTGACCTGCCGCGCGGTGAAACCGTCCACCCCACGCTGCGCGGATACCTCGACGCGGCGGCCGGCCTCGACGCCGATGCGCTCGCCGATGCGCACGAGGCCCGCGCGCATCTGGTCGCGACCGTCGCCGAGGCCTTCGAACGCTTCGATCTGCTGCTCACACCCGCAACTCAGGTGCCGGCATTCGCCGCCGCTGGGCCGATGCCCACTGAGATCGCTGGTCAGCCCGTCAACCATTGGGGTGCGCTCGCTGTCACCTTCCCGTTCAACCTGACCGGGCAGCCTGCCGTCTCGGTGCCTGCCGGTAGTGTCGGCGGCGCACCGGCCGGGCTGCAGATCGTCGGGCGTCGCCACGCTGACCTGCTGGTCCTGGCGGCCGCCGCGGCGATGGAGGACATCGCTCGCTGATCGTCGAGCGTGCGGTAACGGCTGTTCAGGCGCGGCGCGCCGGCCGACAGACCCACACGCTCGGCAGGCGAAGTGCGGCGATTTGGCGCATTCGGCGTGCTCACCTAGTATGTAGGGGTTGCCTTGGGCAGACCTCGGCTGGCCGCTGTTCTGATCCACAGTTCCGGTTAGCCCCGCGTGCCCTTGGGTGACAAAGACCGCGCACGTCCAGGTCGGTATCTGGCGTGCATACAAAACCAGGTCAGGAGATCGAGTGATTCAGCAGGAATCGCGGTTGAAGGTCGCCGACAACACGGGCGCCAAGGAGATCTTGTGCATCCGCGTGCTCGGTGGCTCGTCGCGGCGCTACGCCGGCATCGGTGATGTCATCGTCGCGACCGTCAAGGACGCCATCCCCGGCGGCAACGTCAAGCGTGGCGATGTCGTCAAGGCCGTCGTGGTGCGCACCGTCAAGGAGCGCCGCCGCGCCGACGGCAGTTACATCAAGTTCGACGAGAACGCGGCCGTCATCATCAAGAACGACAACGACCCGCGCGGTACCCGCATCTTCGGGCCGGTCGGTCGGGAACTGCGCGAGAAGCGCTTCATGAAGATCGTCTCGTTGGCCCCGGAGGTGCTGTAAATGAAGGTGCACAAGGGTGACACCGTCCTGGTGGTCTCGGGCAAGGACAAGGGCGCCAAGGGCAAGGTCCTGGTGGCCTACCCCGAGCGCAACAAGGTGCTCGTCGAAGGCGTGAACCGGATCAAGAAGCACACCGCCGTTTCGGCCAACGAACGCGGCGCGTCGTCGGGTGGCATCGTCACCCAGGAGGCGCCCATCCACGTGTCCAACGTGATGGTGGTGGACTCCGACGGCAACCCGACCCGCATCGGCTACCGCGTCGATGAGGAGAGCGGCAAGAAGGTCCGCGTCTCCAAGCGCAATGGCAAGGACATCTGAGATGACCACTGTTGAGAAGACCCAGCCGCGGCTGAAGGCTCGCTACCGCGAGGAGATCCGCGAAGAACTGCAGAAGCAGTTCGATTACGCCAACGTCATGCAGATCCCCGGTGTGGTCAAGGTCGTCGTGAACATGGGTGTCGGTGACGCCGCCCGCGACGCCAAGCTGATCAACGGTGCGGTCAACGACCTCGCGCTGATCACCGGCCAGAAGCCGGAGATCCGCCGCGCCCGCAAGTCGATCGCCCAGTTCAAGCTGCGCGAAGGGATGCCCATCGGTGCGCGCGTGACCCTGCGCGGCGACCGGATGTGGGAGTTCCTCGACCGGCTCATCTCGATCGCGCTGCCGCGTATCCGCGACTTCCGCGGTCTGAGCGCCAAGCAGTTCGACGGCACGGGCAACTACACGTTCGGGCTGAACGAGCAGTCGATGTTCCACGAGATCGACGTGGACAGCATCGACCGGCCCCGCGGCATGGACATCACCGTCGTCACGTCGGCGACGAACGACGACGAAGGCCGCGCGCTGCTGCGGGCGCTGGGCTTCCCGTTCAAGGAGAACTGAGTAGATGGCAAAGAAGGCGCTGGTCCACAAGGCCAACAAGAAGCCCAAGTTCGCGGTACGCGCGTACACGCGTTGCCAGCGGTGCGGACGCCCGCACGCCGTGTTCCGCAAGTTCGGGCTGTGCCGCATCTGCCTGCGCGAGATGGCGCACGCGGGTGAACTGCCCGGCGTGCAGAAGTCCAGCTGGTAACAGACCCAATCCAACAGGTTGCGGCAGGCCTCCCCAAGTGATTGGGCCAGGGGGAACCGCCGCGAGAAAGGTGAGCCGGTTGTCATGACGATGACTGACCCGATCGCAGACTTCTTGACACGTCTGCGCAACGCCAATTCGGCGTACCACGACGAGGTGACCCTGCCTCACTCGAAGATCAAGGCCAACATCGCCGAGATCCTCAAGAAAGAGGGCTACATCAACGACTACCGCACCGAGGATGCTCGGGTCGGCAAGTCGCTGATCGTTTCGCTGAAGTACGGCCCGAGCCGTGAGCGCAGCATCGCAGGCCTGCGCCGGGTGTCCAAGCCCGGCCTGCGGGTCTACGCGAAATCCACCAATCTGCCGCGCGTGCTCGGCGGCCTGGGCGTGGCGATCATCTCCACGTCTTCGGGTCTGCTCACCGACCGCCAGGCAGCACGACAGGGCGTGGGCGGCGAAGTCCTCGCTTACGTGTGGTGAGGGGGTAGGAAACATGTCGCGTATTGGTAAGCAGCCGGTTCCGGTTCCCGCCGGGGTCGACGTACAGATCGACGGACAGAACGTGTCGGTCAAGGGACCCAAGGGCACGCTCGCCCTGGACATCGCCGAGCCGATCACGGTTTCGCGCAACGACGACGGCGCCATCGTGGTGGCCCGCCCCGACGACGAGCGGCGCAGCCGTTCGCTGCACGGGCTGTCCCGCACGCTGGTGGCCAACCTGGTCACCGGTGTGACCGAGGGCTACACCACCAAGATGGAGATCTTCGGGGTCGGCTACCGCGTGGTGGCCAAGGGCAGCAACCTCGAGTTCGCGCTCGGCTACAGCCATCCCGTTCTGATCGAGGCGCCCGAGGGCATCACCTTCGCGGTCGAGACGCCGACGAAGTTCTCGGTCTCGGGTATCGACAAGCAGAAGGTCGGCCAGATCTCGGCGGTCATCCGTCGCCTGCGTCGCCCGGACCCGTACAAGGGCAAGGGCATTCGCTACGAGGGTGAGCAGATCCGCCGCAAGGTCGGAAAGACAGGTAAGTAACCATGGCTACCAAAACTGAAGGCACAGCAGCCGCTCAGCGTAAGCCCGTGGGGCAGAACATCTCCGAGACCCGACGGAACGCGCGGCTGCGTCGCCACGCGCGCCTGCGCAAGAAGGTCGCCGGCACCGCCGAGACCCCGCGTCTGGTGATCAACCGTTCGGCTCGCCACATCCACGTCCAGCTGGTCAACGACCTCGAGGGCACGACGCTGGCGGCCGCTTCATCGATCGAGGCCGATGTGCGCGCCGTCGACGGTGACAAGAAGGCGCACAGCGTTCGGGTCGGTCAGCTGATCGCCGAGCGTGCCAAGGCTGCCGGTGTCGACACCGTCGTGTTCGACCGCGGTGGCTACACCTACGGCGGCCGGATCGCTGCGTTGGCTGACGCCGCGCGTGAGGCGGGCCTGAAATTCTGATGACTGTCAACGAGAGGACTGCATGATGGCCGAGCAGGCAGGTGCCGCTCAGGCATCGGAGGGCCGTGGCGGCCGCGAAGGACGTGGTCGCCGCGATGACCGCGGTGGCCGTGGTGGCCGCGACAGCGGTGAGAAGAGCAACTACATCGAACGCGTGGTGTCGATCAACCGGGTTTCCAAGGTCGTCAAGGGCGGCCGCCGGTTCAGCTTCACCGCGCTGGTGATCGTCGGTGACGGCAAGGGCATGGTCGGCGTCGGCTACGGCAAGGCCAAGGAAGTTCCGGCCGCCATCGCCAAGGGTGTCGAAGAGGCTCGCAAGAACTTCTTCCGCGTTCCGCTGATCGGCGGCACCGTCACGCACCCGGTTCAGGGCGAGGCCGCTGCCGGTGTCGTGATGTTGCGTCCGGCCAGCCCCGGTACCGGTGTGATCGCCGGCGGTGCGTGCCGCGCGGTGCTGGAATGCGCCGGCGTGCACGATGTCCTGGCCAAGTCGCTGGGCAGTGACAACGCGATCAACGTGGTTCACGCCACCGTTGCCGCGCTCAAGCTGCTGCAGCGTCCGGAGGAGGTGGCGGCCCGTCGCGGTCTGCCCATCGAGGATGTTGCGCCGGCCGGCATGCTCAAGGCCCGGCGTGAGAGCGAAGCGCTGGCCGCAGCGGCAGCGCGTGAAGGATCGGCATAACCATGGCAGAGCTCAAGATCACCCAGGTGCGCAGCACCATCGGTGCGCGCTGGAAGCAGCGGGAGACCCTGCGGACGCTGGGCCTCAAGAAGATCCGCCAATCGGTGGTGCGTGAGGACAACGCCCAGACTCGGGGTCTCATCAAGACCGTTCACCACCTCGTAGATGTTGAGGAGGTCTAGGACAGATGAGCGTTATCAAACTTCACGATCTGAAGCCGGCCGCCGGTTCGAAGACCGCCAAGACCCGCGTGGGTCGCGGTGAGGGTTCGAAGGGCAAGACCGCAGGCCGTGGTACCAAGGGCACCAAGGCCCGCAAGAACGTCCCCGTGACGTTCGAGGGCGGCCAGATGCCGATCCACATGCGGCTGCCGAAGCTCAAGGGCTTCAAGAACCGTTTCCGCACCGAATACGAGGTCGTCAATGTCGGCGACATCGGCAAGGCCTTCCCCGAGGGTGGCACGGTTGGTGTCGACGAGCTGGTGGCCAAGGGCCTGGTTCGCAAGAACACGCTGGTCAAGGTGCTCGGCGACGGCAAGCTGACCGTCAAGGTCGACGTCACCGCCAACAAGTTCAGCGGCAGCGCCCGCGAGGCGATCACCGCCGCCGGTGGTTCGGCCACCGAGCTGTAAGTCTGTACACGCGAAGGCCCCCGCAAT
>NZ_JBONDW010000027.1:0-74701 GCF_054919535.1 Mycobacterium venezuelense
CGGGCGTGCGGGGACATTTGCGTCTGCTCGTGCTGACTTAAACGTCGTAGTAGAGCGAGAACTCGTACGGGTGAGGCCGGATCTGGATCGGCATGATCTCGTTCTCCCGCTTGTAGGAGATCCAGGTCTCGATCAGGTCCTCGGTGAACACGCCACCCTCGGTGAGGTACTCGTGGTCCTCTTCGAGCTTGTCGATGACCGCGGCCAGCGAGGTGGGCGCCTGCGGGATGCTGGCGGCCTCGTCCGGCGGCAGCTCGTAGAGGTCCTTGTCGACCGGGGTCAGCGGCTCGATCTTCTTCTTGATGCCGTCGAGGCCGGCCATGAGCATGGCCGCGAACGCCAGGTACGGGTTGCCCGAGCTGTCGGGGCAACGGAACTCGAGGCGCTTGGCCTTCGGGTTGTTGCCGGTGATCGGGATACGGACGCAGGCCGAGCGGTTGCGCTGGCTGTACACCAGGTTGATCGGGGCCTCGTAGCCCGGCACCAGGCGCTTGTAGGAGTTCACCGTGGGGTTGGTGAACGCCAGCAGCGACGGCGCATGGTGCAGGATGCCGCCGATGTAGTGGCGCGCGGTGTCCGACAGCCCGGCGTAACCCGACTCGTCGTGGAACAGCGGCTGGCCGTCCTTCCACAGCGACTGGTGGGCGTGCATGCCCGAACCGTTGTCACCGAACAGCGGCTTGGGCATGAAGGTGACGGTCTTGCCGGCCTGCCACGCGGTGTTCTTGATGATGTACTTGAACAGCAGCACATCGTCGGCCGCGTGCAGCAGCGTGTTGAACTTGTAGTTGATCTCGGCCTGGCCGGCGGTGCCGACCTCGTGGTGGCCGCGCTCAAGGGTGAACCCGGCGTTGATCAGGTTGGTGGCCATCTGGTCGCGCAGGTCGACGTAGTGGTCGTAGGGCGCGACGGGGAAGTAGCCGCCCTTGGGGCGGACCTTGTAGCCGCGGTTGGCGCTGCCGTCGGCCTCGAAGGGCTCGCCGGTGTTCCACCAGCCCGACTCGGAGTCGACCTCGTAGAAGGTGCCGTTGATCTTCGAGTCGAAGCTGACCGAGTCGAAGATGTAGAACTCGGCCTCGGCGCCGAAGAAGGCGGTGTCGGCGATGCCGGTGCTGGCCAGGTAGTTCTCCGCCTTGCGAGCCACGTTGCGGGGGTCGCGGGAGTACGCCTCACGCGTGAACGGGTCGTGCACGAAGAAGTTCAGGTTGAGGGTCTTGGCGGCCCGGAACGGGTCGATACGGGCGGTGTCGGCGTCGGGAAGCAGCATCATGTCGGATTCGTGGATCGACTGGAAGCCGCGGACCGAAGAGCCGTCGAACGCGAGCCCGTCCTCGAAGACGCTCTCGTCGAACGCCGTCGCCGGGATCGAGAAGTGCTGGACGACGCCAGGCAGATCGCAGAAGCGAATGTCGACGTACTCGACGTTTTCGTCCTTGATCAGCTTAAAGATGTCGTCGGACGTCTTTTCTGCCACTGAGTGTTCTCCTTTACTGGTAACCCGCGGGTTGACGCTAAGGACACGATGTTGCGCAGTCATCAACCGTATGTTGCGCCGAAGTTACGCAATTGCCGGAGGAGGTTGCCGATCCGGGGAAAGGCGGCCGACGATCACGCCCGCGGGCCCGCCTATCCTGACACCATGGCCCGCGATAACGGTTCTCGGTTGGGGTCTTGGCTGTCCGGTCCCGGGCCTTTTGACTCCGGTGACGGGAACCGGTCAGGCGGACCCGACAAGTATCCAGGCGAACGGCTCGGTCTGCCAGAGGACGGCCCGGGTTCATTGGCGCGGACGGGCAGGCGCCTTGCCGCGCTGTGTGTGGACTGGCTCGTGGCCTACGGACTGGCCGGCCTGCTGATGGCCCTTGACCTGGTGTCACTCGCGCTGTTGTCGACTGCGGTGCTGGTCATCTGGATGGTGATCGGCACGGTCGCGGTGCGGCTGTTCTCGTTCACGCCGGGTCAGCTGGCGCTGGGCCTTGTGGTGGTGCCCGCCGACGGCCGCGACCGCATCGGAATCGTCCGGGCGTTCATCCGCGTCGTGCTCATCGCGCTGGTGATCCCGCCATTGGTGTCCGACAGCGACCTGCGCGGCCTGCACGACCGGGCCAGCTACACCGCGGTGGTGCGGCGGTAGCGCCCATCGGTCGAATGTTGGCTTGTGTGCGACAAATCGCCGGAATTTCGAACACAAGCCAACGGTCGGCGTCAGCGTCGGCGCACGGTGCGCTGCACACCACGCATCTTCGCCTGGGCCGGCATCGGGCCCTTGGGCATCGCAGCCGGGCCGACCTTGGTGCCGAGCGCGGCCAGCCGGGACTCCAGCGAGTCCATCTGCTTGGCGGTGATGTTGGCGGGCAGCTTCGTCAGGTGACGTTCCAGCTTGGACAGCGGAACCTCGCCTTCGCCGTTGCCGACGACGATGTCGTAGATCGGGGTGTCTCCGACCAGCCGGGCCGTGCGCTTCTTCTCCTGCGCGAGCAGCGGCTTGACGCGCGCCGGTGATCCCTCGGCGACGAAGATCACGCCCGGCCGGCCGATCACGCGGTGCACGGCGTCGAAGTGCCCGGTGGCCGCGACGCCCGGCGTGACCCGCCACTTGCCACGGAGATTGTCGAGCGCCCACGCGGCCGCACCGGTCTGGCCCTCTGCCTTGCGGTACACCGACTTCTGGGCACGGCGGCCGAAGATGATGAACGCGACGAGCGCACCGAGAACCACGCCGAGCGGGATCAGCGTGTACATCGTGAACCCGCCGATGAGCACGCCAGCCACCACAGCGATCGCGACGATCAGCACGAACGCGCCGATCATGTACGGCAGCAGGCGCTTGTCCTCTTTGCGCTGCATCTGGAACGCCTGCCACAGCTGACTGCGGCGCTGCTTGGAGGCGGCTTTACGGGCAGCCTTCGCCTCGGCCTTTGCCGCTTTCGTTTCCGCGGCAGTGCGGGATTTCGCCATTACTTCAGGATACGGGGGGCTGATCAGCGAATCGAACCCGCGCGGCCTGCGCGTAGAGCTTGCCCGCCCGGTAGGAGGAGCGGACAAGCGGACCGGCCAGCACACCCGCGAAACCGAGGCCCTCGGCGTAGGCCGACAGCGCGACGAACTCGTCGGGATGCACCCAGCGCTCGACCGGGTGATGCCGCGGCGAGGGGCGCAGGTACTGCGTGATGGTGACGATGTCGCAGCCCGCGTCGTGCAGATCGCGCAGCGCGGTGTGCACCTCGTCGATGGTCTCGCCCATGCCGAGGATCAGGTTCGACTTGGTGACGAGCCCGAAGTTGCGGGCGGCGGTCAGCACCGCGAGGCTGCGGTCATAGCGGAAGCCCGGGCGGATGCGCTTGAAGATGCGCGGCACGGTTTCGAGGTTGTGCGCCAACACTTCCGGGCGCGACTCGAAGACCTCTTCCAACTGCTCGGCGTTGCCGGTGAAGTCGGGGATCAGCAGTTCCACACCGGTGTTGGGGTTGAGCCGCTTGATCTGGCGCACGGTTTCGGCGTAGAGCCAGGCCCCGCCATCCGGCAGATCGTCGCGGGCCACCCCCGTCACAGTCGAGTAGCGCAGCCCCATGGCCTGCACGCTCTCGGCGACCCGGCGCGGCTCGTCGCGGTCCAACTCGGCGGGCTTACCGGTGTCGATCTGGCAGAAGTCGCAGCGGCGCGTGCACTGCTCGCCACCGATCAGGAACGTGGCCTCGCGGTCTTCCCAGCATTCGAAGATGTTGGGGCAGCCGGCCTCCTCGCACACCGTGTGGAGACCCTCGCGCCGCACCAGACCCTTGAGCTCGGTGTACTCGGGACCCATCTTGGCGCGGGTCTTGATCCACGGCGGTTTGCGTTCGATGGGAGTCTGCGCGTTGCGCACCTCGAGGCGTAGCAGTTTCCGACCTTCTGGGACCACAGTCACGAATTCATCCTACGTTCAGAGCTACTTCCAAGCGGCCGTCGAGCGCATCACACACCTTGTCGGCGACGCGGTCGACGACGTCGTCGACCGCGATGTGACGGCCCAGTTCGGCGGTCAGCGACGTCACGCCTGCGTCGGTGATGCCGCACGGCACGATCGTCGAGTACGCGCCGAGATCGCAATCGCAGTTGAGCGCGAAGCCGTGCAGCGTCGTCGCACGCGAAACCCGGATGCCGATCGCGGCGACCTTGCGGGCGGGACGCAGTTCGTCACCGGGCACCCATACGCCAGAGCGGCCCTCGACCCGACCGGTCTGCAGGCCGAGGTCGGCGCATACCGCGATCAACGATTCTTCAAGGCGCCGAACGAAATTCACGACATCGAGCGGCTCGACGAGGCCGATGATCGGATAGCCCACGAGCTGCCCCGGGCCGTGCCAGGTGATCTTGCCGCCGCGGTCGGTGTCGACGACCGGGGTGCCGTCGAGCGGCCGCTCGTGCGGTTCCGTGCGCTTGCCCGCGGTGTAGACGGCGGGGTGCTGCAACAGCAGCAGGGTGTCGGGCCCGCCCGCGATCCTGGCGTCGGCGATCTCGCGTTGCATCTGCCACGCGGCCTCGTAATCGACTGTGCCGAGACGCCGAACGTCGACGGCCGCCTGCGCCGAGCGAATGGATGTCACCACGTCGACGTTACTCCCCGGCCTCGCACGAACCCGGTCACAAATCCTTCGGTGCCGTCACGTAGGCAAGCGCCTCGCGCACGGTGTTGTGATGGAACGCGAAACCCGAGCGCTCGAGCACCGCCGGGATCGCGCGCTGGCCGGCCAACAGGCCTTCGTCGGCGAACTCACCCAGCACCGCGCGAAGCGCGAAGCCCGGCACGATCATCGGGGTGGGCCGGTTGAGCGCCCGGCCGAGTGCGGCGGTGAACTCGGCGTTGGTCACCGGCGCCGGTCCGGTCAGGTTCACCGGACCGGACACGGAGTCGGTCCACATCGTGAACAGGACCGCCCGTATCTCGTCCTCGAGGCTGATCCACGGCAGGTACTGGCGGCCGTTGCCGAGCCGCGCGCCCAGCCCGAACGAGAACAGCGGTTTGAGCCGGCTCAGCATGCCGCCCGCCTGCGACAGCACCAAGCCCGTGCGCAACAACACCACCCGGCTTCCGGCGGCCGAGGCCTGGCCGGTGGCCGCCTCCCAGTCCTGACACAACCGCGCCAGAAAGCCCTGGCCCGCCGGAGCCGTCTCGTCGGTGATGCGGTCGCGCGTGTCGCCGTAGAAGCCGACCGCGCTCGCGTTGACCAGAACCGGCACCCCGGCGTCGGCCACCGCACCGGCCAACACCTCGGTCGGTCCGATCCGGCTGTCGCGCAAGCTCTGCTTGAACGCGCCCGACCAGCGTTTCTCGCCGACGTTGACGCCGCAGAGGTTCACCACGACATCGACGCCGCGCAGCGTACCGGCGTCGAACTCGCCCGTGTCCGGGTTCCAGAACAGCTCGTCGCCGTTCGACGGCGCCCGGCGCACGATCCGCAGTACCCGGTGGTCGCTTGCGCGCAGCGCCGAGGCCAGCGCCGAGCCGATCAGACCCGAGGATCCCGCAATCGCGACGACGGCCAAGGCTTTACAGCCCCAGGTCCGCCTCGAACGCGCCGTCTTCCAACCGTCGCTTGATGGTCGTCACGAACCGTCCGGCGTCGGCCCCGTCGATCAGTCGGTGATCGTAGGTGAGCGGCAGGTAACAGACCGACCGCACGCCGATGGACTCGTTGCCGAACTCGTCGACGATCACCCGCGGCCGCTTGACGATCGCGCCCGTACCCAGCATCGCCGCCTGCGGCGGCACCAGGATCGGCGTGTCGAACAGTGCGCCCTGGCTGCCGATGTTCGTGATGGTGAATGTCCCGCCCGCCAGCTCATCGGGCTTGAGGTTGCCCGAGCGGGCGCGCGCCGCGATGTCGGAGATGGCGCGGGCCAGCCCGCCGAGCGACAGGTCGCCCGCGTTGTGGATGACGGGGGAGAGCAGACCCTGCTCGGTGTCGACCGCGAAGCCGAGGTGTTCGGCGTCGTAGTAGGTGATCTCCTTGGTGTCCTCGTTGTAGCTGGCGTTGACGTTGGGGTGGATCTTGAGCGCGTCGATCACGGCGCGCGCGATGAACGGCAGGTACGTCAGGTTGACACCCTCGCGCTCGGCGAAATCGGCTTTCGCGCGGGCCCGCAACGCCACGATCTTGGTCATGTCGACCTCGTGGGTCTGCGTCAACTGTGCGGTGGCCTGCAGGGATTCGCGCGTCTTCTTCGCGGTGATCTGCCGGATCCGGTTGGCCTTCTGGGTGGTGCCACGCAGATGGGCGAGCGCAGGCGCCGGCGCGGCCGATTTCGCGGGTGCGGCGGCGGCCGGCGCGGCGGGAGCAGCGGCGGGGGCCGGGGGAGCCTTCTTGGCCTCCGCGGCGGCGAGGACATCCTGCTTGCGGATCCGCCCGCCGACCCCGGTGCCCTTCACCGTGGCGAGGTCGATGCCGTTCTCCGAGGCCAGCTTTCGCACCAGCGGGGTGACGTACGGGGCGCCGTCGGTCGCCGCTGCGGGGGCGGCCGGTTCGGCGGCGGGAGCCGGCTTGGGCTCGGGTTTGGGTTCCGGCTTCGGCTCGGCCTTCGGTTCCGGTTTCGGCTCCGGCTTGGGTTCGGGCTTGGGTTCCGGCTTCGGTTCAGGCTTGGGTTCCGGTTTCGGTTCCGGCGTGGACTCGGCTGCCGGTGCGGCCCCGGCCTCACCGATCTTGGCCAGCTCACCGCCGACCTCGACGGTGTCGTCCTCCTGCGCGGTGATCGACAGCAGCGTGCCCGCGACGGGGGACGGGATCTCGGTGTCGACCTTGTCGGTGGAGACCTCGACGAGCGGCTCGTCGACACCCACGCTGTCGCCGACGTTCTTCAGCCAGCGGGTCACGGTGCCCTCGGTGACCGATTCGCCCAGTTCAGGCATCAGCACCGGCGTTGCCGAACCGCCCGACGAACCCGACGAAGGCGCGGGGGCCTCTTGCTGCGGCGCCGGCTCCGGTTGTGCGGACTCGGCAGGCGCCGCCGACGGCTCGGTGGCGGCAGGCTCGGGCTCGGGCTCCGGCTCGGGCGCCGGCGTTTCGGAGGGTGCGGAAGCTTCGCCCGCCTCGCCGATCACCGCGAGTTCGCCGCCGATCTCGACGGTGTCGTCTTCCTGCGCGACGATCTTCGTCAACACACCCGCGGCCGGCGACGGGATCTCGGTATCGACCTTGTCGGTGGATACCTCGAGCAAGGGCTCGTCGAGTTCGACCGTGTCGCCCTCCTGTTTAAGCCAGCGGGTGACGGTCCCCTCAGTGACACTCTCACCTAGTGCGGGCATCTGGACGGAGATGGTCATGTGTTTTGACTCCCTCGGACGGTCACTCGTGACGACTCGAACTCTGGCTTACCACAGCAAGGTGCACTGGGTACGGCACCTAGCTGGTTTGTCCGGACCATCCTTTCACTGCTCGACGATTCGCACTCACTCAGGGTTGCTCGTGTCCCCAGTGGCCTCTGGCACTATCGAATCAGGGGTCCACAGTGAGGAGAACGTTCCGTTGGGGCTGTTCGACAGGTTTCGCCGGCGCGGTTCGGCGCGCGGAGCCGGTAGCGATCCGGCGGCCGATCTGCGCTACCTACAGCAGTGGGTTGCCGATCACATAGGCGTAGAGGCCTATGTGGAACCCAAAACAACCGTCACCGATGTCACGGTCGTGCTCGTCGCCGCAGACGGCGAGTGGACCAGGCGCCGCGCCGGTGGCTACGCCGGGGCCCGCCGGCTGAGTGAGCGGCTGCAGATTCCGGTCTACGACGTCCAGAAGGTGGGCTATCCGCAGCGCATGCGCGACTACGACGCGCGCCGCCGAATCGAACGTGAACGCGCTGCCCGGCAGGAACTCGAGGAGCGCTAGAGTCACTGCATCCGGTACCTACGGTATTGGGTACTGTTCGTAACAGGCATCTCGCGTAGGGGGCAGCATGCAGCGCTTCGTCGACAGCCAGGACGGCACCCGCATTGCGGTCTACGAGCAGGGGGACCCCGATCGCCCCACGCTGGTGATGGCACATGGCTGGCCCGATTCGCACGTGCTGTGGGACGGCGTGGTCGCCGAGATCGGCGACCGGTACCGCATCGTGCGCTATGACAATCGCGGCGCCGGGGCCTCCGAGGTGCCCAAGCGCATCTCCGCCTACACGATGGAGCGGTTCGCCGACGACCTGTCGGCCGTCATCGACGAGGTGAGCGTGGGCGGGCAACCGGTGCACGTGCTCGCCCACGACTGGGGCTCGGTCGGCGCGTGGGAGTACCTCAGCCGGCCCGGCTCCGCTCAGCGCGTCGCGTCGTTCACATCGGTGTCGGGCCCGAGCACCGACCACTACGGGTTGTTCGTGCGCGACCGCCTGGCCCGGCCGTACCGGCCGATCCGCTTCGCGCGAGCGGTGAACCTGGCATCGCGGTTCGGCTATTGGATCCCGTTCTCGGTGCCGGTCATCGCGCCCGCGTTGATGCGGCGCGGCGCGGCGCGGCGGCTGCAGTCCATCGACACCCCTGGGCCCAAGTTCCAGTCCGAGAACCTCGACGCCGACGCCGCCAACTCGCTGAAGATCTACCCAGCCAACGCCATTCGGTCGTTCCGGCGGGTCCGTCGCGACTACTACCTGTCGGTGCCGGTGCAGCTGATCTGCAACGAACACGACCCCGTCGTACGCGGCCACGGATTCGACGACGAGTCGAAGTGGGTGGCGCGACTGTGGCGGCGCGACCTCAAGGCCGGGCACTGGGCGCCGTTCTCGCACTGGCAGGCGATCGCGCAGGCGGTGATCGAACTCGTCGATCACATCGAGGGTGCGGCCCCGGCGCGCGCACTGCGCCGCGCCGAGGTCGGCAGGCCGCGCGAGCCGTTCGGCGACACGCTCGTGTCAATCACCGGCGCGGCCAGCGGAATCGGCCGCGCGACCGCACTGGCGTTCGCGGCCGAGGGCGCCGAGGTCGTCGTCAGCGACATCGACGAGGCCGGCGCCAAGGCAACCGCGGCCGAGATCGCCGAACGTGGCGGTGTCGCGCATCCCTACGCGCTCGACGTCGCGGACGCCGACGCGGTCGAGCGGTTCGTCGACGAGGTGTGCGCGGCCCACGGAGTGCCCGACGTCGTTGTCAACAACGCAGGCATCGGCCATGGCGGCAACTTCCTCGACACCCCGGCCGACCAGTTCGACCGCGTCCTCGACGTCAACCTGGGCGGCGTGGTCAACTGCTGCCGGTCGTTCGCGCGTCGCCTCGTCGAACGCGGCACCGGCGGGCACGTCGTCAACGTCGCGTCGATGGCCGCATACTCGCCGGCCGGGTCGATGAACGCCTACGCCACCAGCAAGGCCGCGGTGTTCATGTTCTCCGACTGCCTGCGTGCCGAATTGTCCTCGGCGGGAATCGGATTGACCACGATCTGCCCGGGCGTGATCGATACCAACATCGTCGACACCACGCACTTCGACGTGCCCCCGCACAAGCTGGCGGAGGTCGAAGAACGTCGCGCCCAGATCAAGAAGAGCTTCCAGGCACGGCGCTACGGGCCGGAGAAGGTCGCCAAGGCCATCGTCTCGGCGGTCGCCAAGAATCAAGCAGTGCGCCCCGTCACGCCGGAAGCCTATGCGGCGTACGGCATCTCACGGTTGATGCCGTCGGTGATGAGGCGCGCTGCCCGGTCCCAGGTGCTGTAGGGCGGCCTGACCGTTCCGCTAGCCGTTGTCTGCGATGTCTTCGAGCACCGCGAACATCGTGCGGGTCGGCACCCCGGTGCCACCCTTGGGCGTGTAGCCCCACGGCCCGCCGGTGTTGTAGGCAGGCGCGGCGATGTCGATGTGCGCCCACTCGACGCCGTCGGCGACGAACTCGCGAAGATAGGTGCCCGCCACCAGCATTCCGGCGTAGCGCGAACCGCTCACGTTGGCCAGGTCGGCGACCGTGGACTTGAGGTCTTCCTTGAGTTCCTCGGGCAGCGGCATGGCCCAGCCGTTCTCGCCGACCGCCTGTGACAGTTCCGCGACGCGGTCCCGGAATTCGTCGCTGCCCATGACGCCTGGGGTTCGTGCGCCGAGCGCCACGGTCTGCGCGCCGGTCAACGTCGACGTCTCGATGAGGTAGTCCGGGTTGTCCTCGCAGGCCCGCACGATCGCGTCGGCCAGAATCAACCGTCCCTCCGCGTCGGTGTTGAGCACCTCGACCGTGATGCCGCCGTACTGCGTCAGCACGTCACCCGGTCGCTGCGCGGTCGCCGACGGCATATTCTCGGCCATCGGAACGGTCGCGATCACGTCGATCGGCAGCTTCTGCTTGGCGGCCAGCACCACGGTCGCGACGACCGCCGCCGCACCACCCATGTCCGAGGTCATGTGGTGCATGTTGGCGGCCGGCTTGATCGAGATGCCGCCGGTGTCGAACGTGATGCCCTTGCCGACGAGCGCGACGGTCTTCGATTTCCTGCCGCCGCCGCGGTGGATCAGGCGCACGAGGCGTGGCGGCCGTGACGAGCCCTTGCCGACACCCACGATGCCGCCGTAGCCGGCCTTCGCGAGTGCCTTGTCGTCGAGCACCTCCACCTGAAGGCCCGCTGCCTCACCCAAAGCCTTTGCCCGGTTGGCGAATTCGGCTGGGAACAGATGGCTCGGCGGGGTGTTCACGAAATCCCGCGCGGTCGTGACGGCGGTCGCGATATCAACAGCACGGTCGGCGCTCTTCTTCGTGGCGGCTTTGGTATCGCCTGCAAGCACGGTGATCTTGGTCAGCCCGGCATCCTTCGGCGCGGTCTTCTCGCTGCGGAAATCGCTGAACCGGTACGCGCCGAGGATCAGACCCTCGACGGTGGCCTCGAGATCGATGTCGGAGAGCGTGGTGATCACCGACTCGGTGCCGCTGAGCGACCGGGCGGCCGCGCCCGCCGCGCGCCGCACCAGGTCTGCGGGCCACTCGTCGCGCGGCTTGCCCAGGCCGACGGTGAGCACGCTGGCCACCGGCAACGACGGCACGACCACCCGGGTGATCTGGTCGGTGCCGCCTTTCGCGCCGAGCGCCTTCAGCGCGACCTCGATCTCACCGACCGCCTCGGCGTCGAGGAACGGATTGGCGACGACGGTCGCGGCCGTGCCCTCGTCCTGCCCGTTGACCACGGGAACGATCAGCACCGCGTCGCTCTTGCGTTTGGGCAGCGACGAGCTGACGGTGACGCTGGGGGCCTGATAACCGGGATTCGCTGGGCTCACGAGGATCCACCCTAGCTAGGGTGGGCTCGTGAGTGACGACCTGCTGCACGGACCGCTGGAAGACCGCCACCGCGAGCTGGGCGCCAGCTTCGCCGAGTTCGGCGGCTGGTTGATGCCGGTGTCGTATGCGGGCACGGTCGCCGAACACACCGCAACCCGCAACACCGTCGGGCTGTTCGACGTCAGCCACCTCGGCAAGGCACTGGTGCGGGGGCCCGGTGCCGCGGCCTACGTCAATTCCGCACTCACCAACGACCTCAACCGGATCGGCCCCGGCAAGGCGCAGTACACGTTGTGCTGCACGGAGTCCGGTGGGGTGATCGACGACCTCATCGCCTACTACGTGTCCGACGACGAGATCTTCCTCGTGCCCAACGCCGCCAACACCGCCGCGGTCGTGGCCGAACTGCAGAAGCACGCGCCTGCCGAGTTGACGATCACCGACGAGCACCGCTCCTATGCCGTGCTGGCAGTGCAGGGTCCCGAGTCGGCCGCGGTACTCGCGGGCCTCGGGCTGCCCACCGACATGGATTACATGGGATACGCGGACGCCGAGTTCGATGGAGTGTTCGTGCGGGTGTGCCGCACGGGCTACACCGGCGAGCACGGCTACGAACTGCTGCCCGCCTGGGACCGCGCCGGCGTGGTGTTCGACGCGCTGGTGGCTGCCGTGCGGGCGGCCGGCGGAGAGCCGGCCGGCCTCGGCGCGCGTGACACGCTGCGCACCGAGATGGGCTACCCACTGCACGGCCATGAGCTGTCGCTCGACATCTCGCCGCTGCAGGCCCGGTGCGGGTGGGCGATCGGCTGGCGCAAGGACGCGTTCTGGGGCCGCGAGGCGTTGCTGGCCGAGAAGGAGGCCGGGCCGTCGCGCGTGCTGCGCGGACTGAAGGCCGTTGGGCGGGGCGTGCTGAGGGCCGACCTGGCGGTTCTCGACGGTGACACCCGGATCGGCGTCACCACGTCGGGAACGTTTTCTCCCACACTGAAACTCGGGATCGCGCTGGCGCTCATCGACACCGCGCACGACATCGCCGACGGCGCGCACGTGACGGTGGACGTGCGCGGGCGGGCCGTCGAATGCGAGATTGTCAAGCCTCCGTTCGTGGAGGCGAAAACTCGCTAGTCGCTGGCGATACAATCGCTGCATGACTAGCGGCCTTCTCGAGTTCACGGTTTCAGCCAACGCGAATCCGGCGACCGATGCGGTACGCGAATCGATTCTGGCCAACCCCGGCTTCGGCAAGTACCACACCGACCACATGGTGTCGATCGACTACACCGAGGGCCAGGGCTGGCACGACGCCCGGGTGATCCCGTACGGCCCGATCGAGCTCGATCCGTCGGCCATCGTGCTGCACTACGCACAGGAGGTCTTCGAGGGCCTGAAGGCCTACCGCTGGGCCGACGGCTCGATCGTGTCGTTCCGGCCCGAGGCCAACGCCGCGCGGCTGCAGACCTCGGCCCGCCGGCTGGCCATCCCCGAACTGCCAGAAGAGCTGTTCATCGAGTCGCTGCGCCAGCTCATCGCGATCGACGGGCAGTGGGTGCCCGCGGCGGGCGGCGAGGAGTCCCTGTACCTGCGGCCGTTCATCATCGCCACCGAGCCGGGTCTCGGCGTGCGGCCCGCCAGCGAATACCGCTACCTGGCCATCGGCTCGCCTGCCGGTGCCTACTTCAAGGGTGGTATCAAGCCCGTGAGCGTGTGGCTGTCACACGAATACGTGCGCGCCTCGCCGGGCGGTACGGGTGCGGCCAAGTTCGGCGGCAACTACGCGGCGTCGCTTCTGGCGCAGGCACAGGCGGCCGACAACGGCTGCGACCAGGTGGTGTGGCTCGACGCCATCGAGCGCCGCTACGTCGAAGAGATGGGCGGCATGAACCTGTTCTTCGTGTTCGGCAGCGGCGGGTCGGCGCGGCTGGTCACCCCGGAACTGTCGGGCTCACTGCTCCCGGGCATCACACGGGATTCCTTGCTGCAGTTGGCAACTGATGCCGGTTTCGCCGTCGAGGAACGCAAGATCGATGTCGACGAATGGCAGAAGAAAGCCGCGGCGGGGGAGATCACCGAGGTGTTCGCGTGCGGCACGGCAGCGGTGATCACCCCGGTGTCACACGTCAAGCACGCTGACGGCGAGTTCACGATCGCCGACGGGCAACCGGGTGAGATCACGATGGCGTTGCGCGACACCCTCACCGGGATCCAGCGCGGCACCTTCGCCGACACCCACGGCTGGATGGCTCGGCTCAACTAGCCGATAGCGAGGCCGAGTGCGGCGACGGTCGTCGTCACCTCGACCGCAGCGCCGAGCACGTCACCGGTGATGCCGCCGAAGCGGCGCACGCAGTGCGCGACCAGCACGATCGAGCACACGACCGCGGCGATCACCACGAGCGGCCCCTGCCACGGCCGTGGACCGGCGAACACCGCCAACGCGGCAAGCGCCGCCACCCAACCCAGCACGACCAAGACCGGTTGGCTGCCCGCGACCGCGGCGCCCAGCGAGCTGCCCGCTGCCGCGGGTACCGATCGGCGGCATGCCGCGACGGCCGCGACCCGGCCCGCGGCCACCGCGGTGATGACCGCGACGGCGCTGAGCTGAGTGAAGGCCAGTGCCTGCGCGGCGATCGTCACCACGACGGCAGCGACGCCGAACGGGCCGGCCGACCCGTCGCGCATGACGGCAAGCGCCCGTTCCGGCGGCCCGTAGCAGCCCAGGCCGTCCACCGTGTCGCAGAACCCGTCGATGTGCAGACCGCGGGTGGCCAACAGCAAAGCCGCGACGGCCAGTACCCCGGGCAGCGGGTTGGCCGGGTCGAACGCCCATTGGCCGGCCCACACCACCGCGGCAGCCAGCACTCCGAGCGTGAGCCCGACGACCGGAAACGCCGTCATCGCGCCACGGCCCAGGCCCGCCGACGTTCGCACCGGCAGAACCGTGCCGAACACGAAAGACCCTGCGAGCGAACGGATCACGGCGTCTTGTCGATAACGCCGGCTTGCTCGAACGTGGCCATGGACGCCAGCGTCGCGATCGCGGCGCGCACGATGGGCAACGCCACGGCCGCTCCGGTGCCCTCGCCGAGCCGCATCCGCAGGTCGACGATCGGATCGAGCTCAAGGTTCGCCAGGGCGAGGCTGTGCGCGGGTTCGGTCGAGCGGTGACCTGCCTGCCACCACGCCCGCGCACCCGGCGCGAGGCGATCGGCCACGAGCGCCGCGGCCGTCACCACCAGCCCATCGAGCAGCACCGGCGTGCGCCGCACCGCGGCCTGGGCGCAGAACCCGGCCATCGCGGCCAGGTCCGCCCCGCCACACACGCGCAGCAGGCCGAGCGGATCATTGACCACACCCCGAGCCCGATACAGGGCGTCGCGCACCGCGCTGGTCTTGCGCATCCACCCCCGATCGTCGATCCCGGTGCCGCGTCCTACGACCGCGACCGGCTCCGCCCCGGTCAGCGCGGCGACCAGAGCAGTCGCGGCAGTGGTGTTGCCGATGCCCATATCGCCCGCGATCAACAGGTCGGCGCCCGCGTCGACCTCCTCATCGGCGATCTGGCGGCCCGCGGTGAGCGCGGCGATCGCATCCGTCGCGCTGAGCGCGTCCTCGACCGCGATGTTGCCCGCGCTGCGCCGGATCTTGTGGGCGCCGATGCCGGGCGACAACGGCTCGGCGCAGTCGACCGATATGTCGGCCACCCGCACCGTCGCGCCTGCCGCCTCGGCGAGCACGTTGATCGCCGCGCCGCCCGCGTCGAAGTTGGCCACCATCTGGCTCGTGACTTCCGCCGGATACGCCGAAACACCCGACGCCGTCACGCCGTGGTCGCCTGCGAAGACCACGACCCGCGGTCTGCTCAGCTGCCGCGGCGGGCACACGCCCTGGCAGGCCGCGGCCCAGATCGACAGCTCCTCGAGCCGACCCAGCGAACCCGTCGGCTTGGTCAGCCGGGTCTGGCGCTCGGCCGCCGCCGCGGCCACATCCGGATCCGGCGGGTTGACCGGGTCGAAAACTGGTTCGGTCACGACGGCTCCTTCACGGTTACCGGTTGGCCGGCCACGACCAGCACCACCCGGTCGCAGACTGCGGCCAGTTTCTGGTTGACGGTGCCCAGCTCGTCGGCGAACCGGCGGCCGGCCTCGGTGGCAGGCACCACGGTCAGCCCGACTTCGGGGCTGACAAGGACCAGGGGAGCAGTGAACTCGCTGACCGCGTGCACGAGCGCAGCGACATCGTCGTCGACCGAACCGCCCGTCCACGCATCGCGGCGGTCCATGGCCGCGGTGAGCCAGCCACCCACGTCATCGACGAGGGTCGCGGTGGCTTCGCGGGCTAGATCACCGGCCACATCCACCGATTCGACGGTGTACCAGTGCGCGGGGCGCCGAGCCTGGTGCGCGCTCACCCGCCCGGCCCACGCTGGGTCGGTGTCGGCGGCCGGGCCGGTCGCCAGGTAGCGCACGGGCGCCTGCTCACCCGCGGCGCTGCTCACCGCCGACTCCGCCCACCGTGATTTGCCCGATCGGATACCACCGAGCACGAGGATTCGCACTGACGTCAGGCCGGCCGTGCCGGCATCAAGAAACCTTGTCGCCGCGGTTGACCATGGGCCGCGGGGCGCGCATCCGGCGCAGCTGCGATGCCCGGCTGGACGCGTAAAAGCCGAGTTTCCAACCGCTTTCGATGTTGTCGGGGAACTTTGCGTCGACCATGCGGTTCACCTTGCGGCCCAGGATGAAGCCGTCGATCACCATGACGAGGACGAGGACGAGCATCGCGTAGGACAGGATCTGCTGGAACTGCACCGCGGGCAGCGCCAGCATGAAGAAGATCATCGTGAGCGCGGCAGGCATGAACAGGCCAAGCACGTTGCGGCGCGAATCGACGATGTCGCGGGCATAGCGCCGAACGGGTCCCTTGTCGCGGGGCAGAAGGTAGGCCTCCTCACCCGACATCATCTTCTCGCGGCGGTCGGCCATGTCGGCGCGGCGGGTGAGGCGCTCGGCCTTGCGCTCCTCCTTGGACAGCTTGGGCCCGCGCAGTTCCTTGCGGCGCTTGCGGGCCTCGGCGGCGGTCAGCGGAGCCGGTGCGACCGGTCCGCGTCGTTTGGCGGCCTCGTTGCGCTTGGGCGTCGGCCGACCCTTCGGGGCGGTCGTCGTGGTGGTGCCGTTGGTCGCCGGAGCGGTTTGATCGGCCACGCTCGTATGCTCAGCGTTGCCATCGGCGCCCTTGTCGGCACCGTCGTCGTCCTTGTCACGCCCAATGTTGCGGCCCAGCAGCTTCACGCCAGCCAGGTTACTGCCCGCGCGACGATGCCGGTCACATGCCCCAGCCTGGGGATAAGTCGGGAATAGCGGCAGAACGAGGTACCGTTGAGGTAGTGGACGCGCGGGTTACGCCCATGAGGTAGGCCCACGTCGTTCCCAACGAACTTCGGCATCAGCGATGCCCGGGATGCTTAGGGAGAGCAATGACTGTTCAGGACGCGACCTCCACCGAAACCCACGGGGTGACCCTGTCGGACGCTGCCGCGGCCAAGGCGAAGGCGCTGCTGGACCAGGAAGGCCGCGACGACCTGGCGCTGCGCATCGCCGTGCAGCCGGGTGGCTGTGCAGGCCTGCGCTACAACCTGTTCTTCGACGACCGCACCCTCGACGGTGATCTGACCGCCGAGTTCGGCGGCGTCACGCTGACGGTTGACCGCATGAGCGCGCCGTACGTCCAGGGCGCGACGATCGACTTCGTCGACACCATCGAGAAGCAGGGCTTCACGATCGACAACCCGAACGCCACCGGGTCCTGCGCCTGCGGCGATTCCTTCAACTGACGTGCGGGCGGTCAGTACTGCGGGTCAGTACTGACCGCCGGTTCGTAGCACGTACGAGCAGACGAGTACGTCTTCGCTCTGGCCGTGCTTCTCGACAAGCACCTGCGCGACGCCCTGCTGTTCCTGCTCGGGCGCGCGCTGGCCACGCGCCGAGCCGCTCGCCGGCGCGACCTGCATGGTGAACAGCACCTGGGCCTGGGTGGTCGACCACGGAACGATCTTGTCGATCCGGACCACCTCGGCCTTGCTGAACTGCTTGCGGAACGCGTCGCTGGCCAGGCCGGCCACCGCGAGATCGGTCTTGCGCTCCTTGACCGCGTCGAACAGCCCGCACAGCGTATGGCGCGCGACGGTTTCATCGTCGCCGTCGATCAGCGCGGTCAGGTACTCCTGGATGGCGGCTTGAGCCTGCTCGTCCGACACCACCCCGGACTGCGTGTTGCCGCCGCGGCCGAAAACGATGACCACGGTCAGCACCGCGCCCAGCGCGGCCACCGCGAGCACCACAGCCAGGATCCGCGGCCAGCGGCGACGCTTCGGATACTGCACCGGCGGCGGCAGCATGCCGGGATAGGCGGACGGTACCTGCTCCGGATATTGGTGGGGCGGAACGGATTCGGGGTACTGGTAGGTACCAGTCATTAAATAGGCTCCCCGGGTGATCTGGAGGTGGGTCACCCGTCTACGGTGACCGGGCATACGGTTATACGCAGGTTAGCGCAACCCGCGATGTGGACGCCGTGAGCGCTGTCGGACCCAGGCGGCGCGCGTAGTCTTACGTAGACGTGTTAACGATATGAAGGGTGCACTTCGTGACCATCGCAGTGACCGGATCCATCGCCACCGACCATCTGATGAAGTTCCCCGGCAAGTTCTCCGAGCAGCTGCTGGCCGACCATCTGCAGAAGGTGTCGCTGAGCTTTCTGGTCGACGACCTGGTCATCCACCGGGGCGGCGTCGCGGGCAACATGGCCTACGCGATCGGTGTACTGGGCGGTGATGTCACGCTGGTCGGCGCGGTGGGCAAGGACTTCGACGACTACCGCAACTGGCTGACCTCGCACGGCGTCGACTGCGACCATGTCCTGGTCTCGCCGTCCGCCTACACCGCCCGGTTCGTGTGCACCACGGACGAGGACATGGCCCAGATCGCGTCGTTCTACCCTGGCGCGATGTCGGAGGCGCGCACCATATCGCTCGCCGGTCTGGTGGCCCAGGCCGGCAAGCCGGAGCTCGTGATCGTGGGCGCGAACGACCCCGAGGCGATGTTCTTGCACACCGAGGAGTGCCGCAAGCTCGGGCTGGCCTTCGCCGCCGACCCGTCGCAGCAGCTGGCCCGGTTGTCCGGTGACGAGATCCGCAAGCTCATCGACGGTGCCAGCTACCTGTTCACCAACGACTACGAATGGGATCTGCTGCTGCAGAAATCCGGTTGGTCGGAGGCCGAGGTGATGAGCCAGATCGAACTGCGTGTCACCACGCTGGGGGAGAAGGGCGTCGACCTGGTCGGCCGGGACGGCACGTTCGTCCACGTCGACGTCGTGCCCGAAACTCACAAGGACGACCCCACCGGCATCGGCGACGCGTTCCGCGCCGGCTTCCTGACCGGCCGCAGTGCGGGTCTGAGCCTGGAGCGGTCGGCCCAGCTGGCTTCGCTCGTGGCCGTCCTCGTGCTGGAAGCGCCCGGCCCGCAGGAGTGGAGCTGGGACCGGGACGCGGCGGTGCGGCGGCTCTCCGACGCGTACGGCGCCGAGGCGGGCGCCGAGATCGCCGAAGCGCTCGCCTAGAGGCGGGCTACTAGAGCTGCACCGGGTAGTGCGGCTCTTTGATCTGCGGCGTCACGGTGTGCTCGACGAAGATCGCGTGCCAGAGCATGAAGATCAGCACGGTCCAGAGCCTGCGGCTGTGATCGCTCACGCCCGCGCGGTGTTCGTCGAGCATCGTGCGGACGGCGCGGAGGTCGACGTGCGCACCGGCCTGTGACGAGTCGACCATTCCGTACGCCCAGTCCATCAATTCGCCGGCCCGCAGCCAGTGCCGGATCGGTACCGGGAAGCCGAGCTTGGGCCGATTGAGCACGTGTGCGGGCACGATCGGTTCGAGCGCCCGGCGCAGGGCGTACTTCGTGGTCGAGCGCGTGATCTTCTGATCGGCCGGTAGCCGCGAGGCGACCGCGAACACCTCGGGATCGAGGAACGGCACCCGCAGCTCGAGCGAATTGGCCATGGTCATCTTGTCGGCCTTGACCAGGATGTCGCCGCGCAGCCACGTGAACAGGTCGATGTGTTGCATGCGGGCCACCGGATCGGCGCCCTGCGATTGGGCGTACACCGGTGCGGTGACGTCGGTGTGCGTCCAGTCTTGGCGGAAGTTCGGCAGAACGGCACGCAACTGGTCATCGGAGAAGCTGCGCGCATTGCCGTAGTAGCGCTCTTCGAGGGTCAGCGAACCGCGGTGCAGCAGGCTCTTGCCGCGCATGCCCTCCGGCAGCGGTTTGGAGGCCTTGCCAAGCGACTTGCGCACGGGGCGCGGCAGATAGTCGAACGGCCGCAACGACAGCGGTTCGCGGTAGATCGTGTAGCCGCCGAACAACTCGTCGGCGCCTTCCCCGGACAGCACCACCTTGACGTGCTTGCGGGCCTCGCGGGCGATGAAGAACAGCGGGACGAGGGCCGGGTCGGCGACGGGCTCGTCCAGGTACCAGACGATTTCGGGCAGCGCCTCGACGAACTCCGCCTGGCTGACCACCTTGGTGACGTGGCGAGCGCCGATCGCCTCCGCCGACGCAACGGCCACGTCGACCTCCGAGAACCCCTCACGCTCGAAGCCCGTGGTGAACGTGATCAGCCGCGGGTTGTGGCGCATCGCGAGCGCCGCGATCGCGGTCGAGTCGATGCCGCCGGACAGGAACGCGCCGACGGTGACATCGGCCCGCATGTGTTTGGCGACCGAATCCTCCAGCGCGGCGGTGATCTCGTCGTAGCGGGACTGTTCGGCGCCCGCCACGAACGGCACGGCGGTGAACTTCGGGACGAAATACCGCGTCACCTCGGGGGTGCCGCCCGGCTTGAGCCGGGCGTAGCTGCCCGATTCCAGCCTGCGGATGCCGCGGTGCAGCGTCTCGGGCTCGGGGACGTACTGCAGCACGGTGTAGTGCTGGACGGCGCGTTCGTCGATCCCGAGGTCCAGATCGAGTGCACCGGCCAGGTCCAGCAGGCATTTCTTCTCGCTGCCGACGGCCGTGCCGCCCGGCCCGGTCGCCATGTACAACGGCTTGATCCCGAATGGGTCACGGGCACAGAACAACTCCCGTTCCTGCGTGTCCCACAGCGCGAATGCGAACATGCCGCGCAGCCGGCGCAGCGCGTCGGCGCCCCAGTGGTGGTAGGCGGCGACGATGGCCTCGCCGTCGCCGTCGGTGTGAAATTCCGCACCATGGCGCTCGGCGAGTTCGGCACGGAGTTCCAAGTAGTTGTAGATCTCGCCGTTGAACACGAGCAGGTAGCGCTCGGGCGATTCGGCGGGGCCCCAGCGCAGCGGCTGGTGGCTGTGGGCGATGTCGATGATCGACAGCCGGTTGAAGCCGAGAACCACGGCGCTGTCCGATGCCTCGTCGGACCACGTGCCGGGCTCGTCGGGACCACGGTGACGCATCAGGTGCGAGGCCCTGGCCACCTCACCGGTCACCGCCTCGACCTGGGTGGCTCGCGACGGGTCAGTTACCAGGGCCAGCAGTCCGCACACCGCGCCAGTATGCCTAATCCCGGCCGCTTCACCGACCAGCACCCGGACACATCGACCGGTCGCTTCGGTCCCGTCCGGGCCCCATTCCCGAGTCGCTTCGCTCCCGTCGGCAGGCGTGGTCTACGCTGCGTAGTATTCGCTGAAATGACTGACCGCTCGCGGTCGTGAAATACCGATCTAGGAGGCGCAAGCGTGACACCTCGCGGGCTTAAGGCGGTGGCCAGGGCGGCGTTGTTGTCAATTGTCCTCGGTGGCTCAGCACTACTGCTGAGCGGCTGCAGCTGGTCGGACGCGCTTGCGCTCGGCTGGCCGACCGGCATCACCCCCGAGGGCAAACTCAACCGCGAGCTCTGGATCGGCTCGGTGATCGCCTCGTTCGTCGTGGGCGCCATCGTGTGGGGGCTGATCTTCTGGTCCAGCGCCTTCCACCGGAAGAAGAAGACCGACACCGAGCTGCCGCGCCAGTTCGGCTACAACATGCCGCTCGAGCTGGTGCTGACGGTCATCCCGTTCCTCATCATCTCGGTGCTGTTCTACTTCACCGTGGTGGTGCAGGAACGCATGCTGCACAAGGATCCCAACCCCGAGGTCGTCATCGACGTGACCGCCTTCCAGTGGAACTGGAAGTTCGGCTACCAGAAGATCGCCTACGCAGACGGCACCTTCAACTACGACGGTGCAGACCCCGAGCGCAAGGCCGCGATGGAGTCGAAACCCGAGGGTGAGGACGCCCACGGGCAGGAGCAGGTCGGCGCGGTCCGCGGTCTGAACCCCGAGGACCGGACGTACCTGAACTTCGACAAGATCGAGACGCTGGGCAGCTCCACCGAGATTCCGGTGCTGGTGCTGCCGGCAGGCAAGCGCATCGAGTTCGTGCTCAACTCCGCCGACGTGATCCAC
The DNA here is from genome assembly GCF_054919535.1 of Mycobacterium venezuelense. Classification (NCBI taxonomy): domain Bacteria; kingdom Bacillati; phylum Actinomycetota; class Actinomycetes; order Mycobacteriales; family Mycobacteriaceae; genus Mycobacterium; species Mycobacterium venezuelense. Next base: position 21,678 of record NZ_JBONDW010000027.1, read on the forward strand.
GGCTTCTGGGTCCCGGAGTTCCTGTTCAAGCGCGACGTGATGCCGGAGCCGAAGGCGAACAACTCCGACAACGTCTTCCAGGTCAGCAAGATCGAGGAGACCGGCGCGTTCGTCGGGCGCTGCACCGAGATGTGCGGCACCTACCACTCGATGATGAACTTCGAGGTCCGCGTGGTGGAGCCCAACGACTTCGAGGCCTACATCGACCAGCGCAGCGCGGGCAAGACGAATGCCGAAGCGCTGCAGGCGATCAACCAGCCGCCGCTGGCGACGACCACCAAGCCGTTCGATACCCGACGCGGTGAAATGGCACCGCAGGCGAGCAAGTAGGGAACACCTCATGCATATTGAAGCTCGGCTGTTCGAAATCCTCACCGGCTTCTTCGCGCTGTCAGCTGTCGTGTACGGCGTGCTGACCGCGATGTTCGCCAACGGCGGCGTGGAGTGGGCCGGAACCACCGCACTCGTGCTCACCACCGGCCTCACCCTGATCACCGGTACGTTCTTCCGCTTCGTGGCACGCCGGCTCGACACCCGTCCCGAGGACTACGAGGACGCCGAGATCAGTGACGGCGCGGGGGAACTGGGCTTCTACGCACCGCACAGCTGGTGGCCGATCCTGATCGCGTTGTCCTTCTCGACCGCCGCCGTCGGTGCCGCGCTGTGGCTGCCGTGGCTGCTCGTCGCCGGTATCTGCTTCGTGCTGTTCTCGGCGGGCGGCCTGGTCTTCGAGTACTACTGGGGCCCCGAGAAGCACTGATCCGACCGGGCCCATGCTCGCCCGCCGCCTGGTCAAGGTCACAATCGAGGCACCAGTTCACTCGACACCGGCACGGCCGGAGTCAGCGACGCCTGCCGGTTGGGTAATGTTGCCGGGGCACTGTCATCCGTGACGGCGTTGACCGTTCCCGTGTGACAGTGAAGCAGTCGAGAAGGATAGGCGTAGATGAGCGGGCCGAATCCCCCAGGACCGGATGGCTCCGGTTCGGATTTGCCGGATCAGCAACCGGGCAAGCACTCTGCACCCGAGGAACCCACGCAGGTGGCCGGGACCGACCCGAACACCGGCGAGACCGAGTTCTACTCGCAGGCGTACTCCGCGCCTGAGTCCGAACAGTTCACGAGCGGGCCCTACGTGCCGGCCGAACCGGGACTGTACGACTACGACAGCTACGACCCGGTCACCGAACTGGTCGACCAGCCACCGCCGCCGCGCTGGCCGTGGGTGGTCGGTGTCACCGCGATCATCGCCGCGATCGCGCTCGTCGCGTCGGTCGCCGTACTGGTGACCCGCGACGACGACACCACGAATCTCGCCACTCCGCAGCCGAGCACGACGACGTCGATGCCGCCGTTCCAGGACGAGATCACCACCACCACACCGCCTCCGCCGCCACCACCTCCACCGACTTCGGAAGAGCCGCCGCCACCCCCGCCGGAGACCGTGACGGTGACCGAGCCGCCGCCACCTCCGCCACCGCCGCCGAGCAGTGAGGCGCCACCGCCGCCTGCCACCACGACGGCGCCGCCGCCGACCACGACCACCACGCCGGCCGGGCCGCGCCAGGTCACCTACTCGGTCACGGGCACCAAAGCTCCTGGCGACATCATCACCATCACGTATGTGGACGGGAACGGTAATCGGCGCACGCTACGCAACGTCTACATTCCGTGGACGTTCACGATGACGCCGATCTCGAACTCGGACGTGGGCTCGGTCGAGGCTTCGAGCCTCTTCCTGGTGAGCAGGCTGAACTGCTCGATCACCGCGAGTGACGGAACGGTGTTGTCGTCGAACGCCAACAACTCGGCGCAGACCGCCTGCTGATGGCCGGCCCGAACACTGAACTGAACAGCACCGACCGGGTCCTGCTCGGCGCGTGCGCGGTCGCGTGGCTGGCCGCACTGGGGGCCGCCGTCGCCGCCGTCGTCGCACTGGTCGACCTGGGCCGTGGCCACCCGCAGGGTGAGGAGTCCGCCGACACACCGTGGCTGCTCTACACCGTCATCGGGATCTCGGTCATCGTGATCGTCGCCGCGGTGCCCTTGCTGCTTCGGGCCCGCGCTCAGGCGGACAACCGTCAGCCGGTGCGCGCCCCGGTGCGACGCCCCCAGCCGCCGAGCCGCTACGGCTACGACCGCGCGGCTGCCGCGGTCGAGCAGGTGTGGCTGCGTTTCGCGCTGTCGGCCGCGTGCGCCATCGGCGTCGCCGCGGCAGCAGTCGGCTTGGCGACGTATCTGATGGCCACCGGCAGCGACATCGCTGCGTGGTGCTTGTACGGGCTTGCCGGCGTCATCACCGTCGGCATGATCGCCCTGCCGATCGTGGCCGTGCGTCAGCTCGATCAGCTGTCAGCCTAGCGCTCAGGTGACGGTGCGTTGCCGACGGACGTTAGCGAGCGCAGTGACGCTGCATTTGCCGACGGGGCCATGACGATCGAATAGTGTTGCCGCACCGACAGCGACGCCGTTGCAGCTGAGTTGGTCGTCAGCATGCAGGCCAAGTTCCGGGCCGATCGGCAAACGGGTGAGCATCAGTGTGGTGTCGGCGTTGATGAATCCTGGCCCATGGGTGCCCCAATTGCATACGAGGCTGGTGTTCTCGGCGATCAGGGCGGCGTTCTGAAACGGGGTTAGCGGCTCGTCGTCGACCAAGGACGGAAAGTATTGCCATATTGACTTGCGCTTGGCATTGTTGTTGCGGACGAAATCGGTAGTCCAGTCGTCGTCTCCGCTCTTGATCAACGGCGGTCCGATTCCGTCGCTGTCGCCCGGAGGTGGCGGGGTAGGGGGGAGATCATGACTGTGCCACAAGTCTCCGGGCGGATCTGCGGTGGTGGGCAGGTAGATGGCAGTGGCATGTGCTCGGGGTTCGCCTGACTGCGTAACGGCGGCGTCCATCATGATGATCCGGCGCCCGCGGCGGACCGTGGACGAGTGCACGGTGAGCGGCTCGGTTCGTACGGGTGCAAAGAGGTCCACCGTCAGGCGTGCCGGAATGAAATCCTCAGCGTCAGCGTCCAATTCAATCGCGCGAGCCAGCACTCCACAGACCGCGTAGCCACCGAGCTGAGTATCCGACCAAACGCTGGCCGAGATCGCCTGCGGTATTAGTTCTCCTGACCTATCGGATACGAAGAACGACGTCACGGTTCCAGACTATTGAATGCTCGCTTCGCGTATGTAGCGCTACGGCGTTGTCGACCGTCGAAAATCGCCCTGGCGCTACATACGTGAGCCGCAATTCTGTGCGACCGGCAGCGCGAGCTCACGCCGGAAGGCCGTCATAAGACAATCGCCGCAACCTCCCTGAGGAGGTTGCGGCGATCGGGTGAATCTACCGGGGACGGTCAGTGGTGACCGTTGGGCTCCCCGTTCTCGTGGATACGGTCCTGGTGCTCCTTGAGTGCGGTGAGCGCCTTGCGTTCGGAGGCGTGTGCGGCCTCGGTGATCGCTTCGTGTTCCACTTCGGGATCGGCGAACAGGAAGCTGCCGGTGCCGGGTGCACCACCGGAGCCGAGCTTGTTCATCCGCTTCGGCAACGCGGCGCCCTGGTATTCGAGCGGGATCGGGTGGCCGTGGTCGTCGACCGGGCCGAGCGGCTGGTGCAATTCGACGTAGGCGCCGTGTGGCAGTCGCTTGATGATGCCGGTCTCGATGCCGTGTTCGAGCACCGCGCGGTCGCTGCGCTGCAGCGAGATGGCCCAGCGATAGGCGATGTAGTAGACGATCGCGGGCAGCACCACCATGCCGATACGGCCGATCCAGGTCGTCGCGTTCAGCGAGATGTGGAACTTGAGCGCGATGATGTCGTTCATGGCCGCCAGGGTGAGCACCATGTAGAACGCGATGGCCATCGAGCCGATCGCGGTACGCACGGGTGCGTCACGCGGACGCTGCAACAGGTTGTGGTGGGCGTTGTCGCCGGTGACCTTCTTCTCGATGAAGGGGTAGGCGATCAGCAGCGCGAACACCAGGCCCATGATGACCGCGACCCAGACCACCGCGGGGATGGTGTAGCGGCCGAAGGGGTAGAACTCCCAGGCCGGCCAGATACGTGCCAGACCTTCGGTCCACATCATGTAGAAGTCGGGCTGGCTACCCGCCGACACCTGAGAAGGCTTGTAGGGACCCAGGTTCCAGATCGGGTTGATGGTCAGCAGGCCGCCCATGAGGCCGAGCACGCCGGTGACCATCGCGAAGAACGCACCCGACTTGACCGCGAACACCGGCATGACGCGCACACCGACGACGTTGGTCTCGGTGCGGCCGGGGCCGGGGAACTGGGTGTGCTTCTGGAACCACACGAGCGCCAAGTGCGCACCGATGAGAGCCAGGATGATGCCCGGGATCAGCAGGATGTGCAGGGCGTACAGGCGCGGGATGAGGATCTCGCCGGGGAAGTCGCCGCCGAACAGCGCCCAGTGCAACCAGGTTCCGATGATCGGCATGCCCAGCGTGATGGACGACAGCGCAGCGCGCAGGCCGATGCCCGACAGCAGGTCGTCGGGCAGCGAGTAGCCGAAGTAGCCCTCGAACATCGCCAGGATCAGCAGCAGCGAGCCGATCACCCAGTTGGCCTCACGCGGGCGCCGGAACGCACCGGTGAAGAAGATGCGCGCCAGGTGGACCATGATCGCGGCGGCGAACATCAGTGCGGCCCAGTGGTGAATCTGGCGGACGAACAGACCGCCGCGCACCTCGAAGCTGATGTCCAGGGCCGATTCGTAGGCCCGCGACATCTGAACACCCCGAAGTGGCTGGTACACACCGTCGTAGGTGACGTGTGCCATCGACGGGTCGAAGAACAGGGTCAGCCACACGCCCGTGATGAGCAGCACGATGAAGCTGTACAGAGCGATCTCACCCAACAGGAACGACCAGTGGGTGGGGAACACCTTGTTCAGCTGCCGGCGTACCGCCGCGGACGGGTGGTAACGCGAATCGATCGCATCACCTTGTGCGGCTGCCATCTTGGCGAGGTCAGGGCTCATGATCTGCGCTCCCAGAATGCCGGTCCGACGGGCTCGATGAAGTCACCGTTGGCGACGAGATACCCGTCTTTATCGATGGTGATGGGCAGCTGCGCCAACGCGCGCGCAGCCGGACCGAATATGGGCTTTGCGAAATGCAAGGCGTCGAACTGAGACTGGTGGCACGGGCAGAGGATGCGGTAGGTCTGCTGCTCGTACAGCGACGAGGGGCAACCCAGGTGCGAGCACACCTTGGTGAACGCGAACAGCTCACCGAAGTTGAAGCTCTCCTGGCCCTTGCGCTTGACCACCTTGTGCATGTCGGCCGGCTTGATGCGGATGAGCATGACCGGGTTGCGCACGCCCATGGCGATATCGGTCAGGTGATGCTCGGACTCGACGGTCGTGCCGTCTCCGTCGGACTCGCGCCACGGGAACACGGTTTCCATGCCGCCGGCGTCGAGGTCCTCTGGCCGCATCTTGACGAACGGCGACGAGCCGGGCCGCCCGGTGGCGCGGGCGAGGTAGATCGTCTCGCCGTGGAACCGCGGGGTCCAGCCCGACGTCCACAGCACGGCCTTCTTGCCCTCCGCGGTGGGAACCACGGGCTTCCACGGGTTCTTGATCAAGCCGCCGATGAACGCCACCAGCGTGCCTGCGCCGAACGCGCCGAGGCCGATGCCCAGCGACAGGCCGACGAGCTTGCGGCGCTTGATGGTCGAGCCTTCCAGCGCATCGGTGAGGTTCGCCGCGACCGTCTTGCGGTGCACCTCGGGGGAGGCGCCGTCGTGGCGCTCCTGGACCGAGATCTCCTCGGGGATGAACTTCTTCTGGAACAGCACCGCGCCGATACCGATGGCGAGGATCGAGAGCCCGAACGTCAGGCCGTACAGCGGGGTGGCCAGTGAGTAGAGGAACTCGCCCTCGGAGCCGAAAGGCTGGTACTCCCACGGCCAGAAGATGAAGACGAGCAGCAGTGCCAGGCCCGAAAGTCCGCCCAGCACAAGCCAATAGGCGACGGTACGCTCCGCGCGCTTCTCGGCTTTGGTGCCGGGAACCGGCCAGCGCGGCTCCTTGAAGATCGTCTCGACGCCGTCCATCTTGCCGCCGAGGTCGACCAGCTGTTCGCGCGACATCGTCGCGAGTTCTGCGTCGGTGGGCTGGCCCGGAGCACCCATCTGACCGGGGGTGTCGGTTCCCTTGACGTCGCCCTTGTTGTCCGGGATGTCTTGGCTCATGCTCGTGATCCGATCCACATCGCCACGCCGATGGCGGCAACCATTCCGATAATCCACATCGCCATGCCCTCGGGCGCCGGCCCGAAGCCGCCGAGGCCGTAGCCGCCGTAGCTCGGGGTCTCGGCCGATTCGCGGACGTAGGCCACGATGTCCTTCTTCTCCTCGGGGGAGAGCTGCCGATCGGAGAACTTCGGCATGTTCTGCGGCCCGGTCAGCATCGCGGTGTAGATCTGTGCCGGATTGGCGTCACCGAGATCGGGTGCGTACTTGCCGGAGGACAGCGCGCCGCCCTTGCCGGTGAAGTTGTGGCACGACGCGCAGTTCAGCCGGAACAGGTCGCCGCCGCGCGCGACGTCGGAGCCGATGAGCGACTCCTGGGCCACGCCACCGTGCTCGTCGCGCAGGACCGTCGGGCCGCCGCCGTTGGCCTGGACGTAGGCGCCGAGCGCGTCGATCTGCGACTCGTCGAAGTGTTCGGGCTTCGAGGGCGCCTGCGCCTCACCGCGCATCGCGGGCATCCGGCCGGTCGACACCTGGAAGTACACCGCCGCCTCGCCGGTTCCGATGAGGCTGGGGCCACGATCGGGAACGCCCTGCAGGTTCGCGCCGTGGCACGACACGCAGGACGTCTCGAACAGCTGCTTGCCGGTGCGGAGCAGAGCCGACTGCGATTCGTCGGCCACCGCGACCTGCGGTGTCGGCGTCAGCGTGGCCGCAACACCACCCGCGACTGCCAGGCCGATCAACAGCAGTAGACCTGCTGACAATCGCCGACGTAGCCGACGGCGCGACTTGCTGGTCATCGAACTCCTTCTCTTCGGAGGAATCGGCGAGCCGATCATGGGACGCATCGGCGAGCCGATCATCGGACGAAGTAGATGGTTGCGAACAGCGCAATCCAGACGATGTCGACGAAGTGCCAGTAGTACGAGACGACAATCGCCGCGGTGGCCTGCGCCGGCGTGAACTTACTCATCTTCGTGCGGGCCAACAGGAAGATGAAGGCAACCAGGCCGCCGATGACGTGCAGGCCGTGGAATCCGGTCGCCAGGTAGAAGACCGACCCGTAGGCGCTGCCGGGAATCGTGGTGCCGTGGTCGACCAGATGCAGGTACTCGTACCCCTGGCCCAATACGAAGAACAGGCCCATCAGGAACGTGATGACGTACCACCTGCGAAGGCCGAAGACGTCGCCGCGCTCGGCGGCGAAGACGCCCATCTGGCAGGTGAACGACGACGCGATCAAGACCAGCGTCACCGGTACAGCAAGGGCCAAATTGAGTTCGGTTGGCTCGGGCGGCCAATCACCAGCAGCCTGGGCGCGCGCGGTGAAATACATCGCGAAGAGTCCAGCAAAGAACATCAGCTCACTGGAAAGCCACACGATGGTGCCGACACTGACCATATTCGGTCGGTTCAGCGAATGAACGCGCGACGTGATGGCGGTTCCCGAGGTACCTACAGCGCTCGTCACATCCGCAAGTATGACGCTTTGTAGTTGTCGAACTCCACCCGGGTCGAGCAATTGGCCGGATTCGTGTCGGGATGTGTCCGGGTGGTATGAGCGGTGGGCGATAGCATTCGGCGGTGACATCCGGATCATCGCAGCTGTCCTCGTCCCAGTCCGGCCCCGATTCCGCGCCGTCGTGGCCGCGGATCCTCGGGCGGCTCACCACGGGCCAGGGCCTGCCGAACGGTCACGCGGCATGGGCCATGGATCAGATGATGACCGGCGTTGCGACGCCCGCCCAGATCGCCGGATTCGCCGTGGCGATGAAGATGAAGCGCCCGACCTCGGCCGAAGTTCGCGAACTCGCCGACATCATGCTGTCGCACGCGCGTCGCGTGCCGACGAACGAGATCGGAACCGCGACCGTCGACATCGTCGGCACCGGCGGCGACGGAGCCAACACCGTCAATCTGTCCACGATGGCTTCGATCGTCGTCGCGGCGTGTGGCGTCCCGGTGGTCAAGCACGGCAACCGGGCGGCGTCGTCGCTCTCGGGTGGCGCCGACACCCTCGAAGCGCTCGGGGTCCGTATCGACCTCGGCCCCGACGAGGTGGCCCGTAGCGTCGCCGAGGTCGGTATCGGGTTCGCGTTCGCGCCGCAGTTCCACCCGTCATACCGGCACGCCTCTGTCGTGCGCCGCGAGATCGGGGTCCCGACGGTCTTCAATCTGCTTGGGCCGCTCACCAATCCGGCCACGCCGCGCGCCGGGCTGATCGGCTGCGCGTGGGCGGATCTGGCCGAGGTCATGGCCGGGGTGTTCGCCACCCGCGGTTCGAGCGCACTCGTGGTGCACGGCGACGACGGCCTCGACGAGCTGACCACCACGACGACGAGCACGATCTGGCGGGTCCAGGCGGGCACGATGGAGCGGCTGACGTTCGATCCCGCCGCGTTCGGTTTCCCGCGCGCCGAGATCAGCGAGCTGGTCGGCGGTGACGCGGCGGCCAACGCCGCGGAGGCTCGCGCGGTGCTCGGCGGAGCCAAGGGCCCCGTGCGTGACGCCGTTGTGCTCAACGCGGCCGGGGCAATGGTGGCCCACGCCGGGCTAGCCAGCGACGCCAAGTGGGTCCCGGCGTGGGAGTCCGGGCTGGCGCGTGCCGCCGAGGCCATCGACTCCGGTGCGGCCGAGAAACTGCTCTCGCGCTGGGTGCGGTTCGGTCAACAGCTCTGAGCGCTCCAGCTGGCGGGCAGCCAGCCGGGCGGAACGGGCCGTCGCGGCCCACTCTGCGTAGCGGCCCGCCGCACCGATCGGGCTGGCGTAGCCGAGGCCCGAATCGTCCTCGCGTGCGCTTGCGTCGGTGCGCACGATCCGTACCCCTGGCGTCGCCAGCCAGCGGGCGATGAGCGCGGTTTCCTCCACCAAGGCGCCGCCGAGCGGTCCGGCCGTCGGCAGCACGACTTGCGCGGATGCGCAGATCGCGTCGACGACCGGCATGGGCGGCACGCCCCGCGGTGCCGTACCCGCGCCTGCGAGCTGACCATGCCGGACCACGGCGAAGTGCCACCCGCCGTTGCCGTCTGCGCGCGCCGCGACGAGTTCGGGCAATGCGGCGAGCGCGGCCAGTCGCTGACCGCGCCACAGCGCCTCGATGGCCACCGCGGCGTGATCCCGTAACCGCGCCGCGGTCTCGTACCGGTCCGCGGCGGCCAGCTGCTCGATGTGGGCCAGGATGGCGGCCAGCACGGTGCCGTCGGTGCCGTCGATGAGCGCCGCGGCCCGCCGACATGTCGCCGCATAATCGGCCGCGCCTGCGCCCTGCGGGGCCGGGCATGGCGAGAGTTCACGTTCGGGGCAGTGGTGGGCCGCCGCCGCGCCGAGCCTGGCTGTGCAGGTTCGCATTCCGGTGAAGCGGGCCAGCAGCGCGGCGGTGTCGATCGCGTCGGACCGGGCCGAGAACGGCCCGAGCGCCGTGCGGTGCTTGGGGTTTCGCACCGTCGACAGGCGGGGGAACGCTTCGTCGGTCAGCGCCACCCACCACCACCGCTGCGGCGATTTGGAGCGACGGTTGTACGGCGGTGCGTGGGCGGCGAGCAACCGCAGCTCCCGCACCCCGGCCTCGAGGTCGTGCGCGCACTCGACGTGGTCGACCGCGCAAGCCAGGGAGGCCATCTCCTTCATCCGGGCGCGGGGGTCGGCGCCGGTGAAGTACTGCCGCACCCGGCGCCGCAGATCGACCGCGGTGCCGACGTAGAGCACCTCGCGCGACGGCCCGCGAAACAGATACACCCCTGGGCGGTTCGGCAATCGATCGGCCAGCGCCTTGTTACGTCGCTGGGCCGGTGTGGTGTCGGGCAGATACGACTTCAGGTCGGCGTAGGTGTGCACACCCTGATTGCCGACGCGCTCGATGAGCCCGTGCAGAACGTCGACGGTCGCGCGCGCGTCGTCGAGGGCCCGGTGGGTCGGCGTGGTGGTGGAACGGAACAACTGTGCCAGCGCCGAGAGCCGGACACTGGGCGCCTCGTCGCGTGTGAGAACGCGACGGGCCAGGCGCACCGTGCACAGCACCGGGGGGCGCGGCCAGTTGAGTTGGGCCCGTTCGGCTGCCGCGCGCAGGAACCCGATGTCGAACCCGGCGTTGTGGGCCACGAGCACCGCGCCCCGCGAGAATTCGAGGAACGCCGGTAGCACCGATTCGATCCTCGGCGCATCGCGCACCATGGCCGTGGTGATGCCGGTCAGTTCGACGATCTGGGGCGGTATGGCCCGGCCGGGGTCGACGAGGGTGGCGAGCTCGCCCAGCACCTCGCCGCCGCGGACCTTGACGGCGCCGATCTCGGTGATCGCGTCGTGCGGGCCGCCGGGCTGCGCCGGGGTCGCGCGCCCGCCGGTGGTTTCCAGGTCGACGACGACGAACGTGGTGTCGGCGAGGGATACGGCGTCGAGCTCGAAAGCCAGTTGCCCGCCGTCGCCCATGCCGATGACGGTAGGGACAGCCACCGACAGCGCTCGGGCGACACGCTTGTCGGTAGCCGGCGATACCGTGCGCGCAACACCGAACGAGAGGACGGTCAAGATGAGCGGAATGCGGCAGGGCGGCCAGCCCGGCGGCGATCCCGGTGACACCGGCAGTGTGATCATCGACTGCGACGACTGCGCGGTGCGCGGGCCGGGCTGTCAGGACTGCGTTGTCAGTGTGTTGCTCGGCGTGCCCGAAAAGTTGCTGGACGACGAACGCAAGGCCCTGGAAGTGCTCGCTGACGTGGGTTTGGCGCCGCGGCTGCGGCTCGTTCCGATTCACCGGAACGGTGCGTCTGGGGTCGCCTGACGACACGCATCCGTTGTCGCACAGGAAAATATGCCTGAGGGGCTGTTAAATTTGCATCTCCTGTTGGACAACCCCGATGCCGTTTCGTAACCTATCTGAGACCTAAGAGCAGTTCGAGGCGGCTCGCTAACGCCAGTTGTGAGGACGAAAACTTGAGGCACGACCGCGCGCACCGGCCCACAAGTCGTGTCAAGCGACCCGTTGCAGGTGCAATAGCGGCCTTGACTTTAATGTCGGGACTTTTCGCCGGAAGTGTGCAGGCCGATCCCGCCGAAGACGCACTGGCAAAGCTCAACGAACTGTCGCGCCAGGCTGAGCAGACCACCGAGGCGATGCACTCGGCGCAGTTGGATCTCAACGAGAAGCTGGCAGCTCAGCAGGCGGCGGAGAAGAAGCACGCCGATGACCTGGCCGCCGCCGATCAGGCAAAGGCTCAGCTGGCAACGTTCCAGGCGTCGGTGAACAAAGTTGCTGCCGCGCAGTACATGGGCGGTCGGACCTCCGGTGTGGACGCGATCCTGACCGCCGACTCTCCGCAGCAGCTGATCGAGCAACTCGCCGTGCAGCGTGTGATGGCGACCCAGATGTCGGCGCAGATGCAGAACTTCCGCTCGGTCGGCGAGAAGGCTGCCGCGGCCGAGCAGGCGTCGGCAAAATCGGCCGCCGACGCCAAGACCGCCGCCGAGCAAGCCGCCGCAGTGCGCGCCGATCTGCAATCCAAGCAAAGTCAACTGCAGGTGCAGATCGCCGTCGTCAAGTCCCAGTACCAGGCCCTCACGCCGGTTCAGCGCGAGGCGCTCGCCGCTGTCCCGCCTGCCCCCGCCGCGCCGCCCGCACCGGCTCCGGGTGCGTTGCCACCAGCGAACGATCCCGGCGTGTTGGCAGCACCGCCGAACGGCATTCCGCCGGGCGACATCGCCCCGCCCGAGGCCGCGATTCCTGGCGGTGCACCCAGCGGCCATTCCTCCACGGTCATCCAGGCTGCGCTGAGCCGGATCGGTTCACCGTACTCGTGGGGTGGCTCGGGTCCAAGCGCCTTCGACTGCTCCGGTCTGGTGATGTGGTCGTTCCAGCAGGCAGGCATCTCGCTGCCGCACTCCAGCCAGGCGCTGGCCCGCGGCGGTCAGCCCGTCTCGCAGGATCAGATGCAGCCGGGCGATCTGGTCACCTATTACTCGGATGCCTCGCATGTGGGCATCTACATCGGCGACGGAATGATGGTGCACGCGTCGACCTACGGCACCCCGGTACGGGTCGCCCCGGTCAACAATGCGCCGATCTACAACGTCCGCCGGTACTGACGTCCGATTCCGGCGCCCGGCACTCGCGGTAGTGCTGCTGTCCGAACTCGGCCTTGCCGCAGCCGTCCTGATGGCACATGCGCCACCCGAGTCCGCGCCCGCAGGCACACCGCCCGGTGTCCCTGCCGTTTCGACGGCCCCCGCCGCCGGCACCAGGATGGAACTGCCCGACGGTCGCACTGCTGAGCTTCTTGCGCTGGGGGGCAGGCATGCCGGCGTCCTGCTCGACCGCATCCGTGCCGAATTGCCCGGTGCCGTCGAGGCGGTGACGGCGTTCTGGGGCCCGGACTGGCGCAGGGATGTCGTCATCGCGGTCGCCGCATCGGATGAGCAGTTCCGGGTTCTGGCCGGAGGCGTCGGCGACATCGCCGCGACCACGACGGCCCAACGCATCATGTTCGCGCCCGGTGCGGCCGCGATGAGCCCGGCGGCCTTGCGGACTGTCCTGCGCCATGAGCTGTTTCATTACGCGGCGCGGTCGCAGACCGCCGCCGACGCGCCCCGGTGGCTCACCGAGGGCGTGGCCGACTACGTCGGCCGCCCACCGACCGCCATCCCGGAACAGGCAAGCGTGCTCGGGCAACTGCCCACCGATGCCGACCTCGACTCGCCGGGCGCCGCGCGGTCGTTGGCCTACGACCGGGCCTGGTGGTTCAGTCGCTACGTCGCCGAGACCTACGGCGTGCCTGCGCTGCGCGACCTGTATGTGCGGGCGTGCGGGATCGGTCATCCCGACGTGGCGACCGCGGTGCGCGATGCCCTGGGCGCCGACCTCGACGAGGTGGTCGCCGGTTGGCGACGGTGGCTGAGCGGCTAGCCTGATCGCCGATGGTTACAAGGATGACGCTGTGACGCGGGTTCTGTTGGTCACCAACGACTTTCCACCGCGTCGCGGCGGCATTCAGTCGTACCTGGAGGCGTTCGTCGGCGAGTTGACGCGAAACGGTTCGCACCAGCTCACGGTGTACGCGCCGAAGTGGAAAGGGTGCGCCGACTACGACGCGGAAGCCGAGCGGAACGGCTACCGGATCGTGCGCCATCCCACGACCCTGATGGTGCCCGAGCCGACTGTCGCGATCCGCATGGCCCGGCTCATCCGCGAGCACGACATCGAAACCGTCTGGTTCGGTGCGGCCGCACCCCTGGCTCTACTCGGCCCGCTGGCGCGTCGCGCCGGGGCCCGCCGCGTGGTGGCGAGCACGCACGGGCACGAGGTGGGGTGGTCGATGCTGCCCGTGGCGCGTACCGCGCTTCGCCGAATCGGTGAGGATGCCGACGTCGTCACGTTCGTCAGCCGCTATACACGCGGCCGGTTCGCCTCGGCGTTCGGTCCCAACGCGGCGCTCGAACATCTCGCCCCCGGCGTCGACACCGACCGGTTCCAGCCCGATCCCGCGGCGCGTGCGCAACTGCGCGAGCGTTACGACCTCGGAGACCGTCCCGTGGTGGTATGCCTGTCCCGGCTGGTGCCGCGCAAGGGCCAGGACATGCTGATCCGCGCGCTACCGGCGATCCGGCGCCGAATCCCCGACACCGCGCTGGCCATTGTCGGCGGCGGACCGTATCTCGAGACATTGCAGCGGTTGGCCCGGGACCACGGTGTGGCCGACCACGTCATCTTCACCGGGGGGGTACCAGCGGCGGAACTCCCCGCCCATCACGCGATGGCCGACGTGTTCGCCATGCCGTGCCGGACCCGCGGGGCGGGACTGGATGTCGAAGGTCTGGGCATCGTGTACCTGGAGGCCTCGGCCTGCGGGGTACCGGTCGTCGCGGGCACGTCGGGCGGTGCACCCGAAACCGTGCTCGACGGGCAGACGGGCACGGTCGTCGACGGCACCGATGTCAGCGCGATCGCGACGGCCGTCGGCGATCTGCTCGCCGACCCGGGCCGCGCCGCCGCGATGGGCGTGGCAGGCAGGCACTGGGCGGTCGACAACTGGCAGTGGCGGGCCAAAGGCGCCCGCCTCGCCGAACTGTTGAGCGGCTAGCTAGCCGTACAGCGCGGCGATGTCGCTGGCGAACTTCTCGGCCACGACCTTGCGCTTGACCTTGAGCGTCGGCGTCAACTCGCCGGTGTCCTCGGTGAAGTCGACCGGCAGGATCCGGAACTTGCGGATGGCCTCGGCATGCGACACCGCATGATTGGCCTCCTTGACCGCGAGGTCGATCTCGGCGGTCAGGTCGGGATCCTCGGCAAGCTCGGCGACCGTCGCGCTCGCGCTCTTACCGTTACGGTCCTTCCAGCCGGGGAAGGCTTCCGGATCGATCGTGATGAGAGCGGCGATGAACGGCTGCTTGTCGCCGACGGCCATCGCCTGGCTGATCAACGGATGCGCGCGCAGTCGGTCCTCGAGCAGCGCGGGTGCGACGTTCTTGCCCCCCGCGGTCACGATGATCTCCTTCTTACGGCCGACGATGGTGAGGAAGCCGTCGTCGTCGATCGCGCCGAGGTCACCGGTATGGAACCAGCCGTCGGAGATGACCGCGTTGGTCTCGGCCTCGTTCTTCCAGTAGCCGTTGAACACCACGCCGCCCTTGACCAGCAGCTCTCCGTCATCGGCGATGCGCATGCTGTTGCCGGGCACGAGCTTTCCGACCGAACCGACCTTGAGCTCGCCGACGCGGTTGACGGTGATCGCGGCGCTGGTCTCGGTCAACCCGTAGCCCTCGTAGATGGACAGCCCGACACCGCGGTAGAAGTGGCCGAGGCGTTCGCCGAGCGGTGCGCCACCGGAGATGGCGGCGTGGCACTCGCCGCCGAGCGCGGCCCGCAACTTGCCGTACACCAGGCGGTCGAACACCGCGTGCTTGAGCTTGAGCACCAGGCCCGGGCCTCCGGTGTCCTGTGCCCGGCTCCACTCAATAGCGGTGTCGGCCGCGATCTCGAAGATCTTGCCCTTGCCGTCGTTGCGGGCGTTCTGCTCGGCGGTGTTGTAGACCTTCTCGAACACGCGCGGAACCGAGACGACGAGCGTCGGCTTGAACACCGCGAACATCGGCACCAGATTCTTGATGTCGCTCGTGAAGCCGAGCGTGACCTTGTTGGTGAACGCCGCGATCGTGATGGCGCGGGCCAGGACGTGGGCCAGCGGCAGGAACACCAGCATCCGCTCGCCCTTGGCCAGGTGGGTGGGGAAGCACTCCTTGGCGCCGCGGATCTCGTAGAGCAGGTTGGAATGGGTCAGTTGGCAGCCCTTGGGCTGACCCGTGGTGCCCGAGGTGTAGATGAGGGTGGCCGGATCGGCGGATCGGATACCGGCCAGCCGCTTGTCGAGCTCGGCGGGGTCGACGGACTTGCCGGTCTCGGCCAGCGATTGCAGCGCCGGGGTCGTCGAGCCGTCGATCGTAAGGACCGTGCGCAGACCGGACAGGTCACCTTTGAGCTGCTCGACCGTGTCGGCGTGCGCGTCGGACTCGGCGAACACGACCGCCGCACCGGAGTTCTCCAGTACGAACCGCACTTGCTCGGCCGATGACGTCTCGTAGATGGGCACTGTCACCGCGCCGACCGACAGGATCGCGAAATCGATGATCGGCCATTCGTAGCGGGTGGCCGACAGGATCGCGACCCGATCACCGGGCTGCACGCCGTCGGCGATCAAACCCAAAGCTGCCGAACGAATCTGACTCGCGGCCTCGGCGCACGTCACGTCGGTCCAGGCACCGTCGACCAGGCGGCGGAAGATCACATGGTTGGGGTCGTCAGCCTCGTGGGTGAATACCGAACTGACGATGTTGTCGTGCTCGCCGACGGTGAAGGATGGCGGCACACTGTATTCAGCACTGTACTCACGCACGATCTTGCCCTCCAGGCTTGTGTAGCGGCTGTGCCGGTCAGCCTAGTCGGCCGGGCTAGGCCGATGACCGCGCATGTGTGAAGCTATTCGGCGATGAACAGCATTCAGATCGCCGACGAGACCTTCGTCGCCGCTGATCCGGTGGCGGTGGGCCAGGCGGTGGCAGACCCCGCGAGCTGGCGCCGGTGGTGGCCGGATCTCGGGCTGGCCGTCGTCGAGGACCGGGCCGAGAAAGGCCAGCGCTGGACAGTCACCGGTGCGCTCACCGGGACGATGGAGATCTGGCTCGAAGAAATGCTCGACGGCGTGATCCTGCATTACTTCCTGCATGCCGAGCCGTCCGGGGCGACGGCCTGGCAACTCGCGCGCATGGACCTGGCCAAGATGAATCACCGCCGCCGGGTGGCCGGGAAGGTGATGGCGTTCGAGATCAAGCAGCGGCTGGAGGCCTCCCGCCCGATCGGAATTTCCCGGCTGGCCTGACGACAGGTTCCGGGGGGTCCGGGGCGGCGCGGGAGAGTAGATTTCTTCGCGAGGGCCCTAGACAGGTCGTGTACCTCCGCGCAACGGGGGAGAAGGGCGTGCAGGTGGCGGACAAGACGGCGCAGACCATCTACATCGATGCCGATCCGTCGACGGTGATGGACGTCATCGCCGACATCGGTTCCTATCCGGATTGGGTCGCCGAATACAAGGAGACCGAGGTACTCGAGACCGACGACGAGGGCTATCCGAAAACGGCCCGGCTCGTGCTCGACGCCGCGGTGCTCAAGGACACCATGGTGCTGGCCTACGACTGGCCGTCCGACCGGGCCTCGGTGACGTGGTCACTCGTGTCGAGTTCGCTGCTGCGGTCCTTGCAGGGGGCATACCGGTTGAATCCCAAGGGATCCGGCACGGACGTGACCTACGAGCTGTCGGTGGATCTGATCATCCCGATGATCGGCCTGCTCAAGCGCAAGGCCGAACGGCGGCTCACCGACACCGCACTGAAAGACCTCAAGAAACGAGTAGAGGCTGAGTGATTCGCCGTCGCCTGCCCGGGGTGCAGAGCCAGCCCGGATCAGCCTCTTCGTCGGAAAGGGCGGGGTAGGCAAGTCCACGCTGGCCACCGCGACCGCCGTACGCGCTGCGCGGGCGGGCCTGCGGGTGCTCATCGTGTCCACCGATCAGGCGCATTCGACGGGCGACGTGCTGGGGATCAGCCTCGCGCCGACCGGGCAGCGGTCACCGACCCGGGTGCTGACCGACATGGAGACCGGGCTCGACGACGCGGGGGGATCGCTAGACGCCCTTGCTCTCGACACGCTCGCGCTCCTTGAGTCACGCTGGGTCGAGATCGCGGCCACGCTGTCGGCGCGCTTTCCGGAATCGGATCTGGGAGATATTGCCCCAGAGGAACTTTCGCCCCTGCCGGGGATTCAGGAGGTGCTCGGCCTGCACGAGGTGGGCGAGCTGGCCGGTTCAGGGCAGTGGGATCACGTCGTGGTGGACTGTGCGTCCACGGCCGACGCGCTGCGCATGCTGACCCTGCCCGACACATTCGGCCTGTATCTCGAGCGGGCGTGGCCGCGGCACCGCAGGCTGTCGGGTACGGCCGATGCCGCGACAGCGGCGATCGTGGCGCTGCTCGAGCGTACCGACGCAGGTATCCGCGAGCTCTCGGCGTTGCTGACCGACGGGTCGCGCGTCACCGCGCACCTGGTGCTGACGGCCGAACGGGTGGTGGCGGCCGAGGCGGCGAGAACATTGGGATCGTTGGCCCTGATGGGCGTCGAGGTGTCCGAACTGATCGTCAATCAGATTCTGGTGCAGGATGATTCGTTCGAGTACCACAACCTTCCCGCGCACCCCGCGTTCGACTGGTACACCGAGCGGATATCCGAGCAGCAGGCGGTGCTCGACGAACTCGACGCCACGATCGGCGATGTGGGGCTGGTGCTGGTGCCGCATCTGGCCGGTGAGCCGATCGGCCCCAAGGCCCTTGCCGAATTGCTCGACTGCGCGCGCAGGCGCGATGGATCTCCGCCACCCGGGCCGCTGCGGCCGGTGGTGGATCGCGAATCGGGATCCGGCCTCGATGCGGTGTACCGACTGCGGCTAGAGTTGCCCCAGGTCGACTCCGCCGGACTGACGTTGGGCCGGGTCGATGACGACTTGATCATCGGCGTCGGCGGTATGCGGCGCCGGGTACGGTTGGCGTCCGTTCTGCGGCGGTGCATCGTGACGGACGCGCAGTTACGGGGCAGCGAGTTGACGGTGCGTTTCCGTCCTAATCCGGAGGTGTGGCCGGCATGATTGGGTCCCATCCCGACCTCGGGCCCGAGCTGCGGCAGCTCGCCCAGTCGATCTTGGACAAGTTGGATCCCGCAGTGCGGATCGCGGCGGCGCGCGCGGCGGCCACCGCAGGAGGTCCGGGTAAATGCCAGCAGGTGTGGTGCCCGGTGTGCGCGCTGGCCGCCGTGATCAACGGTGAGCACCATCCGCTACTCGGCGTCGTCGCCGAGCACAGCGTGGCGCTGCTCGCGGTGATCCGCGCGGTACTCGACGACACCGACGGCACCGAAGGCGCCGGGGGCGGCCAAGGTCCCGACGGGGGACCGGATTCCCCGCCACCGCCCGACGACTCACCGCCGCCGCCCGGACCGGGCCGCTACCAGCACATCCCCGTCACCGTGCAGGAGTGAGGACCCCGGCTCGCGCGGGCGTCCTGTGGTAGCCACTACAACGCCTGGGTAAAGTTGGGCCAGAGCATCGTCCGGTGCGCCCAAGGTGGAGGGTCCATGTGGTACTGGCTTTTCAAGTTCATCTTCATGGGACCTTTGCTGTCCTTGCTCGGTCGGCCGAAAGTAACTGGGCTGGAGCATGTTCCGGCCTCGGGTGCGGTGATCCTGGCCAGTAATCACCTGGCCGTCGCGGACAGCTTCTATCTGCCCCTCGTGGTGAGCCGCCGGATCACGTTCCTGGCCAAGGCCGAGTACTTCACCGGGACGGGGATCAAGGGCTGGTTCACCCGCTGGTTCTACACCGTTGCGGGCCAGGTGCCGATCGACCGCACCGACGCCGACTCCGCGCAGAGCGCGTTGACCACCGCCGAGCGGATTCTCAGCGAGGGCAAGTTGCTGGGCATGTACCCGGAAGGCACGCGCTCACCGGACGGACGGCTGTACAAGGGCAAGACGGGCCTCGCGCGGCTGGCGCTGCAGACCGGCGTGCCCGTCATTCCGGTCGCGATGATCGGAACGGACGTGGTGAACCCGCCCGGCAGCAAGATGTGGCGGTTCGGGCGCGTCGAGGTCAGGTTCGGCAAGCCGATGGACTTCTGCCGGTTCGACGGACTGGCGGGCAACCGGTTCATCGAACGGGCCGTCATCGACGAGGTGATGTACGAGCTGATGCGACTCTCCGAGCAGGAGTACGTCGACCTCTACGCGGCCGACGTCAAGGAGGACGCCGAGAAGGCCGATAAAGCCGAAGCCAAGCCCGCCTCGCGCATGCCGCAGACGGCCGCGGGCTAGTTCCGGACCAGCGGCTCGGCCGCGACCGCGGCGCGGACCCGGGCATGCGACGTCGACGCGACGCCGATCACAACGATCATCGCGAGTGCCCACCACACGTATGAGCCGCCGGCGAGCTGGCGCCACAGGGACGCCGTGGTCTCGCGGTGCTCGGGCATCAACGTGATGGGCGTCCACACCAGCAGTGCGACGCCTGCCGCGGTCGCCGCGGCCAGCAGTGCGTTGCGATTGCGGTAGGCCAGGATGCCTGCGACCAGCAGCGTGGGCAGCGTCCACACCCAGTGGTGCGACCACGACACCGGCGACACGACCAGCCCGAACATCGCCACGCAGATCAACGCGAGCACCGATGACTCGTCTGCCGCGCTGCGCAGCGCCCGCCTCGCGGCCCAGACCGTCAGCGCCAGCACCGCGAAACACGCCACGACCCACAGCACGAAGCGCGGGCCCTCGCCGAGGCCGAGGCGGGCCAGCGCCCCGGCGATGTTCTGATTGGTGTTGAGCGTCGCGGTGCCGATCCGGTCGGTGTTGCGCACGGTCTCGGTCCAGTACTCCAGCGAGTCCCGCCACGCCAGCACGAACCCGGCCAGTGTCGCGACGATCGCCGACGCCGCCGTGCGCAGCAGGGTGTGCACGTCGCGGCGCAGCAGGAAGTACAGCAGGAACACCGCAGGGGTCAGTTTCAGCGCGATCGCCAGACCGAGCAGCAGGCCGCGCGGCCACGGCGTGCGCCGGGGGACACAGTCGGCGATCACCAGCGTCATCAGCACGACGTTGATCTGGCCGAACTCGAAGTTGGACCGAATCGGCTCCAGGTAGATCACCGCGGGTGCGACGACCGCCGCGGCCAGCCAGCACCGGCGCATCCAGGCGGGCTCGCGGGTGATCGTGGTGTGCGGCCAGACATCCAGCCGCGTCAGCACGATGACCGTCGAGATGATCAGCAGCATCAGCGTGGTGACGGTGATCGCCGAACTCGCCACGGGCAGCGACAGCCAGGCGAACGGTGCGAACGCGATGGCGGCCAGCGGGGGATAGGTGAACGGCAGGTCCAAACCGCCTTCAGTGTGGAAGATGGCGCCGTCGGCGTAGAGCGGACGGCCGTCCAGCCACGCCTGCCCGCCCATCCGGTACACGTCGATGTCGATGCGGTAGGGCACCCGGCCGAGCAGGCGCCAGCCGACCCAGACGAGCGCCGCGAGAGTCAGCAGCTGAAATATCCGCCACGCGATGGAGGGTGCCCAACCAGCCCAACCAGCCCCACCGGGCGACTGCCGCTTACTCATGTTGTCAACAGACTATCGGTGGGCGGCGCCGCCAGCCGCATCCCCGGCCCCGACGCGCGCAGGTCGGCGTAAGTTTTCAGGGTGCACGTGACCGTCAGCCTCGATTTCATCACCCGCGATCGCCTGCCGTTGATGTGCTGCCTGCTGGGCTTCATCCTCACCTTCTTCGTCACCCGCACGGTGGTGCGCTACATCCGCAAACATGCCGACAGCGACCAGCCGCCCAAGTGGTGGCAGCCGCGCAACATCGGTCACGGCTCACTGCACATTCACCATGTGGTGATCGGTGTCGTGCTGGTGATGGTTTCCGGGGTAACCATGGTGACGCTCGCGGTAAACGGCGGGGTGGCGGAGTTCACGGTCGCGGCAACCTTCTTCGGCGTCGGTGCCGCACTGGTGCTCGACGAATTCGCGTTGATCCTGCATCTGTCCGACGTGTACTGGGCCGAGGATGGCCGCACCTCGGTGGATGCGGTGTTCGCCGCGGTGGCCGTCGCAGGGCTGTTGATTCTGGGATTCAACCCGCTGTCATTCTTTGATATCGGTATCTGGCGCGAGGACCACACGCTGGCCGCTCGTGTGACCGTGATCGTGATCGCGGTGCTGACGCTGCTTCTCGCGGTGGTGGTGCTGCTCAAAGGCAAGGTGTGGACCGGATTGGTGGGCATGTTCATAACCCCGTTGCTCTTCGTCGGGGCGGTGCGGCTCTCGCGGCCGCACGCGCCGTGGGCACGCTGGCGCTATACGAGCCGTCCGCGCAAGATGCACCGCGCCCTTGAGCGGGAGCGCTGGCTGCGGCGACCCGTCGTGCAGGCGAAGTTGTGGCTGCAGGACGCGATCACCGGTATGCCGAAGTTTCCCGATGACGCCACCGTCGACGAGCAGCTCGACAAGGAGATCCATGCCGCGCCTGCTCCGGCCGTGGGGCGGAGCGCCTGATGCGGTACTTCTACGACACCGAGTTCATCGACGACGGGCGCACGATCGAGCTGATCTCGATCGGCGTCGCGGCCGAGGACGGCCGCGAGTACTACGCGATCTCGACGGAGTTCAATCCGGACCGAGCGGGCCGGTGGGTGCGCAAACACGTGCTACCCAAGCTGCCGTCGCCGTCGTCGAAGTTGTGGCGCTCGCGCCGCCAGATCCGGACCGATCTCGAGGACTTCTTCGACATCGACGGCGACGAGCCGATCGAGCTGTGGGCCTGGGTCGGGGCCTATGACCACGTGGTGCTGTGTCAGCTGTGGGGTCCGATGACCGATCTGCCGCCGGCGATACCGCGGTTCACGCGTGAGCTGCGCCAGTTCTGGGAGGAGCGCGGTTCACCGCGGATGCCTCCGCGACCCCGTGACGCGCATGATGCGCTGGTCGACGCCAAGCACAATCTGCACCGGTTCCAATTGATGACCGGCTCGGCTCTCACCTCGGACTTGGGCACCGCACAGGCCTGAGAACAGGCGTTGACCGGCGGCTACCATGAACGGGTGAACTGGACCGTCGACATTCCCATCGATCAGCTGCCGCCGCTGCCGCCGCTGACCGACGAGCTGCGGCAACGGCTGGACTCCGCGCTGGCCAAGCCGGCCGCCCAGCAGCCCAGCTGGGACGCGGACACCGCAAAGGCCATGCGCACGGTCCTGGAGAGCGTGCCGCCGGTGACGGTGCCCTCGGAGATCGAGAAGCTCAAGGGCATGCTCGCCGATGTCGCGCTGGGCAAGGCGTTCCTGCTGCAGGGCGGCGACTGCGCCGAGACTTTCGTCGACAACACCGAGCCGCACATCCGGGCCAACATCCGGACGCTGCTGCAGATGGCGGTGGTCCTGACCTACGGCGCGAGCATGCCGGTGGTGAAGGTCGCCCGTATTGCCGGGCAGTACGCCAAGCCGCGCTCGGCCGACGTCGACGCGCTCGGGCTGAAGTCCTACCGCGGCGACATGATCAACGGGTTCGCGCCCGACGCCGCCGTCCGCGCCCACGATCCGTCGCGGCTCGTGCGCGCCTACGCCAACGCCAGCGCGGCCATGAATCTGGTGCGTGCCCTCACGTCATCGGGGTTGGCGTCCCTGCACCTCGTGCACGACTGGAACCGCGAGTTCGTCCGGACCTCGCCCGCCGGGGCCCGCTACGAGGCGCTGGCCGGTGAGATCGACCGCGGCTTGAGCTTCATGTCGGCCTGCGGGGTGGCCGATCGCAACCTGCAGACCGCCGAGATCTTCGCGAGCCATGAGGCGCTCGTCCTCGACTACGAGCGCGCCATGCTGCGGCTGTCCGACGGGGTTGACGGCGAGCCCAAGCTCTACGACCAGTCCGCGCACTATCTGTGGATCGGTGAGCGCACCCGCCAGCTCGACGGCGCACACGTGGCGTTCGCCGAGGTCATCGCCAACCCGATCGGCGTGAAGCTCGGCCCGACGACGACACCGGAACTGGCCGTCGAGTACGTCGAACGCCTCGACCCGCACAACGAGCCGGGCCGGCTCACCCTGGTGACCCGGATGGGCAACAACAAGGTGCGCGATCTGCTGCCGCCGATCATCGAGAAGGTCCAGGCCACCGGACATCAGGTCATCTGGCAGTGCGATCCCATGCACGGCAACACCCACGAGTCGTCAACGGGCTACAAGACCCGCCACTTCGACCGCATCGTCGACGAGGTGCAAGGCTTCTTCGAGGTGCACCATGCCCTCGGCAGCCACCCCGGCGGCATTCACGTCGAGATCACCGGTGAGAACGTCACCGAGTGTCTCGGTGGGGCACAAGACATCTCGGATTCCGACCTGGGGGGCCGCTACGAGACGGCATGCGATCCGCGGCTGAACACCCAGCAGAGCCTCGAGCTGGCGTTCCTGGTCGCCGAGATGCTGCGCGGCTGACAGCGCCCTAGATCAGGGTGCCGATGTTGCTGCCGAGCGTCCACGCGGCGGCAGCGGCCAAGCCGGTCAGCGTCAGGATCGCGACCACCCAGAACAGCAGCGCGCGCTTGGCGCGTTGCTGCGCCCAGTAGAACTCGCTCATCTCTATACCGGCGAATTGTCTTGCCACACCCGAGTATTCGTCGGTGTCATCGGGGTCGGCCGGAATCGGCGCCCAGTCGTGCTGGTCGCGGGTGATCTCGCGGGTCGCCTGCCGGGGCGCCGCAGGGGGCGGCGGCCCGGTGACGTCGGTGGTCGCGGCCTGGCGACTGTGGAAGCGTGTCGCGGCCAGGTGCTGCGCCGAGTTGCGCGGTGCCGGAACGCGGAAGGCGGGCAGGCCGAGGTCGGCGACGATGGTGTCCAGCTCAGCGCTCATATCGTCGGCATCGGCGTAACGTCCGGCCGGCTCCCGGTTGGTGGCGCGACGCACCAGGTCATCGAATTGCTTTGGAACTCCGGCGATTACGCCGCTCGGCGGCGGCACGTCGTTGTCCATCCGCTGGTAGGCTACCGCAAGGGCGGAATCGCCGGTGAAGGGTGTGGTCCCGGTCAGCAGTTCATAGGTCAGGATGCCCACCGCGTAGACATCGCTGCGGGGATCGGCGTCGCCGGTGGCGACCTGTTCGGGCGAGAGGTAGGCCGCGGTTCCCAAGATCACACTGGTCGAGGTGATCTTGGCTTCGGCGACTGCGCGAACCAGACCGAAGTCGGCGATCTTGACCTCACCGTCGTCGGAGATCAGCACGTTCTCGGGTTTGATGTCGCGATGGACCAGCCCCGCCCGGTGTGCCACCGCCAGCCCGCCGAGAACCGGCTCCAGAACCGCGGCGACGGCGTGCGGGGGCATGGGTCCGCGTTCGGTCAGCAGTTCGCGCAGTGTGCCGCCCTCGATCAGCTCCATGACCAGGAAGGAAGGTTGGCCGCCCGGACCTCCGCCGCCCTGGTCGTACACGGAGACCAGGCCGGGGGCCTTGAGCCGGGCCACGGCACGCGCCTCACGCTGAAATCTCGTCAGGAAGTGCTCGTCACCGGAGTAGCGCGAGTCCATCACCTTAAGGGCGACGGGACGATCCAGCCGGGTATCGAGCCCGCGGTAGACCGTCGACATCCCGCCGGTGGCGATTGGGGTGTCCACGCGGTAGCGCCCATCCAGGACGGTGCCGACGAGTGGATCCGATTGCTGCTCCACCGAACACATGTTACGAGTCGGGCGTGGCCCCCTAGAATCAGTGCGGTGAGCAGTGTTCCGGCCGCCGATGACGTTTTGGATCCCGATGAGGCCGTCTATGACCTGGCCGAGGTCGCCGGGTTGCTCGGCATCCCGGTCACCAAGGTGCACCAACAGCTGCGCGAGAGCCATCTGGTCGCCGTGCGGCGCGGCGGTGCTGTGGTGGTGCCGAAGATCTTCTTCGATGACACCGGGCATGTCGTCAAGGCCCTGCCCGGGCTCCTGGTCGTCTTGCACGACGGCGGCTACGGCAACACCGAGATCGTGCGCTGGCTCTTCACACCGGACTCGTCGCTGACGATCACGAGGGACGGCAGCACCGACCGCCAGGACAACGCCCGGCCCGTCGACGCGCTGCACTCCCACCAGGCTCGCGAGGTCGTGCGCCGGGCCCAGGCTATGGCGTACTAGTTTCCGGCTCCGGATCTGGCGCCGGCTCGGGCGCCTTGTAGAGCGAATACCACGCGACCGCAGCACATGCCGTGGTCAGGAGCACGTGCGCCCACGAGTACATGCCGTGGGCGCCGTCGGGCTTCCACATCACCATGATCCAGGTCGAGGCGCCCGCGATCGCGGCGATCGCAGGCCGGGTCTGGATCAGGGCGGCCGCCACCGCGAGCGGCCAGGTGTAGTACCACGGCAGCGCGGCCGGCACGAACAACACCACCACCAGCATGGCCAGTGCGATGCCGGTCAGCACGTCGCGGTCGGTATGGCGGAATCGCCACCACAGCAACGGAAGTGAGATGGCGATGACCGCCAACCCGACGATCCGGGTCACGCCGAGTACCGCGTAGAAGTTGACCGGCAGCACCAGGCCGCCGAAGACGTTGACCAGGTTGGCGACTGCGGTCGGCACGGTCAGCCAGTTGATGATCTTCACGTTGCCCGCCGCAAGCGCCGACAGCCAGCCCAACCCGACACCGGCCAGCAACGACATCACCGCGAACACCGCGGCGAAGATCGCGATCGAGGCCGCGGTCGCCAGCGCGAATGCGCGGATGGGCGGGACGTCGCGGCGATCGCGCAGCTGATGCATCCACGCCCACACCATGAACGGAAGGGCAAGGCCTGCGGTCGCTTTCACGGCGACCGCGACAGCGATCAGACCGATACCCCACACCGGGTGCCGCTCGAAGGTCAACGCGATACCGGCCATCATGAGCCCGACCATCAGCATTTCGTTGTGGACACCGCCCATCAGGTGAATGATCACCAGGGGGTTGAGCACGCAGATCCACAGTGCCGCCGCCCCGCTCGCGCCGATGTGGCGTGCCACTCGTTGCGTCGCCCAGATCAGCAGGACCAGACCGGGCAGCATGCACAGGCGCAGCAGCATGGTTCCGGCCACGACGTCGTTGCCGACCAGGATGGTGACGAACTTCGCGACGAGGATGAACGCCGGACCGTATGGCGCGGTCGTCGTCGTCCAGATCGGACTCACGTTGTCGAGCAAGGAGTTCGGGTTCTCGACCGGTCCGACCACATAAGGGTCGAAGCCGTCGCGGAGCAGTGCACCCTGCGCCAGATAGGAATACGTGTCGCGGCTGAACAGCGGAACACTCAGCAGTAGCGGCGCCAGCCAGAAGCCGGTGGTGGCCACCATCGTGTATTCGGTGGCGGTGCGGTCGATCACGCGGCGCCCCAACCACAACCACGCGATCAGCATCAGTGCGACGCCCGTCCACAGCAGGACCGACGACAACACCAGGCCGTGACCGAACCGCAGCCAGGACAGGTGCAGCGATTCCAGCAGCGGGTCGTGCAAACGGGTGCTTCCCGCGCCGAGTCCGCCGATCGTCAGCAGGGCCGCGCCCAGGCAGCCGAGTCGCGCCGGGCGCGCCTCGGGAGAGACTGCGAACGCGGCAAGACGCGAGACATGCTGTGCCGGCCCGCTGTTCGGGGTCTGAATTCCGGTGGGCGTCATGGGTGGGGAGTCATACTCCTATACCGAACGGCTGGCGGCCCATCGGGCGAGCTCGGACAGACCGGCTTTGGCCCTGGCGTGGACGGGGGCGGCCGCGAGCACATCGAGCGCGCGGCTCGTTAGCAGCTCGATGTGATCCTCGACGGCGGCCAGTGCGCCGACGGATTCGATGGCCCGGCACAGCTCCCCGACCTGAGCGTCGGACAGTTCCGTGCCGACCGACGTGCGCAGCAACTTGGCTGCCGCCGGATCGGATTTGTCGGCCAGCTCAAGCGCCTCGGCCAGCAGTACCGTGCGTTTGCCCGAGCGCAGGTCGTCGCCCGACGGCTTTCCGGTCACGGCCGGGTCGCCGAACACTCCGAGCACATCGTCGCGCAGCTGGAAGGCCACGCCGAGATCGTTGCCGATCCCGTGGAAGATCTCCTGCACGTCCGGGCGGTCGGCCGCTGCCGCTGCGCCCAGCTGGAGTGGCCGGGCCACGGTGTAGGACGCGGTCTTGTACGTGTTGACGTTCATCGCCGAGGCCACCGACTCCGCGCCGCTCGATTCGGAGACGATGTCGAGGTACTGCCCGCCGAGCACCTCGGTACGGATATGCCGCCATACCTGCTGGACCCGTCCGTGTGCGTCGACGGGAAGATCGGCGCCTGCGACCACGTCGTCAGCCCATGCCAGCGCGAGGTCGCCGGCCAGGATCGCCGCCGACAGACCGAACTGCTTGGCCGAGCCACGCCACGTGCGGCCGTGGTGCTGCTCGGTGAACAGGCGATGCACGGTCGGCAGGCCACGCCGCGTCGCCGAGTCGTCGATGACGTCGTCGTGGATCAGGGCGCACGCCTGCAGCAACTCCAGCGCGGCGAACAGCCGCAGCACGCCCGCATCGGCAGATGCGTCGGGCGGTTCGATGACGGCCCGCCAACCCCAGTAGGCGAAGACCGGGCGCAGCCGTTTGCCGCCGCGCAGCACGAACTCCTCGAGAGCGGCGGTCAGCTCCGCATAGTCCGATCCGATATACGCGCAGTCTTCTCGGCGCTCGTGCAGATACTCGCGCAACTGGTCGGTGACGGCGCTGGCCAACTCGACGGCTGACGGTGCCGCTGCTTCCACGCTCAGCGCCCGCCCCTTTCTGTGTGTGCTCCGATGGCCCCCGAGTGCATTCAGCGTAAAGCGTGCCGCGGGTTTTGTAGCAAGCGAGATGCCCGACCGCGCCGCGGCGAGCGTTCGGAGTCAGTCGCCGGCGTTGACGGGATCGCCGGGTTTGGGGGAGCGGTCGCGGCTGACCCACGCCAGTGCCCCGATGACGCCTGCGACCAACATCGCGCCGACGATGAGCCAGATGGCCGCGGTGGTGAAGGACCTCGCGCTGGGGTCGGTGTAGCGGGCCTGGGCGTTCATGGTGCTGACGACACCCGGCCGCAGCTTCCATTCCACGATCGAGGAGCTGACCTGGTCGCCGTTGGTCGAGGTCACCTCACCGGGGAAGGACACCGTCAGCAGTACGTCGGCTTCGGGGTCGTTCATCGAGGTGAGATCGACGCGCCCTTCCAGGATCACGAGATCGCCCGCGCGCCGCAGCGAGATGTCGACGCCAGCGGCGTCGCGGTTCATGCCGGCCAGTTGCGGCAGTTCGGCGAACGTCAGGTCGGAGAACACGGCCTGCGAGCCGACGTAGTCGTCGCGGCTGTATTCCGAGACCGCGACCTTGGTGGCGAACGGCAGGTTGTTGAGAAGCTGCGGGCCTTTGTCGTCGGCGTCGCGCGGTTTTGCGGCGGCGATGATCTGACCGGACACACGATCGTCGGGCGACACCGTGATGGATGCCCGGACGCGTACGCACCCGACCGCCATCGGCAGAAGCAGCAGCAACATCACCAGCGCCAGTAGCCTGCGGCGGCTGCGGTGGCTGGGTCGTCGGACGCGCACGCGAGCAATCGTGCCAGATGGGGCCGCCGATGTTCGACCCCAGTTACAGGGGCAGGCTGCGCCCGAGGATCGCGAAGGCCCGCGGATCGCCCGCGAAGTGGTAGCCGCGGATCACATCGGTGAAGCCGAGGCGGCGGTACAACCGCCAGGCCCGATTGGCTTCCCCGTTGATCTCGGGGGTCGACAGCAGGACGTGAGATTCGCCACGGCCGGCCAGGAGCCGTCGGGCCAGAGCCTCGCCGAGTCCGTGGCCCTGTGCGCTTGGATCGATGTGCAACTCGGTGAGCTCGAAGTAGCTGGTCATGAGCTCCGTGATGCGCGACGGGCTGGCTCCGACGCGGCGCAGGCCGGCGACCACTTGCTGCTGCCACCACTGGTCGGGTGCTCCGCAGTAGCCGTATGCCACGCCCAGTAACGGCGCGCTCGACATATCCGCGCTGGTGGGAGCGCTGTTCACGGTCGCGATGTCGATGGCGGCCACGGCTTTCCAGCCGCTTCGGCGGGTGTGTTCGAGCCACAGTGAGGCGCGCTGCTCCTCTGTGCCGCGGGGGTATCGCATGGCGTCGACGTAGACGCGCAGCGCGTCGGGGAGCCGGCGCTGCATGTCGTCCGGCGACAGATCGATGAGATACGCCGCCAATTCTGTTGCCTTCCCCATGCGCCCGTGTCCTGTCGAAGCCCTTGCGAACTCATTATTGGAGCCATTATCCGGCGGTGAGGCGCTCCATCCCACTCGCATCGAACGCCTACAATCGACTGCGAACAAGGTGGTACGGCTCGGATCGACCTCGTATCATTACTGTTAGGTGCCCGTAAGTGCGGGTGTACACACGACTTTGACGAGGCGACGGCGGCGTCGGCAAGGAGGGACGAATGCCACTCTCCGATCATGAGCAGCGCATGCTCGACCAGATCGAGAGCGCGCTCTATGCCGAGGACCCCAAGTTCGCGTCGAGCGTCCGGGGTGGGACTCTACGCGCGCCGTCGGCGCGCCGCAGACTGCAGGGCGCGCTGTTGTTCATCGCAGGCTTGGCGATGCTCGTGGTGGGCGTCGCCGTGAAGGCCACGATGATCGGCGGGTTCCCGATCCTGTCTGTCATCGGTTTCGTCGTGATGTTCGGCGGTGTGGTGTTCGCCATCACCGGTCCGCGCGTCGCCGGGCGTGACCGGTCCGCCGCACCGGGTTCGGCGCCGCGTCAGCGTCGCCAGCGGGGCGGCGGTTCGTTCACCAATCGGATGGAAGACCGCTTCCGTCGCCGCTTCGACGAGTAGACCGCCGCGCGGTCTCAAGGGGTAGCCCACGAGGGCTACCCCTTTTTTGTGCGTTGAGCCGGTTTCGCGACACGCCGGATCGGGTGCCCAGCGCACTGCAGACGTGCCGGTGCGCGTAACAGTTCGGCCTCGCCCCACATCACACCCCCCACAACGCCCCACCGCTCACCCTGGCGCGTTGACCTGGGATTTTTCGGCGCGGCTTGCCCGAATGTGGGTCGCCAATGCGTGTCTCAGGGCGTTCAGGGGGGCGGCGGTGGGGCGAAATCGCGAAGTCATGGCATCAAATGGAGCAAAGTGGGGGATCGTGGGGTAAAGTGGCGGCCAGCGGGGAAACCGGAGCCCCGCTCGGCGAAGGCGAAGCGACTCGGGATCCGAACCGGGTGGCGGGAGGTGGCCAGATGTTTCTGGGTACCTACACGCCCAAGCTCGATGACAAGGGGCGGCTCACGCTGCCCGCCAAGTTCCGCGACGCGCTGGCAGGAGGGTTGATGGTCACCAAGAGCCAAGATCACAGCCTGGCCGTCTACCCGCGCGACGAGTTCGAGAAGTTGGCCAGGCGTGCATCGCAGGCGTCCCGGAGCAATCCGGAGGCCCGTGCGTTCCTGCGCAGCCTGGCCGCGGCAACCGACGAGCAGCACCCCGACGCGCAGGGCCGGATCACCCTGTCGGCGGACCATCGGCGCTACGCGAACCTGTCCAAGGACTGCGTGGTGATCGGGTCGGTCGACTACCTGGAGATCTGGGACGCCCAAGCCTGGCAGGAGTACCAGCAGACCCACGAAGAGAACTTCTCCGCGGCCACTGATGAAACTCTGCGCGACATCATCTGATGAGGCTGATACGGCCCGCAACCCGGCGGGAGCCCCGGACGTAGCCCGTGCAACGCGGCCTCTGCCCGAATCGGCCCTGGCGTACTTCCCCAACGCCAGGTCCGTTGATTCGGACAGAGACCACGGTGCAGGGGCTGTCCCGAGCGGAGGTGTTGGAGTGGTTCACGACTCCCCAGATCCCCAGGAACACGGACACATCCCGGTTCTCCTGGATCGCTGTGTCGACCTGTTGGCACCGGCATTGACCCGCGGGCACGCCGACGGCACCGATGCGGTTCTCGTCGACGCCACCTTGGGAGCCGGCGGTCATTCCGAACGTTTTCTCACCGACTTACCCGGGCTCCGCCTGATCGGCCTGGACCGCGACCCCAATGCGTTGGCCATCGCAGGAGCGCGGCTCGCCCCGTTCGGCGACCGCGTGACGCTTGTGCGCACGCGTTACGACGGAATCGCCTCGGCCCTCGCGGAATCCGGTGTGCGCCGCGTCGACGGCGTGTTGTTCGACCTCGGGGTTTCGTCGATGCAGCTCGACCAGGCGCAGCGGGGATTCTCCTACGCCACCGATGCGCCGCTGGATATGCGGATGGATCCCGACGCCCCGCTGACGGCCGCGGAGATCCTCAACACCTACGACGCCAAGGAGATCGCCAGGGTGCTGCGCGATTTCGGCGAGGAGCGGTTCGCCGGGCGGATCGCCGACAAGATCGTCAGGCGCAGAGCCTCGCAGCCGTTCACGACGACGGGCGAGCTCGTCGAGCTGCTCTATGAAGCGATTCCGGCGCCGGCCCGGCGGACCGGGGGGCATCCGGCCAAGCGCACGTTCCAGGCGCTGCGCATCGCGGTCAACGGTGAGCTGGATTCCCTGCGCGTCGCGGTTCCCGCGGCACTGGCGGCTCTGCAGCCCGGCGGACGAATCGTCGTGATGGCCTACCAGTCGCTTGAGGACCGCATCGTCAAGCAGGCATTCGGCACGGTGACCGCGTCACGGACACCCCCTGGCCTGCCCATCGAACTTCCCGGTCACGAACCAGAATTCGTGGCGCTGACCCGCGGGGCCGAGCGGGCCGATGAACAGGAGATCGAACGCAATCCACGTAGCGCCCCTGTGCGCCTGCGAGCACTCGAAAAGGTTGGGGGAAGGGGCAACTCATGAAGGTGAAGCGACCAGTGCCGGTACGTGAGGCCGACCGCAGGCGCGTACGCCAGCCGGGCGCCCAGCGGCGCAGTTCCGAGGCGCCGCCGCGCACCCGCAGGCCCAGCCGCGAACAGCGGCCGCTGCGGCAGGCGCCACAGACCGGGCCGATTCCGCGGCAGCGGAGCGGGCCCGTCCGGCCGAAGAGCGCGAGTCAGGCGAAGGCCCGCGCGAAGGCGCGTAAAGCCAAGGCCCCTAAAGTTGTTCGTCCGCCGCTGCGGGAACGGCTGCTCGTCCGGCTCGCCGCTGTCGAACTGAACCCGCGGGAACTGATCGCCCGTGTTCCGTTCGTCGTGTTGGTGATCGCGGCGCTCGGCGTCGGTCTGGGGATCACCTTGTGGCTGTCGACCGGATCGGCCGAACGTTCCTACCAGTTGGGTCACGCCCGGCAGACCAATGAGGGCCTGCTGCAGCAGAAGGAAGCCCTTGAGCGCGATGTGCTCGAGGCGCAGGCCGCTCCGGCACTTGCCGAGGCCGCCCGCAACCTCGGCATGATCCCGTCGCGCGACACCGCCCACCTCGTGCAGGATCCCACGGGCAACTGGACGGTGGTCGGTACACCGAAGCCGGCCGAAGGCGTGCCGCCGCCACCCCTGAACACGCCGCTGCCCGACGAGGCGCCGCCACCGCGGCCTGCGCCGCCCGCGCCGCGCGTGGTCGACCCACGGGAACTGGCGGTACGTGTGCCGCAGGCGGGCCACCCCACGGTGCCGCCCGCGGAGATGCCGCACGGGGTGCCGGGAGCACAGCCGCCCGCGCCAGGCCCGGTGCCCCTTGCCGCACCGTTGGACATCCCTCCCGCGCAGGCTCTTCCCGCGCCGCCCGCTGTTGAGGTGCCGCAGCCCGTCGCGGCCCCGCAGGCACTTCCCGCGCCCCCGGTGCCGGAAGCCCCGCCTGCGCCCGCCGCCCCGCAGGTGCCCACCCCGGGCGTGCCCATTGCTCCCGGCCCGGCTCCTGGCGTCGAGCAGTTGGCCCCGGCTACCGCGCCCGCAGCATGAGTCGCCGGCCCGAACACACACCGGCGCGGGGGCGCAAGAAGGACCCCGCCGGCCAGGGACGGTCGGCACGCGTCCGGCGCACGCGGGTCGCGGCACCCGAAACGGGTTTGGAGAGCTCGTCTTTCGTCTTTCGGCACCGGACCGGAAACGTGGTCATGTTCGCGGTGCTGCTGATCGCGGCTGCTCAGCTGTTCAACCTGCAGGTGCCGAGGGCGGCCGGGTTGCGCGCCGAGGCGGCCAGCCAGCTCAAGGTCACCGACATCGATCCCGCGATGCGCGGCAGCATCGTCGACCGCAACGACGACAAGCTCGCGTTCACGATCGAGGCGCGTGCCCTGACCTTCCAGCCGGTGCGGGTCCGCAAACAACTGGCCGAGGCGAAGGCCAAATCCCCGGAGGCGCCCGACCCGGACCGCAGGCTCACCGACATCGCCAAAGACGTTGCCGCGCGGTTGAACAACAAGCCCGACGCCAAGACCGTCGAGAAGAAGCTCAGAAGCAACGAAACGTTCGTGTATCTGGCTCGGGCGGTCGATCCGGCGATCGCCGACGCGATCACCGAGAAGTTCCCCGAAGTCGGCACGGAGCGTCAGGATCTGCGGCAGTACCCGGGCGGTTCGCTGGCGGCCAACATCGTCGGCGGCATCGACTGGGACGGGCACGGACTGCTCGGCCTTGAGGACTCGATGGACGCGGTGCTCGCCGGTTCCGACGGTTCGGTCACCTACGACCGGGGCTCCGACGGGGTCGTGATCCCGGGCAGCTACCGCAATCGCCACGACGCGGTCAACGGCTCCACCGTGCAGCTCACCCTCGACGACGACATCCAGTACTACGTGCAGCAGCAGGTACAGCTCGCCAAGGACGCCTCCGGCGCCAAGAACGTCTCCGCCGTCGTACTGGACGCGAAAACCAGTGAGGTGCTCGCGATGTCGAACGACAACACGTTCGACCCAAGCCAGGACATCGGCCGCCAGGAGAACCGGCAGATGGGCAACCTACCGGTGTCGTCGCCGTTCGAGCCGGGTTCGGTGAACAAGATCGTCACGGCCGCATCGGCCATCGAATACGGGCTGTCGAACCCCGACGAGGTGCTGCAGGTGCCCGGTTCGATCGACATGGGCGGCGTCACCGTTCGTGACGCCTGGAGTCACGGCGTCATGCCGTACACCACGACCGGTGTGTTCGGTAAGTCCTCCAACGTGGGCACGCTGATGCTCGCCCAGCGGATCGGGCCGGAGCGGTTCTACGACATGCTCCGCCGGTTCGGACTGGGACAGCGCACCGGTGTCGGTCTGCCGGGCGAGAGCTCGGGCCTGCTTCCGCCGATCGACCAGTGGTCGGGCAGCTCGTTCTCCAATCTGCCGATCGGGCAAGGCCTTTCGATGACATTGCTGCAGATGGCCGCGATGTACCAGACGATCGCCAACGACGGGGTACGCATCCCGCCGCGGATCATCAAGGCGACCATCGCGCCCGACGGCACCCGCACCGAGGAGCCGCGCCCCGAGGGCGTTCAGGTGGTCAAACCCGAGACCGCGCGCACCGTCCGCGACATGTTCCGCGGAATCGTGCAGCACGACCCGATGGGCGCCCAGCAGGGCACCGGCCCGCAGGCCGCGGTGGAGGGCTACCAGATCGCAGGCAAAACCGGTACCGCACAGCAGATCAACCCCGCGTGCGGTTGCTACTACGACGACGTCTACTGGATCACGTTCGCCGGCATCGCACCCGCCGACGATCCCCGCTATGTCGTCGGCATCATGATGGACGCCCCGCACCGCGCGGCCGACGGGGCCCCTGGGTCGTCGGCGGCGCCGCTGTTCCACAACATCGCCTCGTGGTTGCTGCAACGCCACAACGTGCCGCTGTCGGCAGATCCCGGACGTCCGCTGACTCTGCAGGCGACCTGACGCGGAAGGTCGCCCGACCGCCGATGGGTATGCGGCCCTAGGGCCGCCGATGGGTACTGTTGCATGGCCATGAAGCTGCGTCCGAGCCGTCCTGTCGGCCATCATCTCGTGCCGCTGGCCGCTGCGGTCGGGGCTGTCCCCGCTGCCGGTTCGGCGCTGCCCGACATCGTCGTGACCGGGGTGACCCTGCGCGGTCAGGACGCCGTGCCTGGGGATCTGTTCGCCGCGCTGCCGGGTTCGTCGGCGCACGGCGCCCGCTATGCCGCCGATGCGGTATCCGGTGGTGCGGTTGCCGTGATCACCGATCCGGACGGTGCCGCGCAGTTGGCGGGCACACTCGAGGCTCCGGTGCTCGTCCACCCCGCGCCGCGGTCGGTTCTCGGCGAGTTGGCCGCGCGCGTGTACGGCCGGCCCGCGGACAGGCTGCGGGTCATCGGCGTCACGGGCACATCGGGCAAGACCACCACCACCTACCTGGTGGAGGCCGGCTTACGGGCGGCGGGCCGGGTGGCCGGGCTGATCGGTACCGTCGGCGTCCGAATCGACGGGCGTGCGGTGCCGAGCGCACTGACGACGCCAGAAGCTCCCGATCTGCAGGCGCTGCTCGCGGTCATGGTCGAGGAGGGCGTCGACACCGTGGTGATGGAGGTGTCGAGCCACGCGTTGACGCTCGGCCGGGTCGATGGCATCGGATTCGCCATCGGCGGGTTCACGAACCTGTCGCGCGACCACCTCGATTTCCATCCCACGATGGACGATTACTTCGAGGCCAAGGCCCGGCTGTTCGATCCGGAGTCGCCGAATCATGCGGCGCTGTCGGTCATCTGCGTCGACGATGAGGCGGGTGCCGCGATGGCTGCGCGCGCCGAAAGCCCCGTGACCGTGAGCACGGAGGGCGCCGCCGCCGACTGGTGTGTGCAGGAGATCGCCGTCGCGGGACCGGGTGCACAAGAATTCGCGGTGGCCGATCCGGCTGGAGTTCATCACCGGGTGGCCATCGGGCTGCCTGGCCGCTACAACGTCGCGAACGCCGCGTTGGCGCTCGCGCTCCTCGACGCCGCCGGGGTGTCGCCCGAACAGGCCGCCCCCGGTCTGCATTCGGCAACGGTCCCGGGCCGGCTGCAGCCCATCGACCGGGGACAGGACTTTCTGGCGCTCGTCGACTACGCACACAAGCCGGGCGCGCTGCAGGCCGTGCTTGAGACGTTGCGGGCGAGCGCGGCGACCCGCCGGATCGCGGTGGTGTTCGGCGCCGGGGGCAACCGCGATGCGGGCAAGCGCGGGCCGATGGGGCGGGTTGCGGCTGAACTCGCCGATCTCGTCGTCGTCACCGATGACAACCCCCGCGACGAGGACCCGGCGGCGATCCGCGCCGCGATCGTGGCCGGGGCCGGCGAGGGAAACGCGAAAGTGGTCGAGGTGGGCGACCGGCGTGCGGCCATCGATTACGCCGTGGCGTGGGCCGAGCCGGGGGACATCGTGCTGATTGCGGGTAAAGGTCATGAGTCCGGACAGACCAGCGGTGGCCACACCCGACCGTTCGATGATCGCGATGAGTTGGCCGCGGCACTGGAGGCATTGGAGTCACGCGCGTGATCGAGATGACGATCGCCAGGATCGCCGAGATCGTCGGCGGTGAATTAGCCGACATCACCCCGGAGCAGGCCGCGGCGACGCGAGTCACCGGCACCGTCGAGTTCGATTCCCGCGCGGTCGGCTCCGGCGGTCTGTTCTTGGCGTTGCCGGGCGCACGCTCGGACGGCCACGATTTCGCCGCGTCGGCAGTGGCGGCCGGTGCCGTCGCAGTGCTGGCGGCCCGACCCGTCGGGGTCCCCGCGATCGTGGTCCGGCCCGAGCCCGGCGCCGCCGACTCCGGTTCTGGCGCTTTGGAGTACGACACCGACGGTTCGGGTGCCGCGGTGCTCGCGGCGCTCGGCCGGCTCGCTGCCGCGGTGGCCGCCGACCTGGTGGCCGACGGGTTGACGATCATCGGCGTCACCGGATCGTCGGGCAAGACCTCGACCAAGGATCTGCTGGCGGCCGTGTTGGCCCCGCTCGGTGAGGTGATCGCGCCGCCCGGCTCGTTCAACAACGAACTGGGCCATCCATGGACGGTGCTGCGCGCGACCACCGACACCGATTTCCTGATCCTGGAGATGTCGGCCCGGCATCGCGGCAACATCGCGGCGCTGGCCGCCATCGCGCCGCCGTCGATCGCGGTCGTGCTCAACGTGGGCACCGCGCACCTCGGCGAGTTCGGATCGCGCGAGGCCATCGCCAAGACGAAGGCCGAACTGCCGCAAGCTGTCGGTCCCTCCGGAGTGGTGATCCTCAACGCCGACGACACCGCGGTGGCGGCGATGGCCGGCGAGACCGCCGCACGCGTGGTGCGGGTATCGCGGTCACCCGGTGCCGACCTGTGGGCGGGGCCGGTCGCGCTCGACGGGCTCGCCAGGCCGCGGTTCACGTTGCACACCGCGGACGGGCAGGCCGACATCGAGCTCGCCGTGCACGGTGACCATCAGGTGTCGAACGCGTTGTGCGCGGCGGCGGTCGCGCTGGAATGCGGCGCGACGCTGTCACAGGTGGCCTCGGCGCTGTCGGCGGCCGGTCCGGTGTCACGGCATCGCATGCAGGTGAGCACCCGTGGCGACGGCGTGACAGTCATCAACGACGCGTACAACGCCAACCCCGACTCGATGCGGGCCGGGCTCAAGGCACTGGCCTGGATGGCCCGCGAAAGCGCAGGCGGGGGCGCACCGAAGCGGCGCAGCTGGGCCGTGCTCGGCGAGATGGCCGAGCTCGGCGACGACGCGATATCCGAGCACGACGCGATCGGCCGGTTCGCGGTGCGCTTAGATGTCTCTCGATTACTCGTCGTGGGATCCGGGAGGACTATGAACGCCATGCACCACGGCGCGGTGATGGAGGGTTCGTGGGGGTCCGAGTCCACCATGGTCGCCGACGCCGACGCCGCACTGGCTGTGCTGCGCGATGAACTGCAGCCGGGGGACGTGGTGCTGGTGAAGGCATCCAACTCGGTCGGGCTCGGCGCGTTGGCCGAGGCTCTGGTCGCCGGCCCGGTCGGGGACGGGGACGCCGCCGTATGAAACTGATTCTGATCGCCGTCGGCATCGCGCTGACGGTGTCCATCCTGCTGACGCCTGCGCTGATCCGGCTGTTCACCAAGCAGGGCCTCGGCCACGAGATCCGTGAGGACGGTCCGCCCAGCCACGCCAAGAAGCGCGGCACGCCCTCGATGGGCGGAGTGGCGATCGTCGCCGGCATCTGGGCCGGCTACCTGGGTACGCATCTCGTCGGTGTGGCGCTCGGCGGGGAGGGGCCATCGGCCTCGGGCCTGCTGGTTCTCGGCCTGGCCACCGCGCTCGGCCTTGTCGGCTTCATCGACGACCTGATCAAGCTCCGCCGGTCGCGCAACCTCGGCCTCAACAAGACCGCGAAGACCGTCGGCCAGTTGATCGCCGCGGTGCTGTTCGGCGTGCTGGTGCTGCAGTTCCGCAACGGCGACGGTTTGACGCCCGGCAGCGCCGAGCTGTCATACGTACGTGAGATCGCCACGGTCACGCTGGCGCCCTGGCTCTTCGTGATCTTCTGCGTGGTGATCGTGAGCGCGTGGTCCAACGCGGTGAATTTCACCGACGGGCTCGACGGTCTCGCCGCGGGCGCGATGGCGATGGTGTGTGCGGCCTACGTGCTGATCACGTTCTGGCAGTACCGCAACGCGTGTGCGACGGCGCCGGGCCTTGGCTGTTACAACGTGCGCGATCCGCTGGACCTGGCGTTGATCGCGGCCGCGACGGCCGGCGCGTGCGTCGGCTTCCTGTGGTGGAACGCCGCCCCGGCCAAGATCTTCATGGGTGACACCGGCTCGCTGGCGCTCGGCGGCATCATCGCGGGCCTGTCGGTCACCAGCCGGACCGAAATCCTCGCGGTGGTCCTCGGCGCGTTGTTCGTGGCCGAGGTGACCTCGGTGGTGGTGCAGATCATGGCCTTCCGCACGACGGGCCGCCGGGTGTTCCGGATGGCGCCGTTCCATCATCACTTCGAGTTGGTCGGCTGGGCCGAGACGACCGTCATCATCCGGTTCTGGCTACTGACCGCGATCGCGTGCGGTCTCGGCGTCGCCCTGTTCTACAGCGAGTGGCTCACCGCCGTCGGGGCCTGACGTGTCCGAACCGGATCTCGCTCCGCTGACGACGGGTGCGCCCGTGCTCGTCACCGGCGCAGGCGTCACCGGCCGCGCTGTCCTGGCAGCGCTCGCACCGCTTGGCGTGGTTGCGACGCTCACCGACGACAGCCCGACGGCGCTGACGGCATTGGC
This sequence comes from Mycobacterium venezuelense, assembly GCF_054919535.1. NCBI lineage: Bacteria > Bacillati > Actinomycetota > Actinomycetes > Mycobacteriales > Mycobacteriaceae > Mycobacterium > Mycobacterium venezuelense. The sequence continues at coordinate 61,114 of NZ_JBONDW010000027.1, forward strand.
ACAGCAGGGTGTGGCGGTGCTCGACCCCGCGAGCGCCGTCGAACGGATATCGCATTTCGATCTGGTGGTGACGAGTCCTGGTTTCGCGCCGAGCGCGCCGGTGTTGGCCGCCGCCGCAGCGGCAGGCGTGGCGATCTGGGGCGATGTCGAGCTGGCGTGGCGGCTCGACGCGGCAGGCCGGTTCGGTACGCCGCGGCGCTGGCTCGTGGTCACCGGCACCAACGGCAAGACCACGACCACCTCGATGCTGCACGAGATGCTGGCGGCCGACGGCAGGCGAAGCATGTTGTGCGGCAACATCGGTGAGCCGGTGCTCGCGGTGCTCGACGGGCCCGCGGAGTACCTTGCGGTTGAGCTGTCCAGTTTTCAATTGCACTGGGCGCCGTCGCTGCGGCCCGAGGCGGGCGTTGTGCTCAATGTCGCCGAGGATCATCTGGATTGGCATGGCTCGATGGACGCCTATGCCCGCGACAAGGCCAGGGTGCTCGACGGGCGCGTCGCGGTGGTCGGGCTCGACGATCCCGTCGCGGCCGGTCTGCTGCCTGCGGCGACGGCCTCCACACGCGTCGGCTTTCGGCTCGGCGAGCCGGCCGCTGGCGAACTCGGTGTGCGTGCGGGCAAGCTCGTCGACCGCGCATTCGGCGACGATGTCGAGTTGGCTGGCACGGACGTGATCGGTGTGGCGGGTCCCATCGGCGTGCTCAATGCGCTCGCCGCGGCCGCGCTGGCCCGCGCGGTTGGTGTCGCGCCGGCTTCGATCGGGGCCGCGCTCGCGTCGTTCCAGGTGGGAAGGCACCGCGCCGAGGTGATCGGGGCGAGCGGGGGGGTGCGCTACGTCGACGACTCGAAGGCGACGAACCCGCACGCCGCGCAGGCGTCCATCACCGCGTACGACCGGGTGGTGTGGATCGCCGGTGGCTTGCTGAAGGGCGCTTCGGTCGATGAGCTGGTACGTCAGGTGGCGAATCGGCTTGCCGGCGCCGTACTGATCGGGCGCGATCGGCGTTTGGTTGCCGAGGCGTTATCGCGACACGCCCCGGATGTCCCCGTCGTCGAGCTTGTGACGGGGGAGGATTCTGGGGTGCTTGAGACAAATGAGTCAACTGAGTCGGTTGATGTTCATGTGACTCGTGTGATCAAAGTTGGGGACCGGCCGGTCTCCGATGCGGTCATGGCGGCTGCCGTGGGAGCCGCCCGTGAGCTGGCAAGCCCGGGCGACACCGTGTTGCTGGCACCCGCAGGCGCATCCTTCGATCAGTTCAGCGGCTACGGTCAGCGCGGCGACGCCTTCGCCGCAGCCGTCCGCGCCGCGATCGGGTAGTCGTGGCCAGCATCCTCACCCGGTTGCGCCGACGTGGCGATGCGACCGAGGGCGACGTGAAAGGTGGCGCCGCGACCGAGACGCCGACCGACGGCGCGTCGGAGGCCGCCGCCCCGGTGAAGCTGCCACGCACCCGGTTCGGCGCCTGGCTCGGCCGGCCGATGACGTCGTTTCACCTCATCATCGCCGTCACGGCACTGCTCACCACGCTCGGGTTGATCATGGTGCTCTCGGCGTCGGGGGTGTACTCCTACGATGCCGACGGTTCGCCGTGGGCGGTGTTCGGCCGCCAGGTGTTGTGGACGGCGATCGGCCTCGTGGCGTTCTACGTGGCGCTGCGGATGCCGGTCAAGACCTTGCGCCGGCTTGCGTTCCCCGGCTTCGCGCTCACCATCGTGCTGCTCGTCCTCGTGCTCATCCCCGGAATTGGCAAGGTGGCCAACGGTTCTCGCGGCTGGTTCGTCGTCGCCGGGTTCTCGATGCAGCCCTCGGAGCTGGCCAAGATCGCCTTCGCGATCTGGGGTGCGCACCTGCTCGCCGCGCGTCGGCTCGAACGCGCGTCGCTGCGCGAGATGCTGATCCCGCTCGTGCCCGCCGCGGTGATCGCGCTCGCGCTCATCGTCGCCCAGCCCGACCTCGGACAGACGGTTTCGCTCGGCATCATCCTGCTCGGCCTGCTGTGGTACGCCGGGCTGCCGCTGCGGGTGTTCATGTCGTCGCTGCTCGCGGTCATGGTCTCGGCCGCGGTGCTCGCGGTGTCGGAGGGCTACCGGTCCGACCGCGTGCAGTCGTGGCTCAACCCGGGCGCCGATGCCCAGGGATCGGGTTACCAGGCCCGCCAGGCGCGATTCGCCCTGGCCAACGGTGGCGTATTCGGCGACGGGCTCGGCCAGGGCACCGCCAAATGGAATTACCTGCCCAACGCACACAATGACTTCATCTTCGCGATCATCGGCGAGGAACTCGGTCTTATCGGGGCGCTGGGTCTGCTGGCCTTGTTCGGGCTGTTCGCCTACACGGGCATGCGGATCGCGCGCCGCTCTGCCGATCCGTTCCTGCGCCTGCTCGCCGCGACCACCACGCTGTGGGTGGTGGGCCAGATGTTCATCAACGTCGGTTACGTCGTCGGCCTGCTGCCCGTGACCGGGCTGCAGCTGCCGCTGATCTCGGCCGGTGGATCGTCTCAGGCGACGACGCTGCTGATGATGGGTTTGATCACCAATGCGGCGCGTCACGAACCGGACGCGGTCGCGGCGCTGCGGGCCGGACGCGATGACCGGATGAACCGGCTGCTTCGGTTGCCGCTGCCCGAGCCGTACGTGCCCACTCGGCTGGAGGCCGTGCGCGATCGGCTGCGCTCGAAAACGGCCCGCACTTCGGCCAAGCCGGCGCGCAAAGCGGAGCGTCGGCCCGACCGCAAGGCCGCCAAGGCCACCAAGCCGGCCAAGGTCACCGCTGCGGGCAGGCGCAAGACGTCAACGGCTGAGCGCCCGGCGCGTCGGTCGCGCACCGGCGGCCAGCCGCCGGTGGCAGCCGGCAGATCGTCGGTCCGATATGGTTCTGGCCAGCGAAACCAGGGCCGTCGAGCCCGCACATTGGAAGGTCAACGTCACGGGTGAGCGAGGGTTCTCGGGGGATATCGGTCGTACTGGCAGGCGGCGGGACCGCAGGTCACGTCGAGCCGGCGATGGCGGTGGCCGATGCGCTGCGTGCACTCGACCCCGCTGTGCGGATCACCGCCCTCGGCACGCAGCGCGGTCTGGAGACCCGGCTGGTGCCCCAGCGCGGCTATGACCTGGAGCTGATCACGCCGGTGCCGCTGCCGCGCAAGCCGTCGGGAGATCTGGTGCGGCTTCCGATGCGCGTGCGCACCGCGATCCGCGAGACCCGGTCGGTGTTGTCGAACGTCGAAGCCGACGTGGTGGTCGGGTTCGGCGGCTATGTCGCGCTGCCTGCCTATCTGGCTGCCCGCGGAAGCGCCGCGCGGCGCCGACCGGCGGTGCCGGTGGTGGTCCACGAGGCCAACGCGAGCGCCGGTCTGGCCAATCGGGTCGGCGCGCGCTCGGCCCGTCGCGTGCTTTCGGCGGTGCCCGATCCCGGCCTGCGCAACGTCGAGGTGGTCGGGGTGCCGGTGCGGGCCGCGATCACGTCGCTTGACCGCAAAGCGCTGCGCGCCGAGGCTCGCGCGTTCTTCGGTTTCGCCGACGACGCCAAGGTGTTGCTGGTCTTCGGCGGCTCGCAGGGTGCACAATCGATCAACCGCGCGGTCTCGGCAGCGGCCGAAAGTCTTGCGGCGGCAGGTATTTCGGTTTTGCATGCGCACGGCCCGAAGAACACGCTGGAACTGCCGCAGGCAGCGGCCGATGCGCCACCGTACGTCGCGGTGCCCTACCTCGACCGCATGGATCTGGCCTATGCCGCAGCCGATCTCGCGATCTGCCGGTCCGGTGCGATGACGGTCGCGGAGGTGACCGCCGTCGGCCTGCCTGCGATCTATGTCCCGTTGCCGATCGGCAACGGCGAGCAGCGCCTCAACGCGGGCCCGGTGGTCGCGGCCGGCGGCGGCATCGTCGTCGATGACGGCGATCTCACCGGCGCATTCGTCGCCGACACCGTGGGCGGCCTCCTCACCGACGACGCCAAAATCTCGGCGATGACGGCGGCCGCAACGCTTTCGGGGCATCCCGACGCGGCGCAGCGGGTGGCCCAGGTCGTATTGGATGTGGCGCGGGCGGATCGAAAGAGGGCGCAGTGAAAGCCAATTCACTTCCGCCGGAGTTGGAGCGCGTCCACATGGTCGGTATCGGCGGTGCCGGAATGTCGGGGGTGGCGCGGATCCTGCTCGACCGCGGCGGCCTCGTGTCGGGATCGGATGCCAAGGAATCGCGCAGCGTGGTGGCGCTGCGCGCGCGGGGAGCCGAGGTCAGGATCGGCCACGACGCGTCCTCGCTGGATCTGTTGCCCGGCGGGCCGACCGCGGTGGTCACCACCCATGCCGCGATCCCGAAGACCAACCCCGAGTTGGTCGAGGCCCGGCGTCGCGGCATCCCCGTCATCCTGCGGCCGGTGGTGCTGGCCAAGCTGATGGTCGGCTACACCACGCTGATGGTGACCGGGACCCACGGCAAGACCACCACCACGTCGATGCTCATCGTGGCGTTGCAGCACAGCGGTTTCGACCCGTCGTTCGCGGTCGGCGGGGATCTGGGGGAGGCCGGCACCAACGCCCATCACGGCAGCGGGCAGTGCTTCGTGGCCGAAGCCGACGAGAGCGACGGCTCACTGCTCGAGTACACGCCCGATGTGGCGGTGGTGACCAACATCGAGGCCGACCATCTGGACTTCTTCGGCAGTGAGGCGGCCTACACCGCGGTGTTCGACTCGTTCGTCGAACGGATCGCGCCGGGCGGCGCACTCGTGGTCTGCACCGATGACCCTGGTGCGGCCGCGCTGGCCGATCGCACCGAAGCGCTCGGGATCCGGGTGTTGCGCTATGGCAGCACCGGGGACAACCTCGCTGGGACGCTGCTCAGTTGGGATCAGCAGGGCACCGGTGCGGTGGCGCACATCCAGCTCGCCGGTGAGCCGCATCCCCGGGCCATCCGGCTCGCGGTGCCCGGCAGGCACATGGCACTGAACGCCCTTGCGGCGGTGCTGGCCGCGGTGGACGTCGGTGCGCCGGCCGAGGTGGTACTTGACGGTTTGGCCGGATTCGAGGGCGTGCGTAGGCGTTTCGAGTTGGTGGGCTCGGTCGGCGGGGTCCGGGTCTTCGACGACTACGCGCATCACCCCACCGAGGTTCGCGCGACGCTGGAGGCGGCCCGTATGGTCGCAAACCAGACGGGGAGTCGGTCGATAGTCGCGTTCCAACCCCATTTGTATTCGCGCACAGCAACATTCGCGCGGGAGTTCGGCGCCGCGTTGAGCACGGCCGACGAGGTGTTCGTGCTCGACGTCTACGGCGCGCGCGAACAGCCGATGGCCGGGATCAGCGGCGCGACGGTCGCCGAGCACGTGACGGTTCCGGTGACCTATGTGCCGGACTTCTCGGCCGTGGCCGCGCTGGTCGCGGCCTCGGCCCGGTCGGGCGATGTCGTGCTCACCATGGGGGCGGGCGACGTGACGATGCTGGGTGGCGAGATCTTGACCGAGTTGCAGATCAAGGCCAACCGCAGCGCCCCGGGACGGTCGGGGACGGGTTCGTCGTGACCGAGAGTGGTCCCGCGCCGGGTCCACAGTCTGGCCCCGACAGCACTGCCGCCGAGTCCGGTCCGGCGGAACCCGAGCAGGCGCAGGCCGAATCGACGATGCCGCCGGCCGCGTCGGAGGACTACGAGGGGCCGCGCCGGCGGGCACGACGCGAACGTGCGGAGCGCCGCGCGGCCCGCGACCGCGCCGTGGCGATCGAGCAGGCCCGCCGCGAAGCCAAGCGTCGCGTCGACGGATCGGCCGCAGACACGCCGAAAACCCTTGCCAGAGGCACGATCCGGGGACTCAAGGTGCTGCTGTGGGCGGCCCTGGCCAGCGTGCTGGCGGTGACTCTCGGCCTCGTGTTGTATTTCACGCCGATCATGTCTGCCCGCAACGTGGTGGTCACCGGGTTGGCTGCGTTACCTCAGGAACAGGTGCTGGCGGCGGCCGCGGTGGTGCCCGGTACACCGCTGTTGCAGATCAACACCGATGCGGTGGCCGAACGGGTGGCGACCATCCGCCGTGTCGCGACCGCCCGGGTGCAGCGAGAGTATCCGTCGACCTTGCGGATCACCGTCGTGGAGCGGGTGCCCGTGGTGGTCAAGGACTTTCCGGATGGTCCACATCTGTTCGACCGCGACGGCGTCGACTTCGCCACCGAACCGCCGCCGCCGGCACTGCCGTATCTCGACGCCGACACTCCCGGTCCGAGCGATCCGGCGACTCAGGCCGCGCTCGAGGTGATGCTGGCGCTGCCGCCGGAGGTGGCCGCACAGGTCGGCCGGGTCGCGGCGCCGTCGGTCGCCTCGATCACGTTGACGCTCACCGATGGTCGCGTGGTGGTGTGGGGGACCACCGACCGCACCAAGGAGAAGGCGCTGAAGCTGGCGGCGTTGTTGACCCAGCCGGGCCGTACGTACGACGTGTCGAGTCCGGACCTGCCGACCGTCAAGTGATTTCGGGCGCATTCTCCGAAATTGCCGCGCGACGCGTCGGCGCGCCTGCCGCGATAGGCCCCGTTGTCCCCCTACCGTTCTGTTTGCGCAGAACTACTTGACATAACTCTAAGCCTATGGTTGAGGTTGAGAGTTTGCAGGAGAGGGGTTCGGCGCCCAATAACGGCAACCAGGGAGGAAGACGATCCATGACCCCCCCGCATAACTACCTAGCGGTAATCAAGGTGGTTGGTATCGGCGGCGGCGGCGTCAACGCCGTCAACCGGATGATCGAACAGGGCCTGAAGGGCGTCGAGTTCATCGCGATCAATACCGACGCACAGGCGCTGTTGATGAGCGATGCCGACGTCAAGCTCGATGTCGGCCGCGATTCCACCCGTGGGCTTGGCGCGGGCGCCGATCCAGAGGTCGGCCGCAAGGCGGCCGAGGATGCCAAGGACGACATCGAGGAACTGCTGCGTGGCGCCGACATGGTGTTCGTCACCGCGGGTGAAGGCGGCGGTACCGGCACGGGCGGTGCGCCGGTGGTCGCGACCATCGCACGCAAGCTCGGTGCGCTCACCGTCGGCGTGGTGACGCGGCCGTTCTCCTTCGAGGGGAAGCGCCGGTCCAACCAGGCCGAAGCCGGTATCACCGCGCTGCGCGAGAGCTGCGACACCCTCATCGTCATCCCCAACGACCGGCTGTTGCAGATGGGCGATGCCGCGGTGTCGCTCATGGACGCTTTCCGCAGCGCCGACGAGGTGCTGCTCAACGGCGTTCAGGGCATCACCGACCTGATCACCACGCCTGGCCTGATCAACGTGGACTTCGCCGACGTCAAGGGTGTCATGAGCGGTGCGGGTACCGCGCTCATGGGCATCGGTTCGGCTCGCGGTGACGGGCGCGCGCTCAAAGCTGCCGAGATCGCGATCAATTCGCCGCTGCTCGAAGCCTCGATGGAGGGCGCACAGGGTGTGCTGCTGTCGGTCGCAGGCGGAAGCGACCTCGGCCTCTTCGAGATCAATGAGGCGGCTTCGCTCGTGCAGGATGCCGCCCACCCCGAGGCCAACATCATCTTCGGCACCGTGATCGACGACTCGCTCGGCGACGAGGTCCGGGTCACCGTCATCGCGGCCGGGTTCGACACCACCGGGCCGAGCCGCAAGCCGGTGGTCGGGCCCAGCCAGGCGCAGACCCAGCCGATCGCATCGGGGCGCGCGGGCAAGGTCACCACATCGCTGTTCGAGCCGACGGATGCAGTGAGCGTCCCGGCGCACACCAACGGCGCGACGGTCAGTATCGGCGGCGACGGGAATGACGGGGGCATCGCCGACGACGATGTCGACGTGCCGCCGTTCATGCGGCACTGAGCTGGGCGCCGGCAGCGGGTCCGGATACTGGAATCGTGAGTCTTCGTGTACGGCGCGTGACCACCACCCGCGCCGGCGGCGTGTCAGCGCCGCCCTTCGATTCGTTCAACCTCGGCGATCACGTCGGAGACGACCCGGCGGCCGTGGCGGCCAACCGCAAGCGGTTGGCCGACGCGATCGGCGCTGCCGGAGTCGTGTGGATGAATCAGGTGCACAGCGACCGGGTGGTCACAGTCGACGGTCCGCAGGCCGGTGCGGTGGATAAAACCGACGCATTGGTGACCGCCACCCGAGGTTTGGCTTTGGCGGTGGTAACCGCCGATTGTGTTCCGGTTTTAATGGCCGATGCGCGCGCCGGTGTCGTCGCGGCCGCCCATGCCGGCCGGGTCGGGGCACAGATAGGCATCGTGCCTCGCACTCTTGAGGCGATGCTGGCCGCGGGCGCACACGCGGAGGACATCTCGGTGCTCCTGGGTCCCGCGGTGAGCGGACGCAACTACGAAGTTCCCGAGTACATGGCGGCCGAGGTGGAAGCGGCGCTGCCCGGCAGCCGCACCACGACGTCGCGGGGCACGCCCGGTCTGGATCTGCGAGCCGGAATTGCCCGGCAATTAACGTCTTTGGGTGTCAAAGCGATCGATGTCGACCCGCGTTGCACGGTCGACGACCCCAATCTGTTCAGTCATCGCCGGGACGCTCCGACCGGCCGTCTTGCCTGTCTCGTGTGGATGGAACCGAGTCGGCGATGAGTGCTGCGCGGCGTCAGCGGGACAGCGACCGGACGGCCGAACTCACGGCCGCGCTCGGTGCGGCGCGGGCCCGCCTGGCGCGTGCCGCGGAATCGGCGGGCCGGCGGGTGAGTGAAATCGAATTACTTCCGGTAACGAAATTCTTTCCGGCCACCGACATTCTTATTCTCAACCAATTAGGTTGCCTCGCTTTTGGTGAATCCCGCGAACAAGAAGCCGCGAATAAAATAACGGCGGTCCGTGCCGAATTGCCCGAAACGCCAATTCGCTGGCACATGGTCGGCCGCATCCAGCGGAACAAGGCACGTGCGGTCGCCGCGTGGGCCTACGCCGCGCATTCGGTGGACAGCGCCCGCCTCATCACTGCGCTTGACCGCGCCGCGGGGGAGGCGCTGGCCGACGGCATCCGCACCCAGCCGCTGCGTATCTATCTACAAATCAGCCTCGACGGTGACACCGAGCGGGGCGGGGTGGACGTGAACAATCCAGAACTCGTCGACGAGTTGTGTGCGGCCGCGCACGCCGCGGACGGATTGCAGTTCGTCGGGTTGATGGGAATCCCGCCGCTCGGCGCGGATCCGGAGGAGGCATTCGCGCGGCTGGCCGCCGAGCGCGCGCGGGTCCAGCGCGACTACCCGCAGCGGCTGGAACTGTCGGCCGGAATGTCCAGCGACCTCGAAGTCGCCGTCAAACACGGATCGACGTGTGTGCGTGTCGGTACCGCGCTAATGGGTCGGCGGCCGCTAACGTCACCCGCAGTAGTCACTCCAGTCACATCTTCATCACAGACATCAGAACTCCCACGGTCAGCAGAAGGGTCGCCGCGATGAGCACACTGCATAAGGTCAAGGCCTACTTCGGTATGGCACCGATGGAGGACTACGACGACGAGTACTACGAAGACGACGATCGCGGCGTCGCTCGTAGCGGCTACACCCGTCGGCCTCGCGAGGAACGTTTCGAGGAAGACGCCTACGGCTACGAGGCGCGGGAGTACGACGAGGGACCGGCCTACCGGGGCGGTTACGCCGACGAGCCCAGGTTCGAGCCGCGGATGCGTGGCCCGCGGGAATTCGACCGGCCCGCACCGCGACTTGGTGCGATGCGCGGTTCGACCCGTGGCGCGCTCGCCATGGATCCGCGCCGCATGGCAGAACTGTTCGAGGCGGGCAGCCCACTGTCGAAGATCACGACGCTGCGTCCCAAGGACTACAGCGAGGCCCGCACCATCGGCGAGCGGTTCCGCGACGGCACGCCGGTGATCATGGACCTGGTGTCGATGGACAATGCCGACGCGAAGAGGCTCGTCGACTTCGCGGCAGGTCTGGCCTTCGCGCTGCGTGGCTCGTTCGACAAGGTCGCCACCAAGGTCTTCCTGCTGTCCCCGGCCGACGTCGACGTCAGTGCCGAGGAGCGCCGCCGCATCGCCGAAGCCGGTTTCTACTCGTATCAGTAGCCCGACCTCTTAGGCGCTGACGCGGGCGCCGCTGCGCTGATCGGTCGTGGTCATCACGGCCGGGTAGGCTGGCGGCGTCGCATAACCGGTTGGTCGCGTCGCGCTTGCGGCAGTCAACCCACAGCGACCTGTATCCAATGTCACACATCTGTCTGTAGTGAGGTCGGCTCAGTTGTCGCTGTTCTTTCAGATCCTTGGTTTCGCGCTGTTCATCTTCTGGCTGCTGCTCATCGCGCGGGTCGTGGTCGAGTTCATCCGATCGTTCAGCAGGGACTGGCACCCGAAGGGTTTCACCGTCGTGGTGCTTGAGCTCATCATGACGGTCACCGATCCGCCGGTGAAGCTGCTCCGACGGCTCATTCCCCAGCTCACGATAGGCGCGGTTCGATTCGACCTGTCGATCATGGTGCTGCTTCTCGTGGCGTTCATCGGGATGCAGCTCGCCTTCGGCGCGGCGGTCTGAGCCTGGGCGCGGGATGGCCGAAGACGGGCTTCGGAGGCGTTTGCCGGACGCTCCAAAAAGGCGTAAGAAGATTGAAATTCACTCTTAAAAATTGACCTCCACTGCAACCGCCGGGTCTGGTGTGACAGGATGGACGCCAGTTGCGTTCAAACAAGGCTCTACACTTTGAGATCGGTTGACGGTCCAAGACTTCAAGGGGGCAGACAATGCCGCTCACACCAGCGGACGTCCACAACGTCGCGTTCAGCAAGCCGCCGATTGGCAAGCGGGGCTACAACGAGGACGAGGTCGACGCCTTTCTCGATCTGGTTGAGAACGAGCTGACCCGGCTCATCGAGGAGAACGCCGATCTTCGGCAGCGCGTCGCTGAGCTCGACTCCGAGCTGTCCTCTGCTCGCGCGGGCGGTGGCGCCCAGGCGACTCAGTCGATCCCGATGTACGAGCCCGAGCCCGAGCCTGCCCCGGCTCCGCAGCCCGTGTACGAGGCCCCGCCGCAGCCGGCCGCACCGCCGAGCGAGGACACCGCGGTCCGGGCCGCTCGCGTGTTGAGCCTCGCCCAGGACACCGCGGACCGCCTCACCAGTACCGCCAAGGCCGAATCGGACAAGCTTCTCGCCGATGCCCGCGCCCAGGCCGATGCCATGGTCAGCGATGCCCGCAAGACCGCCGAGACCACGGTGTCCGAGGCGCGTCAGCGCGCCGACGCGATGCTGGCCGACGCTCAGACCCGGTCGGAGACGCAGCTGCGGCAGGCGCAGGAAAAGGCCGACGCCCTTCAGGCCGATGCCGAGCGCAAGCACTCCGAGATCATGGGAACGATCAATCAGCAGCGCACCGTGCTGGAAGGCCGGTTGGAACAGCTGCGGACCTTTGAGCGTGAGTACCGCACCCGACTCAAGACCTACCTGGAATCGCAGCTTGAGGAGCTCGGACAGCGCGGCTCGGCTGCGCCGGTCGATTCGAGCGCCAACAATGACGCGAGCGGGTTCGGTCAGTTCAACCGAGGCAACAACTGAGCTGTCTCGTAGGCTGACCTGAACCGGCCCGGGCCAGCGGGCCACCGACCTAGGGTTGAACAATGCTGATCATTGCGCTCGTGCTTGCCGTCATCGGTTTGGCCGCGCTCGTGACCGCGGTGGTCACCAGTAATGAATTGATCGCCTGGGTCTGCATCGGTGCGAGTGTGCTCGGCGTCGTACTCCTCATCGTCGACGCGCTGCGTGAGCGCTCCCGGGGCGCCAAGACCGCGGCCGAACCTGACGAGGAAACCCAGGACGCGGTCGAGGCCGAATCCGACGAGCCGCTGGACTACCCCGACGAGCCGGCAGAGCCCGAGCTGGAGCGTGGCTCCGACGACGTCGCGGTCGACGAACCCACCGAGGAACGCAGGAACTAGCTGGTCGGTGCGGCCAGCAGGTGACGGACTTCATCGTCGCTGACTTGGTGAAAGTCGGCGAACGCCTGACCCACTGACTCGAAATCCATCGGGGTGCTCGCGCACACCACCTCGTCGGCCTCGCCGTTCAGCTGACTGCAGACATTGGCCGGCCCCACCGGCACCGCGACCACCACGCGCCGCGCGGCGCGCACGGCCCGCACCGCGGCAAGCATGCTGGACCCGGTCGCGATGCCGTCGTCGACGAGTATCACCGTCCGGTCGGTGAGATCGGGTGCGGGGCGCTCGCCGCGGTATGCGCGTTCCCGACGGTCCAATTCGACAGTCTCGCGCTGGATCGCTTCGGTTACCTCGTCCTCGCTGATACCGAGTCGGCGCACCAGGCTGTCATTGATCACGACGCCGCCGCCCGACGCCAACGCGCCCATTGCCAGTTCTTGCCACTGCGGTACGCCGAGCTTGCGAACCAGAAAGACATCCAGTGGCGCTCCGAGAAACGACGCGACTTCCCACGCGATCGGGACCCCGCCCCGCGCCAGCCCGAGAACCAGGACGTGGGGATCACCTCGATAGGACGCCAGGCGCTGCGCCAGGACCTGACCGGCCTCGCGGCGGTCCTGGAACGTGCGTGCCACGTCCCGACGGACACTCCATGCGCTCATATCGGTCTGTCGTGCGGTTGGGAACCGCCACCGACCGTTCCAGCCTACGTCGCGGGTGCTGCCCGTACCACCCTGTCGAGGAAGCCGCGGACCAGCGCCCGCACCCGGGCTGCCGCGTTATCGGCGAGTTCTTTTGTCTGCAAACGTAATTCGTCGTGGCTTCGGCCGATCCCGGCGACTTCTCCGTCGCGGTCGCCGGCGAGCCACCCGTCCAGCAGCGCCAAATCCAGCTCGGGATGGAATTGCAGGGCCAGGGACCGGCCCAGTACGAATGCCTGCGAAGCCTGCGCTGTCCTGGCGATTTCGGTGGCACCGGGCGGCAGGGTCCACCGGTCGAAATGCCACTGGAACCACGGGCCGCCGGGCACCAGTTGCGCGTCGTCGGTGGCGATGTCGTACCAGCCGATCTCCGGTGCGTCGGATCGGCTGACCGATCCGCCGAACGCTTGCGCGAGAAGCTGTCCACCGAAACACACCCCGAGTACGCCGACTCCGGCGTCGGCGGCGTTGCGCACCATCGCCATCTCCGCCCCGACCCACGTTTCGCGCAGTGCGTCGTCGTACACCGGCCAGCGCGCACCCAGTGGCACGATGACGTCGTATGCAGTGGGGTCGGGGAACGTCACCTCGGCGGCAGGGGAGTCCACCCGCTCAGCCGGAACCACGTCGAAAGTCTCGACGTCAAACCCACATTCACCGAACGCCTCGCCCAGCAGGGCCTCGGTCGCCATATGTTCGTTGCGAATGAACAGCACTCTCGGTGTCACCCCAGCATTATTCAGTACCGGCAGTACACGGGCGTTAGTTGTCGGTGGGTGTGGGTAGCATCGATCATGTGTTCGAAAGTTTGTTCGATATCGATCCGGGGGCGTCGGAGGAGCAGCTGCGTGCCCTGGTCGAGACGTACGAACTGCTGAAACCGGCCCTCGCAGCCGCCCAAGCCCGGGCCACGGCGTTGTGGGATGCCAAGCGTCGCGCTCGTGAGGCCGCGCAGGGTGTGCCGGCGGCCAAGCGGGGTAAGGGGTTGGCCGCCGAGGTCGCG
>NZ_JBONDW010000028.1:0-69191 GCF_054919535.1 Mycobacterium venezuelense
GACTGACGACATGGTCACCGACATCGCACTCCCACGCTTCGCCAAGATCGGCGCAGGCGCAATCGACGAACTGGGAACGGTCGTCGCCCAGCTCGGTATCCTGCGGCCGGTTCTTGTCACGGACAAGTACTTGACCGAAACCGGTCAGGCCGAACGGCTCGTAAAAACCCTGCGCGCCGCCGAAGTCGAGGCCACCGTCTTCTCCGACACCGTGCCAGACCCGACAGTGGCTTCGTTGTCCGGCGGTCTGGACCTCGTCAAGGCCCACAACGCCGACGGCATCATCGGATTCGGCGGGGGCAGTCCGATGGACACCGCCAAGGCGCTGGCGGTCTTGTCGGCCAACGGCGGGAGCATCGCGTCCTACAAGGCGCCCAACAGCTACACCGGACCGGCACTTCCCATCGTCGCCGTCCCGACGACAGCCGGAAGCGGCTCGGAAGCAACACAATTCACAGTCATCACCGACGGCGACACCGACGAGAAGATGCTGTGTCCCGGGCTGTCGTTCCTGCCGATCGCGATCGTCGTCGACTTCGAGCTGACCATGTCGATGCCGGCTCGTCTGACCGCCGACACCGGGGTCGACGCGCTGACCCACGCCATCGAGGCCTACGTCAGCAAGCGCGCGAGTCCGTTCAGCGACGCACTCGCGCTCGCGGCCATGCGGTCCATATCGCGACACCTGCGCCGCGCGTACGCGGACGGCGCCGACCGGCAGGCGCGCGAGGCCATGATGCTGGCGTCTACGCAGGCGGGGATGGCGTTCTCCAACTCCAGCGTCGCCCTCGTGCACGGGATGAGCCGGCCCATCGGTGGGCATTTCCATGTCGCGCACGGGCTTTCCAACGCCATGCTCTTGCCCGCTGTGACGAAGTTCTCGACCGAATCGGCGGTCGATCGATACGCCGACTGCGCGAAGGCGATGGGCGTCGTCGCGGAGTCTGCCGGTAGCGCGCACGCGGCCGAGGCTCTGGTCGCCGAGCTCGAACAGTTGTGCAGAGACGTCGAGGTGCCCACTCCGCGGTCCTACGGGATCGACAGGGAGATCTGGGAGTCCCGCCTGGAGACCATGGCCGAGCAGGCGTTGGCATCGGGCTCACCGGGCAACAATCCCCGTGTTCCGACGAAAGACGAAATCGTGGAGTTGTACCGCGAGATCTATTGAATCTGACGTTGTCTGACTACCAGACCAGGGCCGCCAGATGCCGACGGGCGTAGGTGTGAACCGCGTCGTCATCGGTCACGTCGAGCACCGGTGTCGGCACCTGCGCGAGTGAACTCGCAAGTCGGATGTGCATTTCTGACACCGCGAGCAGGTCGGCATCTGGCATGGTCGCACCCGCGGCACGCAGCGCCTTGGCCATCGCCGCCGACGCACTACGCAGGAACACCTCGGCCTCGTGGTACGCGCCGGCCACTGCGGTGAAGTCACTGTCGAGCCGCAGGAACCGGCGCATAACGGGTTCGGTGGTCAGCAACCTCACCCCTTCGCAGAAAGCCGCTACGGCCGCGTCCTTCGGGCCGGAATCGATTGCGACGGTGCGTAACCGGTTCATCGCGGCGTCGAACGTGCGCCGCCCGAGCTCGGTGATCAACGTGTCGCGGGTGGGAAAACGTCGGTACAGAGTCCGTCGGCTGACCCCGGCTTGCTTCGCGATCACGTCGAGGCTCGCGCGAGCGAGGCCCACGAGTGCAACCTCTTCGGCAGCCGCCTTGAGAATGGCGTCTTCCTGCTCGGATTGGCTGGCGTTGCTTCGCGGCATTCGTACCAGTGTGTCAGTTGGCGGCCGGGCAGCCGAGCGGGGCGAACGAATCGAGCGCTACCGAGCGGTGTAGCCGCACCAGCTTCTCGTATTGCAGGCGGTTGTAGGCGAGCGGCACGAGCAGCAGCCGGTCGGGCAGCACCCGCCAGGCGAGCTGCAGCATCCGGGTGTACAGCGCGAATTCGAGGTTGTGGCGGTCTTGCCAGCGAAACCCAGTCAACTCGCGAACCCCGGGATGCATGATTCCGAACGAGCAGACCTTGATCACCCTGCCGGCTCCCGGCCGGACCGCCAACCACAACGGGGTGAGCGCAACCCGCACCGGCCCAGGGATCAACAACGTGGGAAGCGGTAGCCGTGTCAGCCCGGACGTCACACGATCGAGAAACTGGTTGGCCTGCAATTGGTTCCGCACCATGTCGTCGTAGTAACGAGACGCTTCGGCATAGGTCGCAGGCAGTTTCGCCGAGGCCCCGGGCAGTTCCAGTGCCCGAAACGCCTCGATGAGCTGCTGGTACGCCGCTTCGCGCTCAGCAGGTGTCATGGTGATGCCGGTGGCGGGTGTGAACGAGTGCAGAATCATGAAGATCCCACTGACCGCTATCCAGTTCCACAGCCCTGGATTGAGTGCGCTGTAGCGGGTCTCGGCAAAATCGCCTTTGCCATTCCCGCGCACGTCGCGGTGAAGCACTTTGAGGCGCTCTCCTTCGGCGGCGCGGTCGTCGGCATCACCCCAGATCGCCAACAGCGTGGAGAACCCTCCGCGCAGGCCGCGGTCGAGGAAGTTCTTCTCGAACCGCCCGCTGCGGTCGACGGCTGCCGCCACCGGTACCAACGCGACCTCGTCGAACGCCGAGGCGGCAAATGCGCCCGACAAGATGCTGCCCGAATGTCGGCGGAAATCCCGCAGAACATGTGGCCGCACCGGATCGTCCTCGTCGGCCGCGACTGGGTGGGATTCGGCGACGGTGCTCATCGGCAGGCTCCTTGCTCGACGCGTGGCACAAAGACTATCAATCTGTGCCAATGTGTCAATGGGGTCTGCTGCCTGAGTTGGTATCTTCGCGACCATGGCGAAGAGTCATCGTTACGAGGTGCAGGTGACCTGGACTGGGAATACCGGCTCGGGAACCAGTGGGTATCGAGACTTCGCGCGAGATCACGTGATCGGGGGTGTCGACGTCCCCGGCAAGCCGTCGATTCCCGGAACGTCCGATCCCGCCTTTCGTGGCAGCGCCGAACGGTGGAATCCGGAGGAACTTCTCGTTGCCAGCCTGTCGCAGTGTCACATGCTGTGGTATCTCGCGCTGTGCGCTCAGGCCGGCATCGTCGTGACCGCATACAGCGATCGGCCAACCGGGACGATGGACGAAAGTTCGGACGGGAGTGGCAGTTTCACTGAGGTGACGCTGCGGCCAGAGGTGGCGATCACGAGCCCGGACCGGCTGTCGGACGCCACGGAACTCCACGAGGAAGCTCACCGCATGTGCTTCATCGCCAATTCGGTGAACTTCCCCGTGCGCGCTGAGCCGATGATGCGAATTTCCTCTGGCGCCTGAGGTTTGGGATTTCGCTACCGCACTTTAGCGAGGCGGGCATGTGCCTGCGGTGGAGCGGGTGTAGATTCGTAGGAAGCCGCGCACCTCGACTGGGTCAACCATGGCGTTCCTGCTCATGGCTTTCAACGTTGAACGGCCAGCCTGCGAATCTATTGTCGCGCGCTCTCAACTACACGGGCGGACCAGACCGCACTTCTCAAGGAAACGTCTCATGGATTCGTACAACCTTTTTTCGCATTCGGAGGAGCCGACGTATTCCGCGAATGCCGACACCTCGGTGGAACCGGTGGCAGTGCCGGTTTTCTCAGATCGCCCCAAGTCCCAGCCTCGCCCCGATGCAGCTCGATCATCGTGAACGGCCTGACCGGGGCGCGACGTGTGGCCAGCCCCGTCCGGCTCACACTCGCCAAGCAGGTGGGCGCCGATATCGACGGCGCTTGGTGGCCTCATACCGATTCGGTGGCGAGTGAACTGCCCGAACTCGTCGGCGTGCTCCATGGGCGATTGGGCGAGATCGTCGATATTCGGATCAACTGGTCGGCCGCTGAGGGTCAGCTGGATCTGAACACGATTGTCACCGGCAACAAGTGGACGGTCGGGGCCAAAGCGCGGCGGCCCCGTTTGATGGCGGTTGCCGGCCGGGACGGGTGCGTGAAGCTCCTTGTCGTACCCTGCAAGACATCGCAGCTACTCGGCGGCTTGGTAATGCGCTGCGCCGCGGCGATGCCGGTGGACGATTCGGCGCGGCAGACTCCATTCTTCGAAACCGCCGACTGCGTGCTGCGTGTCGCTCAGGCGGAGTCTGCCCGATGGCTGGGCCGTATGCACAATCCGGCGGGAACACTCGCCTGAAAACGACTAATGGGCTGGTGCAGCGAGTACGCGCACCAGCCCATTATGATGTCTCAAGTCGATCAGATTGCAGTAACTCCCACTGCCTGGGGGCCCTTGGCTCCCTGCGTGACCTCGAACTCGACACGCTGATTCTCTTCGAGTGACCGGAAACCGCTTCCGCTGATCTCGGAGTAGTGAACGAAGACATCCGGGGCGCCGCCGTCAGGGGCGATGAAGCCGAAGCCCTTCTCGCCGTTGAACCATTTCACAGTTCCCTGTGCCATATTTTGCTTCTCTCATTGTTCAAACTGGACGTACCAAAAACGCCCGATGAACAGTATAGCAGACTGCCCTGCAGTTTCGCCAAAAGTGTTGCGCGACTGCGGGTTTAGTGGATATTGCGACTGGGTCGTGCTTAGCTGGCGGGTACCACGCCCCGCGGCAGGATCAGCGGAAGGTCGTTATAGGTGACAATGCCGGGTGCCGCTGCCACCACTGCCGGGATGGCGTTGAGCGGAGGGGTGGCGGTCATGATGTGGCCGAGCACCATGAACTCTTCCAGGGTAGTGGCCTCGAAGTCGGGTGGAGGAAGGAAGCCGACCTTCATGGTGACGGTCGGACGCCCGGCGACCTCGATCACCCAACCGTCTTGGTCGATTTTCCAATCCGGCTCCAGCGCTTGACCTTTGCGCCACCGCACGTTGATTTCCACCCGCGTCTGACCGTTGACGATGCCCTTCCAGCTGGCATACACGCCCGCCACACAACCCGCCGGTATCGTCCACGAACCGAGATCGAGATCCTCTGTGGTCTGGGCGTATTCGGCATCGCACCGCACGTCGTCCAACTCGATGCCGAGTGCGTCGGCGACCATCCGTACGGCTTCGCCGAACACTCCGGTGCCGTGTGCGGTCATGGCCTGAAGGTCAGGATGGTCGATGGGTTGGCCGAAGCCGACCGGCTTTTCGGTCGCGGGGGAGTCGTAGAACGTGGTGTCGGCGGCTTCGTTGACGGTGATCTTGTCCACGCGGTCGCAGATGCCCGCGGCGACCACCGACAGCTGGTTGACGTAGCCGGGGCTGATGCCCGAGCCGAACATCGTCGATCCGCCCCTGGCGCACGCGTCGGCGATCTTGTCTCGGCCCTCGCCTTGATTGTGCCCGGTGATGAACGACGCGGTCGCGACCACGTTGACACCCGCCTCGAGAATCCGGACGAGCTCGTCGACATCAATCCACATCGGGTTGTAGACCACGATGTCCGGCTTGAGTGCGAGCAGGGCGTCGACGTTGTTGGTCGCGGCGACACCGAGTGGCTCGATGCCGCACAGCTCACCGACATCTTTGCCTGCTTTGTCGGCCGACCAGGCATAACAGCCCACGAGTTCCAACGTGGGGTTCTTCGCGATGGCCGCGACCGAGCTCTTGCCGACATTTCCGGTGGTCCACTGAACGACCCGGTACGGAGCAGCGTTTGGCACCTGAATGACTCCCTTCGCCGGCACCGAGGGGTGCCGCAGACGGATTTTTCCACGGGCGTGAGAAAAGTAACACGCGGTGTCAAGAGCGTGGTCACGTCACAACGTCGCGACGGCTACTGTTGCTGCAGTGACGACCGAGAGGGTGGACAGCGCCGGCGGCGTCGACGGTGGTTCACCGCGTCGGCGCCGGGGACGCCCACGCCGGATCGATCGCGACCAGATCCTCGAGGCGGCGCGGAGTATCGCCCCGGAAGATCTGACGATGCAGGCAGTCGCCGACGTGCTCGGCGTGGACCGCACCGCACTGCACTACTACGTCGGCGATCGCGACGGCTTGCTCGAACTCGTCGTCGCCGACCTGTTCGACACCGAATTGCGCGAGATCGAGTTGCCCGATGACACGCCTTGGCAGGACGTGCTGCGCGCCTACGGCAAGGCCATCCGCCACGGCGTTCTCAAGTACGGGGCGACCGGAACGAACTTCCGGATCAGCGGTATCGGCGGTGCTGCGAGCCTCGGGCTCGCAGAGCGGGTACTGCGCGCGCTGTCGGTCGCCGGCTTCGACGTCGACGACTCCGGGCGAATTCTCACGCTGGTGTCCGGTATCGCCATGTCGGCTGCCCATGACGTTCTGGGCGCGGCGGATTCCCGCCTGCGCCACCAGACCCCTGAGGTGGCGCGTGCGCTCAAAGATCTTGCGGAAAGCGACTTTCCGCTACTCGGTGCCGTCGTCGCGGGCCGCAGTGCGCCCGGTGCGGACGACTTTGAGTTCAACCTCGGCATCGTGATCGCCGGCCTCGAACAACACCTGGTGGCGAACCGCTGAGTTCGCGCCTATGCCGCGCGCTCCGTGCGCATCCATCAAGATGGCGGCATGGATCTCATGCCGAGAGCAGACCTGTCCGATGCCGACGTCGCCGACGCGCTGGGACGCGCCGTTGGCGTGATCGACCTGATCCTGGACGTGTTGTCGGATACGGATCCGCTCGGGCTGCGCCGACGCACCCACGATCGGGATTCCGAAGCCTCGCTGGTGGACAAGCCGTTGAACCTGCTGGCCGGGCTGCTCGACTGTGCCGACGTCCCCGGCACCCAGTCGTGGGAGCGCAAGGATCGCGCCGCCCGCATCAAGTGGTGGGTCCATCGCGTGGGGGCGCTGGACAACGTGGTGGTCGCATTTCCCGGCGTCTTCGGTGTGCTCGCGAACCGACTGCCGTTGCAGGATCTGCTCGGCTTCACCAACCAGGCCATCGTGTTGTGTGCGGTCGCGCGCGAATACGGCATCACCGACCACCAAACGCAGGTGCGGCTTCTCGGGTCCGTGTTGTGCGGCCGTGACATCGCCGACGGGGCCGGCACGGTGCGGACACCAGAGCCGGATGCTGACTGGTCGGAGATGTCTCTGCCGAAGAAGCTGTGGCAGCTCGTCGGGATCATGAACGCGATCGGCGACGAACTCGGCAAGCGGCCTCACCCGCGCCGCCTCTTCCGTTACTTCGGCATGATTCCCTGGATCGGCGCGGTGGCCGACTACTTCGGCGAGTACGGTGCGCTGGTGCGGGCCGCGGACGCCGCTCAGACGTGGATCACGAACAACGCACGCTAGGCGTGAGTTTCGTGCTTGTCTTTCTTCTTGCCGAACGGCAGCACGTGCATGATCGCCACCACGACGGCACCGACGACCAACCCGATGACCGCTGATGCCGCGGTGTTGGTCAGCCAAGCCAGCACCGCTCCGACGCCGGGCACCGCGTGGTGGACCCATTCCTCGGCGTGGTGGACGAGGCCGTAGAGCGTGTGCCACCCGAGGGTGTCGGTACCGACCAGCAGGATGTGGCCGCCAACCCAGAGCATGGCGATGGTGCCGATGATGGACAGCGCGGACAGCAGCTTGGGCATGCCTGCGACGAGGCCGCGGCCGATCTTCTGTCCGAACCGTGACTTGCGCTGCGTCAGGCTGAGGCCGATGTCGTCCATCTTCACGATTCCCGCGACGACGCCGTAGACCGCGGCCGTGATGACGAGCGCGACCACCACGAGAATGACGAGTCGCGGCAGGAACGGCTGGTCGGCCACTTCGTTGAGCGCGATGACCATGATCTCGGCGGACAGGATGAAGTCGGTGCGGATGGCGCCCGTGACCATGAACTTCTCGGCGTCGGGCCCTTCGGTGGCGGCGGGCGCGGCATGGGCGTCGTGTCCGGTGATCCAGCCCCACACCTTCTCGGCGCCCTCGTAGCAGAGATAGGTCGCCCCGAGCATCAGGATGGGCGTCAGGAGCATCGGCGCGAACTGGCTGAGCAGCAGCGCGGCGGGCAAAATGAACACGATCTTGTTGCGCAGGGACCCGATCGCGATCCGCTTGATGATCGGTAGTTCGCGGTCGGCGGTGATCCCATGCACGTACTGCGGCGTCACCGCGGTGTCGTCGATCACGACGCCGGCGGCCTTCGCAGTGGCCCGGCCAGCTGCCGCGCCGATGTCGTCGACCGAGGCGGCCGCAAGTCGCGCGAGCGCCGCGACGTCGTCGAGAAGGCCGAACAGACCAGCGCTCACGGGTGTTTTCTCTCTTCGCGCGTCGGCATCTTCCTCATGTCTGTGAAGGCTACCGGCCTTCACATGCCGATGAGCGACTCAATCCAGCCGCGTGCGAAATACAGTACGAACCCGGCCGCGACCACCCACAGCAGCGGGCTGACCTCGCGTGCCTTACCCGCGGCCGACCGCAGCACGGCCCACGCCACGAACCCGACGCCGATGCCATTGGCGATCGAGTAGCTGAAGGCCATCGTCGCGACCGTGAGCACCACGGGCAGCGCGACGGAGAACTCGGAGATGTCGATGTGACGGAGGTGGCTGACCATCATCGCGCCGACGATCACCAGAGCAGCCGCGGCCACCTCGGTCGGCACTATCGACGCGAGCGGTGCGACGAACATCGCGGCCAGGAACAGCACGCCGGTGATGAGGTTGGCGAACCCGGTTCGCGCGCCCTCCTCGATACCGGCGCCGGATTCGATGAAAACCGTGTTCGACGACGCGGAGGATGCGCCGCCGACAACGGCACCCGTGCCCTCGACGATCAGCGCCGACCGCAGGCGCGGGAAAGTCCCCTGCGGGTCGGCAAGCCCGGCCTCTCGGGACAGTCCGGTCATCGTGCCCATGGCGTCGAAGAAGTTCGCGAACACGAGAGTGAACACCAACATGATCGCGGCGAGTGCGCCGATGCGGCTGAAGCTGCCCATGCTGAACTCGCCGACCAGCGACAAATCGGGCAGTGCGAACGGCGAGCCGGACAGCGACGGCACCGAAAGGCCCCAGCCGCCGGGTTTGTCGACGGCCGAACCGAGGTGCCAGATCGCCTCGATGATGACCGCGACGAGGGTGCCCGCGACAAGTCCGATGAGGATGCCGCCCCGCACCCGGCGCGCGACGAGGATGCCGGTCACCAGAAGCGTGAACACGAACACGACCGTCGGCACCGTGTTGATCGAGCCGACGCCGCCGGTACCGAGGCCGACCGGGGGCGACGGCAGGCCGGTGGAACCGACGAAGCCTGCGTCGACGAGACCGATGAAAAGGATGAACAGACCGATACCTGCGGTGATCGCGAGCTTGAGCTGCATAGGCACAGCGTCGAACACCAGTCGGCGCAGGCCGGTCACCGCGAGCAGCACGATGATCAAACCGTTGATGACGACCAGCCCCATCGCCTCGGGCCAGGTGACCGACCCCACCACGGTGGTCGCGAGAAAAGAGTTGATGCCGAGACCGGCGGCGAACGCGAACGGCAACCGCGCGAACACACCGAACAGGATCGTCATGACACCGGCGGCAAGGGACGTGGTCGCCGACACCTGGGCGAACTCGAGCCTGTTGCCATCGACGTCGGGTGCGCTGGACAGGATGACCGGATTCAGCACGATGATGTAGGCCATCGCGATGAACGTGACAAGACCACCGCGGATCTCGGCAGCGAACGTCGACCCACGCGCCGAGATTTCGAAGAAGCGATCGAGGCGATTCATAGTTGATGACCATAAGGTCGGCAGCCGATTCTCACCTGCCTAACGGAGCGCGATGCGCGCGACGCCGACGGAGCGCTTGACCTGAAGTCCACTTGAGGTGTGATGCTGGCGATTGTGCGGGAAACCTTCCGAAGTCTGGAGGTTAACCCCGTTGGGCGGGCTCGGCGAGCGGATTAGTTTTCGATCATTGGGCCCTCCAGTACGGATTTACTACCAGTGGCAGGGAGCGGGGTCATGCCAACCATCGTTGAGGCGACCGAGGCCGTGGACGACGATCGACACGAGCGATTCGTCCGTGACGCACTGCCGCTGCTGGACCAGCTGTACGGTGCGGCACGTCGGTACACGAGGAACCAGATCGACGCCGAAGACCTCGTTCAGGAGACGATGGTCAAGGCCTACGCCAGTTTTCACACATACCGCGACGGCACCAACGTTCGTGCGTGGCTGTTCCGGATCCTGACCAACACCTGGATCAATGCGTATCGCACGACGCAACGACGACCAGAAGAGGTGTTCGCCGAGGCGATTACGGACGCCCAACTCGCAGCGGTCGCCCGGCGGTCCTCGGTGGAACTGGCCTCGGCAGAGCTCGCCGCTTTGGAGATCATGGGCGACGACGAGGTTCGGCGCGCGGTGCAGCTGCTGCCGGATTTTCAGCGAATCGTGCTGTATTACGCCGACATCGCCGGTTTCCAATATAAGGAGATTGCCCAGATCCTGGGCGTCCCAGTGGGAACCGTGATGTCCCGGCTTCATCGGGGGCGCCGCAACCTGCGCGAGTCGCTCGTCGAAACCGCGGTGGCGCGGGGTTATGTCGGCCGACGTGAAAGCCGCAGTAGTGCAGCGTGATCGCATCCTCAGTGGTGCTGTCGGCTCAGCAGGCTGCAGAATGCCTCGTCATACCTCGCTCGCTCGCGACATCGGTCAGTAGTTCGCGCAGCCGGCGGCGGCCGCGGTTGAGCCGCGACATCACCGTGCCGACGGGAGTGCCCATCAGCGAAGCGATTTCGCGGTACTGGTAACCCTCGACGTCCGCGTAGTACACCACCATCCGGTTCACCGCGGGTATTGCAGCGAGGGCGTCGGCGATCTCGTCGTCTCGAAGGGCCTCCAACGCCTCGACCTCCGCCGAGCGTAGGCCCGCTGAGGTGTGGCGTGACTCAGCGGTGAGTTGACTGTCAGTGAAGTCCTCGCACAGTTGCTCACTGGGGCCACGTTGACGAGCACGGTATTTCGATACCCAGGTGTTGTACATGATGCGGAACAGCCACGCGCGCACGTTCGTGCCCTGCCGGAAGGTGTGAAACCCGCTGTAGGCCTTGAGCAGTGTTTCCTGAACGAGGTCTTCAGCGTCGTATCTGTTGGGCGTGAGCCGGCGCGCCCCGCGCTCGATCTGATCGATACACGGCAGTATCGCCTCGACGAAATCGGTCGCCCCGCGTGGCTCGGCCGTTTGTGGCTCGCACTCCGTGTCCATGGCGCGACCTCCGAATATATATAGAAAATCTATGCATGAGTCTAGTTCATCTAGGTAGCCGAAATCCACTGCGACGGGGTGTGAGTCCGGCAACTCCAGCGGCGCGGCGCCGGCCCCCCATATGGTGGATACAGCGTTCTTCCAGCTATTTCACAGGAAATAGGCCCGGGCTGCGGCATGTTGTGGGCGTGTGTAAAGTTCCTCAACGCTGTACATAGGTATACGAACTAATTCGCCGAGCCCGTCGCGATCCCACTCGAAGAGACGGTTGCTTGAACGTGTTCGGGTGGTCGGGAGGTGTCGGGTGAGCACTAGTCTGCGGTCGCGCGTAATCAAGCGAGCGTGGATTCCGGTGGTTCTCATCGTCGTGTTGGCGATCTCGGGCCTCGTGGTTTCTCGATTGCACAAGATGTTCGGATCCGAGGACCTCAACGCGAACGCGGGTGCCAGCATCGAGATCGTGCAGTTCAACCCGAAGGTGCTCGTATACGACGTCTACGGTCCGCCGGGTACCAGCGCCCAGATCAGTTATTTCGACCCCGATGCCAAAGTGCATCTGGTCACCGCGAGCCTGCCCTGGTCGATCACATTGTCGACGACGCTGCCCACGGTGAGCGCAAACCTGATGGCGCAGAGCGACAGTGATCAGATCGGCTGCCGCGTCACGGTGAACGGTATCGTCCGCGAGGAGAAATCAGCCGATGGTGTCAATGCCCAGACGTACTGCCTGGTGAAGTCCGCATGACGAAACCCGCACACGCGCAACAGGAACGGCCGATCGTCGCGCACGCTCTGCGCATCCTGGCCATCCCCGTCATCATCTTCTGGATCGCGTTCGCCGTCGTGGTCAACGTGATCGCCCCACAGCTCGAGATCGTCGGTGAGGAGCACTCCGCGCCGATGGCGCCCGAAGACGCGCCGTCGATGATCGCCATGCACCGGATGGGCGAGAACTTCCACGAGTTCGACTCCAACAGCACTGTCATGGTCGTCGTCGAGGGTCAGGACGCGCTGGGGCCCGATGCGCACAAGTACTACGACGAGATCATCCGCAAACTGCGCGAGGATCCCGAGCACATCCAGCACATCCAGGACTTCTGGGGTGACACGCTGACGGCGGCCGGCGCGCAGAGCGCGGACGGCAAGGCGTCTTACGTGATGCTGAATCTGGCCGGGCAGCAGGGGCAGACGTTGGCCAACGAGGGTGTGCAGAAGGTCCGCGAGGTCATCGAGGACACCCCGGCTCCGCCAGGTGTTCGGGCCTACGTCGCCGGACCGGCGGCGCTGACCGACGACATGCATGTCATCGGCAACGCCAGCCTCGGCAAGATCACACTGTTCACCCTGGTGGCCATCGCGATCATGCTTCTGATCGTCTACCGGTCGATCGTCACCACATTGATCCAGCTGGTGTTGACGGGCGTGGGTTTGCTTGCGTCGCGCGGCCTCATCTCAGTGTTGGCGACCCACGACGTGTTCGGGCTGACCACGTTCGCGGGCAACATCCTGACGATGCTCGCGATCGCGGCCGCCACCGACTACGGCATCTTCCTGTTCGGTCGCTACCGCGAGGCGCGCAGTGCGGGGGAGGACCGGGAAACCGCCTACTACACCACCTTCCGCTCGGTGGCGCCCGTCATCATCGGATCGGGCCTGACCATCGCGGGCGCGACCTACTGCCTGAGTTTCGCCCGGCTGCCGTACTTCAGCACCATGGGCGCACCGGTCGCGATCGGCATGCTCGTCGTCATCGCGTCCGCGGTCACCATGGGACCCGCGGTTCTGTTCCTGGGCAGCAAGGTCGGCTTATATGAGGCGAAACGGGCTGCCAAGGGCCGGTTCTGGTACAAGGTCGGCACCGCGGTCGTCCGGTGGCCTGCGCCCATCCTCGTTGCCAGCGCGTTCGTCGTGCTGATCGGTGTGGTGGCCGTCCCCGGCTACAAGCCCGCGTACAACGATCGCTGGTACCTGCCGACGGATGCGCCGGTGAACGTCGGATTCGCCGCAGCGGACCGGCATTTCACGCAGGCGCGCATGAATCCGGACATCTTGATGGTCGAATCCGAGCATGACATGCGCAACCCAGCCGACATGCTGGTGCTCGACCGGGTGGCCAAGAACATCCTGCACACCGAGGGCATCGCGATGGTGCAGAGCATCACCCGGCCGCTCGGTATTCCGATCCAGCACAGCTCGATTCCGTTCCAAACCAGCATCCAGGGCCAGACGAACAATCTGAATCTGCCGTTCCAACGCGAACAGCTGGCCAATCAGCTCAGGATGGTCGATGCGATGAACGTTTCGATCGGCATCTTGGAGCAGCAGTACCAACTGTCGCTCCAACAGACCCAGCTCACGCAGGACTCGGCGACCAAGTCGCAGGAGCTACTCGAGGTCACCAAGAAGATGCGTGACAACATCGCGAACTTCGATGACCAGTTCCGCCCCCTGCGCAACTACTTCTACTGGGAACCGCACTGCTTCGACATCCCCATGTGTTCGGCGGCAAGGTCGGTGTTCGATGCCCTCGACGGAATCGATGAGCTGACCGACATCACCGGATCGGTACAGGTCAATACCGATCAACTGGCGGACCTCGCGCCGAAACTGACTGCACTGCTTCCTCAGACGATCGCGTCGATGAAGACCAGCAGGGACCTGTCGCTGGCGTCGTACAACTCGCAGAAGGCGCTGCTCGACCAGATGCAGGCGATGAACGACACCGCGCTGGCGATGGGCCAGAGCTTCGATGACGCGAAGAACGACGACCTGTTCTACCTGCCGCCGGAGGCTTTTCAGAACCCGGACTTCGAACGCGGTCTGAAGATGTTCCTGTCGCCCGACGGCAAGTCCGCGCGCATGTTCATCACCCACCAGACCGATCCGGCGACGCCCGACGGCATCGCGCGGGTCAACGCCGAGCGCACCGCCGCGCAGGAGGGCCTGAAGATGTCCTCGCTGTCGGACGCGAAGATCTATCTCGGCGGCGTCGCGGCGACGTACAAGGACATGAGCGACGGCGCTCGTTACGACCTGATGATCGCGGTGGTGTCGGCGTTGACGCTCATCTTCATGATCATGCTGATCCTCACCCGCAGCGCCGTGGCAGCCCTCGTCATCGTTGGAACCGCGGCCAGTTCGATCGCGGCATCCTTCGGCATCTCGGTGCTGCTGTGGCAGGACCTGCTCGGTATCCACGTGCACTGGCTGGTCATGTTGATGTCGGTGATCATCCTGTTGGCTGTCGGGTCGGACTACAACCTGTTGTTGGTGTCCCGGTTCAAAGAGGAGATTCACGCCGGGCTCAAGACCGGCATCATCCGCTCGATGGGTGGCACCGGCGGCGTGGTGACCTCCGCGGGTCTGGTGTTCGCGGCGACCATGGCCGCGATGCTCGGCAGCGATCTCGTCGTGCTCGCCCAGATGGGCTCGACGATCGCGATCGGTCTGCTTCTGGACACGCTCATCGTGCGGTCATTGCTCATGCCGTCGATCGCGACGTTGCTGGGTCGGTGGTTCTGGTGGCCGCAGGTCGTCTACCCGCGTGGCGACAACCATTTCCGCAAGCCGCAGCGGCTGCAGCGCGACGACGACGAGGACACCGCAGCCATCCCGGTGGGATAACCGGCCGTCCAGATCGACGCAATGGTCGATTCCTCGGCCGGGCATCGACCATAGCGTCGGCCTCGGGGCTCAAAACTCACCGCTGCTGTCGGTGGCGAGCCACGGGGGCCGGTAGCGGCGCGGCCCAGTGCCCCTCGTCGAGCCAGTCGCGCAGGAGAACGGCCGACTCGGCATCGCCGATCGGCCCGAACATCACCGCTGGGCCTGTCGGCGTGCGATCAATTGCGCACGGTTGCACCAACACCATCACGCCGTCGGTGCGACCCACACAGCGGAGTTGATCGAGCAGGCAACCGGAGGAGATCAACATGCCGTGCGGCGCGCGCCGGACTGCCGTTCGTAACTCGTCGAGCACGAACTCCGCTGAGCCGCAACGGTTACAGACGACAGCCGCGAAACCTACGGTCGAGGAAGGCATGTCAGCTCCGGTCGACCACATGCGCCGCGACGGTGGCATCGGCCCAACCGGCGAGCAGCCGGCCGGTGGCGTCCCACCCGACGGCCGTTGCGGGCGATTCCCGGTTCAGTGAATCCAGTGGTGCCAGCGGGTGACCGGGAATCGCGGCGCGTGGCGACCACACCGCTGCCCGGCCGTCCTCGGACGCTGCGGCGAGCAGGTCACCGTCGGCCGACCACGCGATCGCTGTGACCACGGCATCGTGACCACGCAGAATGCGCGGTGTGCTGCCACGTGGACCGCGTCCGGTGAAGTCCCAGACAGTCACATCCGCGCCGCCGCCGGACGCCAGCAGCGCCGAGTCGGGTGAGTAGGCCAGCGCGGTGATCTTGGTCGGGTACCCGGACATCGAGAGTTCGTCGCCGCGACGTCCGATCCGCCAAACATGCAGGGTCGCATCCTGATTGCCACTCGCCGCCCACTTGCGGTCCGGGCTCACGGCGAGGGTCAGCAGTGAACCGGTGAACGGCAACACGTCCGGCGCGGAGCCGCGGGTGACCGGATGGATATGAACGCCGCCGTAGGCCGCACTGGCCACCCGCCGGTTGACCCACGCGACACCGGTAACCGTGCTCGACTGTTGGGCGCTGAACAGTTCGGTGCCGCTGGAGTCGAGCACGACGGTGCTCCGCCCGACCCCGGCGGCCAGTCTCGACCCGTCGAAGCTCCATGCGACCGACGCGCACCAGCCGCCGTGGCGCCCGCCGATGACGGCACCGGACGCGTCGAGCACGTCCACCCCGTGAACCGATCCGACAGCGACGCGGTCCCCGGCCGGTGACCAGGCCACGGTCAGGCAGCCGAGCGACACTTCGCGCCTGGACTCGATGACCCCGTCGGCCGCGAGAATCGTCACGGACCCTTCCGCGCCCGCGACGGCAATCCGGCCGTGCGGCGATGCGGCAAGCGCCGCGACCGCGTCGTCGACACCCACGCGCCAGGTGTCACCGGCCAGCACCGACGGGCTCACTGCGTTACCAGGCAAGACCGGAAACCGGACTCGAGTTCGTCGCGATCCAGGTTGCGCCCGATGAACACGAGCCGGTTGGTCCGCGACTCTCCGTCACGCCACGGCCGCCCTTCGGTGCCGTCGAAAAGCATGTGCACGCCCTGGAAGACGTACTGCCGAGACTGTTCGGCCAAGGCCAGGATGCCCTTGCTGCGGAAGATGTCAACGCCTTTGGTGGACAACAATTCTCCGAGCCACGCATTCAGCTTCTCGACGTCGACGTCGCCATCGAGCCGGATGCCCACCGAGGTGACCGTCTGGTCGTGCTGGTGATCGCTCTCCTCCAGGAACGCGGGGTCGTCGGTGAGCACCCGTTGCAGATCGAACGCCCCGACATCGAGGATCCGGTCGAGCTCGACCTTCGCGTTCTGGGCGTGCACGATGTCGGCGCCGCTGTTGATACTGCGTAGCCGGGCTTCCACGACCCCGAGATGGTCAGCGCTGACGAGGTCGACTTTGTTGAGAACCATCCGGTCCGCGAACGCCACCTGCTCGATCGCCTCGTTCTCGACGTCGGCGGGTTTCACATCGTCGAGGTGGTCGAGCACATGCGCGGCGTCGACCATCGTGACGATAGCGTCGAGCCTGAGCTGGCTTCGGATTTCGTCGTCGACGAAGAACGTCTGGGCGACCGGCGCCGGATCGGCCAGCCCGGTGGTCTCGATGAGGATGTGGTCGAAGCGGTCCCGGCGGCGCATCAGCGCGCCGAGGATGCGGATGAGATCGCCACGCACCGTGCAGCAGATGCAGCCGTTGTTCATCTCGAAGATCTCTTCCTCGGCGTCGAGGACGAGCGCATCGTCGATTCCGACCTCGCCGAACTCGTTCTCGATCACCGCGATTCGTCTGCCGTGCTGCTCGGTCAGGATGCGGTTGACCAGGGTGGTCTTGCCGGCACCGAGAAATCCGGTGATGACCGTGACGGGTACCCGCTCGTCAGTTGTGGTCGGCATGGTCGTGTCCTTCCGGGTGCTCGGTGATGATGCGCCGAAGTTCGGCGGCGGTGAGATCGGCAGTCGGTTCGGGGATTTTCCACGTGGCTCTGTGGCCGGATAAGACCGCGACGACGGTCTCCACGGGCGGGCAACCCGGTTCTTTGCAGGCGAGCTGCTGGACGAGAACGGTGGTATCGAGCGGGATGTCGAGGGTTGCCCGCACGACGCGTTTGAGATCGGCGACGTGCTCGGTGGACGCCTTGGGTGCCGTCGAGCGTGCATTCTCGCCGGGATTCACCAGGCCGGTCATCCGCACCATCCTTACTGAAAACGATTGTCATTAACGTATCACGGCTTCCCGAGCCGGATCCTCGCCACCCTTCCGCTTTACATATCTCGTGGAGAGTGTCACGGTGAGGGCATGGACTTCTCCAGGGTTGAACTCTCGGCTGAGGATCGGGCGTTCCGAGACGAGCTGCGGGCGTTTCTCGCCGCGGTCGTCACCGACGAGGTGATTCAGCGCGATCGTGAGACCGGGGAGAACTTCGACGAGGCCGTACATCTCGCCCTGGGAGATGCCGGATACCTCGCCGCGGACTACCGGTCAGCCGCTGACGGTGGTTTCAGTCCGGTGCGCCGCCGTATATGGGAGCTCGAGATCGGCCGGGCGCACACGCCGTGGTTCCACTGGGGTACCACCGCGATGGTGGCCCACACCGTGGAGCAATTCGGCTCGGCCGAGTTGGTCGACGAGGTGCTGCCCGGCGTGTTGGCCGGCCGGCTGCGGCTGTGCCTGGGTTACACCGAACCGGAGGGTGGCTCGGACGTCGCCACCTGCAAGACCCGTGCCGTCCGGGACGGTGACGACTGGATCATCAACGGCTCCAAGATGTTCACGTCCAACGCGCACAACGCCCAGTACGTCTTTCTGGTGACCAACACCGATCCCGAAGCGGCCAAACACAAGAGCCTGACGATGTTCCTCGTGCCGTTGGACGTGCCGGGTGTGGAGATCCAGGGCATCCGCACCGTCGACGGTGACCGCACCAACATCACGTATTACAGCGACGTCCGGATCGCCGACCGGTACCGCGTCGGTGCGGTCAACGGGGGGTGGGCGGTGCTGCGAGGTGCGCTCGACGTCGAACACGGCACGTTCGAACGTGACGCCGCGGGCCTGGAGAAGATCGCCACGATGACCGAACACATCACGTTGATGGCCGAAGCGGTGGATCGGGTTGCCGCCGAGGCTCCCGACGATGAGGCCGCGAGGTACCGGCTCGGCCGCGGCGTCGCCCGGATGGAAGCGGCGATGAGCACGCCGCACATGTATGGACGCGTCGCGATCGCCCAAACCATGCGCGACGTCTCGCCGGATCTCATGGACATTCTCGGGCCGGCCGGAACATTGACGGACGGCGTCGAGTACATCTTCCGGCTTGCCGGTCCGACCGGAATCTACGGTGGGACGCTTGAGGTGTTCCGCAACATGATCGCCCAGCAGGGGCTGGGGCTGGGCAAGCCGAATTACTCGCCCCCCGCCGCGAAACCGGCCTGACCACCGCCTGAGTACATTGGCCGGGTGAACTACTTCGACAAGGCCCTTGACCTCGATTCCGCTGATGAAGGGCGCTTGCGAGGGCACACGCTGCCGGAATGGGCGAACATGGTCGGCCCGTTCGGCGGCATCACCGCTGCCACCCTGGTGCGGGCCATCGAATCCCAGCCCGACGTGCACGGTCAGCCGGTGGCACTCACCGTGAACTACCTGGCCCCGATCGCCGATGGTGACTTCGACATCCACGCCAGGGCGATCAAGACCAACCGCTCGAATCAGCACTGGATCGTCGAACTGAGTCAGGACGGTGAACCGAAGACCTCGGCCACCGCCGTGTTCGGGCTGCGTCGCGATACGTGGGCCGACACCGAGATCACAGCGCCGCAGGCACCGGCGCCTGAGGAGATCGAGCGAGCGCAATCACCGTTCGGCGTGGTGTGGTTCGACAACTACGACATGCGGTTCGTGGACGGCCCGATGCCAGTCGACGGCGCGCCATCCGAATCCTCGACCACGACGCTGTGGGTGCGCAACAACCCGCCCCGTCCAATGGATTTCGCGTCGCTCACCGCGGTCAGCGACATCTTCTATCCGCGGGCGTTCCTGCGCCGCGGCCAATTCATGCCCGCGGGCACCATATCGATGACGATTTACTTCCACGCCGACGCCGAAGAGGTTGCGGCGCAGGGCGAGGGCTTCGTACTGGCGACCGCGCGGGCGCAGCGGTTCTCCAGCGGATATTTCGATCAGTCAGCGCAGCTGTGGGGCAGCAACGGCGCACTATTGGCTACCACACACCAGGTCGTCTACTTCAAAGGCTGACGTCAATGGGGGTGTAGCGACTGCAGCGCGATCCACGCGCTGACCCTGGTCTGCGGATCATCGAGCTTTCCCGGCAGCAGTGCCTCGATCGCGTCGAGCCGGTTGCGCACGGTGTTGCGGTGCAGCCCAAGCTCTTCGGCGACCTTGAGACGTGAACCATGGTGGCGAAGAAAGCAGCGCAGCGTCTCCAGCTGGCCGGAATCCAATCCGGAGAGCCATGATTCGGCGAACGCGGTAGCTCGTTCCGGATCGATGAGGCCGAGCGGACCGTCGTCGACGACGCGATCCCAGACGACCATCCCCGCGGTCGGGGTGGTCTGGGCGAGCGCCAGTCCAGCTGTCCGGTAACCGGTATCGCCGTCCGGCAACCGCACGGCCGCGCCGATTCCGACCTGTAAGCCGACTTCGGCCAACCCGGCGCCGAGGGCTTCGGCCTTGTCGGGCGCCACCACGGCGCACAGTTCGTCGGCATACAAAGCTGCCAGAACGCCTCGGTGCTCAAGAGCGGGCAGTGCGTCGCGCAGATCGGATTCGCTTCCGCTTGCCCGCAAGAAGCGGATCCGCTCGGTGACAACCGGCGCCGGTGCGTCCAGTTCCAGCACCAATCGCGCTGTGCTGGAGTCATTTCCGGCGAGCAGTTCGATCGCCCGGCTACGCACATGCCTGCGGGTCGCGGCACGACTGCGCTGCTGCTCGTCGACGAGCCCCAGAACCGCGACCGCCGTGGTCACCGCATGGCGTTGCCCGTCTGAGAGCCGGGTGGGACCGATCGTCGCGAGGTAGGTCGATGGCTTGCCGCGTAGCCCGATGGGCTGCACTGAAACCGACATTGCGGGCCGTGACCGGGCGGCGGCCGACCGCAAGCCGTGGGCCTGCAACCGCCGAACATCGGCGGCCACCTCGTCGAGGGGAAAGTCGGCGCGCCTCGGACCCACCGGGCCGGTGACGACGCGTCCGTCCGGCGCCAACAGGCACGCCGCTCCGCCGACTGCCTGCGCGAGCGCGGTGACCACCGCGGCCGCCGGGTCGGACTTGGCCGCTGCTGAGATCAGGCGGCGCTGGGTCTTGAATGCTTCCCTGGCCGCGATGGACTCCTGCTCTTGCAGTAGCTGCGCCACGTGGCGACTGATCGCGACGAACGTGGTGCGCCGCGGCACCTCGAACAGGTTGACCCCGTGCCTGCGGCACGCAGCGACGAGTTCGGCGGGCATCCGTGCGTGGGTGAGCCCGACGCCCAGGCCGATCGCTGCGACCGTGGCCGTCGCGAGCCGGCCGACGTACTCGTCCCACTCGTCGTGCCAAGCCCCGGTCTCGAGTCCTGTCGTGAGCAGCACCTCACCGCCTTCGAGAAAAGGCGCGGGGTCGGGGAGTTCGCTCGTCGCGACCCACCGGATGTCGGCGTCGGCGCGGCAGATGTGGACACCGCGCAATCCGAGCGCCTTGGCGGCCAGGATGTTGCCGACGGTCACCATGGTGACAGTTTTGCACATCATCTATCGCGGCGATTGTGCGTATGTGCACTGCAGTCGCAGCTGCGAACTCCTTAACGTGAGCGGCAACACAGCACAGCAGTAGGAGGACAGGTGACCACCACTGAACTTGCCGGTCAAGCGCTCACGCAGGAGCGTCGGCTCGTCACAGCGATCCCGGGGCCGCTCTCGCAGGAGATGCAGGCGCGCAAGGAATCCGCGGTGGCTCGCGGCGTCGGCACCACCCTGCCGGTCTATGTCGTCGCCGCGGGCGGTGGCGTGCTGGCCGACGTCGACGGCAACCAGCTCATCGACTTCGGTTCCGGAATCGCGGTGACGACCGTCGGCAACAGCGCCCCCGCCGTCGTCGACGCGGTCACACAGCAGGTTGCGGCGTTCACCCACACCTGTTTCATGGTGACGCCCTACGGGGGGTACCTGCGAGTGGCCGAGCAGCTCAACCGCCTCACCCCGGGGGACCACGACAAACGCACCGTGCTGTTCAACTCCGGTGCCGAGGCCGTCGAGAACGCGGTCAAGATCGCCCGCGCGCACACGCGCAGGCAGGCCGTGGTGGTGTTCGATCACGCCTACCACGGCCGCACCAACCTCACGATGGCGATGACCGCCAAGAACCAGCCTTACAAGCACGGGTTCGGACCGTTCGCCGGTGAGGTGTACCGGGTTCCGGCGTCCTACCCGCTGCGTGACGGCGAGATCGACGGCGCCGCTGCGGCAGCTCGCGCCATCGACCTCATCGACAAGCAGGTCGGCGCCGACAACGTCGCGGCTGTGGTGATCGAGCCGATCCACGGCGAGGGCGGATTCATCGTTCCCGCACCGGGATTCCTCAAGGCGCTGCAGAACTGGTGCACCGAGAGCGGCGCGGTGTTCGTGGCCGACGAGGTGCAGACGGGATTCGCCCGTACCGGAGCGATGTTCGCGTGCGAGCACGACGGCGTCGTACCCGACCTCATCGTCAGCGCCAAGGGCATCGCGGGCGGCCTGCCGCTGTCGGCAGTCACCGGCCGCGCCGAGATCATGGACGCCCCGCATGCGGGCGGGCTCGGCGGCACCTACGGCGGCAACCCACTGGCCTGCGCGGCCGCGCTCGCCGTCATCGACACCATCGAACGCGACGGTCTCGTGGCCCGCGCCGCGCGGATCGGCGAAACCATGTTGGGCCGGCTCAACGCGCTGGCCGCTGCCGATCCGCGGATCGCCGACGTCCGGGGCCGTGGCGCCATGATCGCCATCGAGTTGGTCAAGCCGGGCACCACCGACCCCGACGCCGACCTGACCAAGCGCATCGCGGCGGCCGCCCACGCGCAGGGTCTCGTCGTGCTCACGTGCGGTACGTACGGCAACGTGCTGCGGTTCCTGCCGCCGCTGAGCATGCCCGATCACCTGCTCGACGAAGGCCTCGACATTCTCGACGCAGTCTTCCGGGAGATCGCATGACCCTCGCCGTGGAATCCGCGGTTGAGCTCAGCCCGCTCGACGATGCCCGCGCGCAGCTGCGTGAAGCGACGACGATCCTCGGCTACGACGAGGGCGTGTACGAGGTCTTGTCCACTCCGCGTCGCGAGGTGACCGTCAGCGTCCCGCTGCGCCGGGACAACGGCGATATCGAGCTCCTCATCGGACATCGGGTGCAGCACAACGTCTCCCGCGGCCCCGCCAAGGGCGGTCTGCGGTACTCGCCCGACGTCACGCTCGACGAGGTGCGGGCACTCGCGATGTGGATGACGTGGAAGTGCGCACTGCTCGACGTGCCGTACGGCGGCGCCAAGGGCGGGGTGCGCATCGACCCGCGCCAGTACAGCACCGCCGAGCTGGAACGCGTGACCCGCCGCTACACCAGCGAGATCAGCCCGTTGATCGGGCCCGCTCACGACATCCCTGCTCCCGACGTCGGTACCGACGAGAACACCATGGCCTGGCTCATGGACACCTACTCCGTGCAGAAGGGGCACACCGTTCTCGGCGTCACCACGGGTAAGCCCGTGAGCCTCGGCGGCTCGCTCGGCCGGGCCACCGCGACATCGCGTGGCGTGGTGCACGTGGCGTTGGCCGCGCTGCGATCGCGCGGGATCACCGTCGAGGGTGCGACCGCTGCGGTTCAGGGCTTCGGCAAGGTCGGCCGGCATGCCGCCCGCTTCCTGCAGGACGAAGGCGTGCGCGTGGTCGCGGTGTCCGACCAGTACGGTGCCGTGGCACAGGCGACCGGTTTGGATGTGGTCGCCCTCGAAAAGCATGTCGACGCCACCGGGTCGGTGGTCGCATTCGCCGGTGGTGTCGAAGTGTCGAATGCCGATCTGTTGGAAAGCGATGTCGATCTGCTGGTGCCGGCCGCCGTCGAAGGCGTCATCCATGCCGGCAACGCGCATCGTATCCGGGCGCGGGTTGTGGTGGAGGGCGCGAACGGCCCGACCACACCCGAGGCCGATCAGGTGCTCAACGACGCAGGAAAGCTGGTCGTGCCCGACATCCTGGCCAACGCCGGTGGTGTGATCGTGTCGTATTTCGAATGGGTGCAGGCGAATCAGGCCTACTGGTGGCGCGCCGACGAGGTCGAGTCGCGGCTGGCCGAGCGCATGCTCACCGCGTGGGACGAAGTTTCGGCGCACGCGGCGCAACTGAAGCTGCCGCTGCGCACCGCGGCCACCTGCCTCGCCGTCGGACGTGTCGCCCAGGCCGCGCAGCGCCGCGGCCTCTACCCCTAGGAACGAAGTGAACGCTCAGAACGTGATCGCCGAACTCGACACGAAGCACGGCATTCTCGTCGGCGGCAGCACGCATGGCGCGTCGCGAACCTTCGAGGTGCATGACCCCGCTAGCGGGCTCGTGATCGCCGAGGTCGCCGACGGGACCGTGGCCGACGCGGAATCCGCCGTCGACGCCGCGCATCGGGCCTTCGGTGATTGGGCCGCCAGCAGCCCCCGGCATCGCAGCGAAATCCTGCGCCGCGTCTACGAATTGATGATCGCCGACACTGACCGACTGGTCGCGCTCATCTGCGCCGAAAACGGCAAATCGCAAGCCGACGCCCGCGCGGAGGTCGGCTACGCCGCGGAGTTCTTCCGCTGGTTCAGCGAGGAGGCAGTGCGGACCGACGGTGCGTACGGCATCAGCCCAGCCGGGGGCGCCCGGACGCTGGTCACGCACAAGCCGGTCGGCGTCGCAGCGCTTGTGACGCCGTGGAACTTCCCGGCGGCCATGGCCACCCGCAAGATCGCGCCCGCACTGGCCGCGGGTTGCACGGTGGTGCTGAAGCCGGCCGCCGAGACGCCATTGACGGCGTTGGCGATCGCCGCGATCCTGTCGGCGGCCGGCGTGCCCGACGGTGTGGTCAACGTGGTCCCGACCACGGATGCCGCCGCCGTGGTGTCGGCCTGGCTGGCCGACGACCGGGTCCGCAAGGTGTCGTTCACCGGTTCCACCGGCGTCGGACGGGTGCTGCTCAAGCAGGCCGCCGACCGGATCGTCAATGCCAGCATGGAACTCGGCGGTAATGCGCCGTTCGTGGTGACCGCCGACGCCGATGTCGCCGCTGCGGTTCAGGGTGCGATGGTGGCCAAGTACCGCGGTGGCGGGCAGGCCTGCACCGCGGCCAACCGGTTCTATGTGCATGCCGCGGTCGTCGACGAGTTCGTCCACAGGTTCTCGGCCGAAGTGTCGGCCTTGCGCGTTGGCCCGGCCTCCGACCCGGACTCGCAGATCGGGCCGCTGGTCAGTGCTCGCGCCGCAGAGCGAGTCGCTGCCGCGATCGATGCGGCGGTGGCCGATGGAGCGGTGATCGCGGCCGCGGCCGAAACCCCGGACGAGGGTTGGTTCGTCGCGCCGACGGTGTTGACCGGTGTGGCTCCCGACGCGGCCATCATCGCCGACGAGATCTTCGGACCCGTCGCACCGGTGGTGGTGTGGGAGAACGAGGACGATCTGCGGCGTTGGGTCAATGACACCGAATATGGGTTGGCTGCATACATTTACGCCGGTCGGCTGCAGGACGCGCTGCGGCTTGCGGAGTCGTTCGACGCCGGCATGGTGGGCATCAACCGTGGAATCGTCTCGGACCCGTCAGCCCCGTTCGGCGGTATGAAGCAGAGCGGTCTCGGCCGTGAAGGGGCTCGCGACGGACTGCACGAGTTCCAGGAGACGCAGTACTTCAGCGTGGAGTTCTGACGCGGGTCGCTTGACGCTCAGAACGGCGCAGTGTGCAGCATCAGGCTGAACAACAACAGGGCCATGCACAACAGCGAACCGAGCGCTACGAGACACATGCCTGCGGTGATGAGCCAGTTGGCGTAGTGGCGCTTGGCACGCCCGCTGTTGGCCAGCCGTTTGTCCCGTGCGAGCTCGCAGGCGACGCGGGCGAATTCCACATTCGTCAGTTCAGCGTCGGCTGCGGGCGCGCCTGCGGCGATCTGACGAAGGCGTGCCGCGGAAATGGTGACGCCGACACCGGCGAAGCGCCGGCTCAGCCGACGCGCCTGTCGCCGGCTGAGCCGATGATCGCCTAGATACGTTGCGTGCGGCCGATGTCCCCATCCGCCGCGACGCGCGTTCGACGGGGTCGTCATAACCTGTTCAGTTTAACCGCCCGCAGCGTTACACACGCCCTAAATGTCAAGTGCCGCCGTTGGATTCGGCCATAGGTGTCGGCGCAGGCAGTAGCCGGAGCGACGCCGTGGCGCCCGCCACGGAGTCCACCGCAAGTCGGTCAACGGATGACCCGGTGTACGTCGGCCTCGATGTCGCCGCCTTCCTGAGCGATCCACGGCCCGTCGATCGACGGGTCGATGATGCCGTCCTCAAGCCACGTGTAATGACCGGCGAGAACCCCGCGGGCCAAGGTTCGGTCGGAGTCGTCGCTGTTGTCCCAGAGCTGGGTGAACAGTCGGTCGGTTCGCACCCGGGCCTGCCGGCAGAACGCGTCGGCGAGTTCCGTTGCGGTGTCGGGTTCGCCGTCGCGCCGGGACCGGACACACGCTGCCGTCATCGCGAACAGCTCGGCGCCGATATCGACGATCCGGCCCAGGAACCGCTGCTTGTGCTCGAGCTTTCCCTGCCACCGGGACATCGCATAGAACGTGCAGCGCGCCAGCTTCCGGCTGGCCCGTTCGACGTAGCGCAGGTGTTCGGCCAGCGGCCCGAACTCGGTGAACGATGTTGGCAGCTGGCCTTTCCCGGTGACCAGGGTGGGCAGCCAGCGCGCATAGAACTTGCCTGCCTTCCCGGCGGCCTTCGCCTTGTGCCGCAGGTCGGCGTCGGGGTCGATGATGTCGCCCGCTACCGACAGATGCGCGTCGACGGCCTCGCGGGCGAGCATCAGATGCATGATCTCGGTTGAGCCTTCGAAGATCCGGTTGATGCGCAAGTCGCGCAGTATCTGCTCGGCGGGCACCCCGCGTTCGCCGCGCGCCGCCAGCGACTCGGCGGTCTCGAAGCCCCGCCCGCCGCGGATCTGCACAAGCTCGTCGGCGATCAGCCACGTCATCTCCGAGCCGTACAGTTTGGCGAGCGCGGCCTCGATCCGGATGTCGGTGCGACGGGCGTCGGCCAGCTCGCTGGCGAGCTCGACCATCGCCTCGATGCCGTATGCGGTGGCCGCGATGAACGCCACCTTGCCTGCCACGGCGTCGTGTTCACCGACCGGGCGTCCCCACTGCACGCGTTCCTTAGACCATTCCCGCGCGATCTTCACACACCACTTCGCGGTACCGGTACATACCGCGGGCAGTGACAGCCGTCCCACGTTGAGCGTCGACAGCGCGATCTTGAGGCCTTCGCCTTCACGGCCGATTCGGTTGGCAGCAGGCACCCGCACATCGGTCAGTTTGGTGAGACCGTTCTCGATGCCGCGCAGTCCCATGAATGCGTTCCGGTTCGCCACGACGATGCCGGGGGAGTCGGCTTCGACCAAGAACGCGGTGATGCCGCCGCGGTGCCCATCGCTCTTGGGTACTTGAGCCATGACCACCAGCAGGTCGGCGATGACGCCGTTCGTCGTCCACAACTTGACGCCGTTGAGGACATAGTCGTCGCCATCGGGCGCCGCGGTCGCGTGCAATCGAGCCGGATCGCTCCCGACATCCGGTTCGGTGAGCAGGAACGCGCTGATCTCCCGTGTACACCGGGGGAGCCAGGTGCGTTTCTGCTCATCAGTGCCGAACATCGACACCGGCTGCGGCACGCCGATCGACTGATGCGCGGACAGCAAGGCGCCCAGCGCGGGATGCACCGAGCCGACCAGTGTGAGCGCCTTGTTGTAGTAGACCTGCGACAGTCCGAGCCCGTCGTACTCGGTGCCGATCTTCATGCCGAACGCACCGAGTTCCTTCAAGCCCTGGATCACCGCGTCCGGTATCTGAGCGTCGCGTTCGATCACCGCGGCGTCGATCTGCGACTCGCAGAACTTGCGCAGCCGTGCGAGAAATGCCTCGCCGCGTTCCGTCGCGTCGGTCGGGCCGCGGGGATGCGGATGAACCAGATCCAACCGCAGCCTGCCGAGGAACAATTCCTTGCCGAAGCTCGGCTGGCGCCACTGCGCCTCGCGTGCCTGCTCGGCAACCTGCCTGGCCTGGCGTTCGTTGACTTCTCCGGTGACGGTCATCGCCGACCTCCAACCAACGGTCCTACTCGACGGTAACCCCGTCGGGTGGTCGCATACCCGCAAACGGTGAGACTCACGCGACTGCGAAGCCCTGGCCACGTGCGTCGAACGCGAGCCAGCGGGCATGGTGTCTCTCGAAACCTGATATCACCGGCGATAGCGCGTTTCCCGAGCGGTTTGTGCGTGCGTCAGTCGCTGGTCGGCCGTAACGCAACAAGCCAGAAGGGGCGGGCCACCGCACGTTCTTGCGCCAACGCGTAATTGGGCCAGAAGTCGAGTGTGGCGGTCCAAGCGCGTTGACGCTCAGCTCCGGTCAGGTGCTCGACGGTGACGGTTTCGCAGCATCCGTTGCGACTGACACACGCGCGGTCCGTGGCCCGGAGGTTGCGTGCCCAATCCGGATGGGTCGGGAGCCCCCAGTTCGAGCCCACCAACAGCATTGCCTGGCCGTCGGGTACATATTGCACGATGACCGTACGCGGGATGCCAGACTTGCGTCCGGCCACGGTCAGTTGCAGCGAAGGCACGCCGACGACCTCGAGTACGCCGACCCTGCCGCGGCTGAGAAGACGCAGCAGCCGTTCGATTGGCGGTACAAGGCGATGCCACCTGAGCATCAGACGGTAGAAATACGGATTGCCGGCCACCGTGCGGGGAAGGCTCACGTGGCAACCATAGTGGCGGGCGTGACGACTGACAGAACCCGCGTCTCGCTACACTTACCGTAAGTCCAACGGTTAGGGGTTGCGTTGATCAAGGTTATGCAGGGTGTGCGGGTTCTTGAGGTCGCGCAGTTCACGTTCGTACCCGCCGCGGGAGCCATCCTCGCCGACTGGGGTGCCGACGTCATCAAAGTCGAACATCCGGTGCGCGGTGACACGCAGCGCGGGTTCATCAACATGGGCGGCTTCGAGCTCGACCCCAACCGTCACCCGCTCATCGAGCATCCCAACCGGGGTAAGCGCAGCGTCGGGATCGACATCTCGCAGCCGGGCGGGCAGGACGTGCTCTACGAGATCGCCAAGACCGCCGACGTGTTCCTCACCAACTACATGCCCCAGGCGCGACAAAAGAACAAGTTCGATGTCGAACACATCCGGGCGGCCAACCCCGACATCATCTACGCCCGCGGCAGCGCTTACGGCGACAAAGGGCCGGAGCGCACGGTCGGCGGATTCGACGGCACCGCATTCTGGACGCGCAGCGGCGTGGGGCACGCCCTGACTCCCGAGGAACTGGGTGGTGCGCTGTCGCAAGGCATCCCGGCATTCGGGGATTCGATCGGCGGCATGAACATCGCGGGCGGCATCTCTGCCGCGCTGTTCCACCGCGAACGCACGGGTGAAGCGCTCGAGGTCGACGTCTCACTGCTGTCCACCGCATGGTGGGCCGCCGGTGCGAGCGTCACGCAGGGTATGGAGACCGGCGAGACGATGCGCTCGCTCATGCCGGATTCCATCGGCCCAACGGTCAATCCGTTCCTCGGCAACTACCTGACCTCGGATGGCGGCACCATCAACCTGTGCATCGTCAGCCCCACCGGCTACATCCGCGACGCGTTCGAGCATCTGGGCTTGCCCGAGCTGGCCGACGATCCACGCTTCTCCGACGTGCTTCCACTGATCGAAAACGCCGAGGCGGCAGCTGAACTGATCGCCAAGTCGATCCGCAGCAAGCCCTTCGAATACTGGCGCGAGCACCTCAAGACGATGAAGGGTCAATGGGCACCGTTCCAGAGCCTGGTCGACCTCAGCACTGACGAGCAGGCCATCGCCAACGACATGATCGTCGAAGTGGACTCGGCTGACGGCGGCAAGCCGTTCCGCGTGGTGCGCGGGCCGGTGCAGTTCAACCATGAACCGCTCGAAACCACCCGCGCCCCACAAGCTTCCGAGCACACCGAGCTGGTGCTCATGGAGTTGGGAATGGACTGGGACCGCATCGCTGAACTCAAGGACGCCGGCGCGATCGCCTAGTGCCCCCACGCCCGGGATTGTCCGCGATTGTCACGCCAACGCCCACGATTGTCACGCTGGAGTGGCTGTCGAAGCCGACCGCCACTCCAGCGTGACAATCAGGGCCGTCAGGTCTGACTACCGACGATCACGCCGGCCGCGGCCTCGACGGGTTTGACGATCGAGGTGAAGTCCGAGTCGGGGCCCTCGTCTCGCAGCGTGGTCTCCCACAGTGCGGCAACGGTTTCGGCGATATCGGTCGGCAGGCCCAGGCTCTTGGCTTCCTCCAGGTACAGCCGCACATCCTTGACCATGAGGCCCGTCGCGAAGCCGAAATCGAACGTGCGCGGCAGCACGGCCTTGGGAAACTTGTCGCGACTGGCGTGGGTGGCGCCCGAACCGGCGTTGAGGACTTCGATCATGACGGCGGGATCCAGCCCCGCCTTGACTCCCATGACCATGACCTCGGCGGTCGCCGCCAAAGTGGCTGCCGCCATGAGGTTGTTCACGAGCTTCATGGTCTGCGCGGCGCCGGGTTGC
Organism: Mycobacterium venezuelense; assembly: GCF_054919535.1. Lineage (NCBI taxonomy): Bacteria > Bacillati > Actinomycetota > Actinomycetes > Mycobacteriales > Mycobacteriaceae > Mycobacterium > Mycobacterium venezuelense. The sequence goes on from NZ_JBONDW010000028.1 coordinate 30,133, forward strand.
TCGCCGACGAAGATCGGCCTGCCGAGCACTGCGAGCACTGGTTCGACGGCGTCGAAGTCGTCTCGCGGCCCGGAGACCATCAGCGCCAGAGTTCCCTTCTCCGCGCCGTTGACACCTCCGCTGACCGGGCAGTCCAGCGCAGCCACGGCTCGTTGTGCGAGCGCGGAGTAAATCTGGCGGGAAGTCTCACTGCCGACGGTGGACAGGTCCACGAACCGCTTGACCCGACTGCCCGCGATCACGCCGTCGGTGCCGGTGGCCACCTCGAGGGAGACCTGCGGTGTCGGCAGGCTGGCCAACACCGTCTCGCAGCGGTCGGCGACATCGCGTGGCGTGCCTGCCGCGGCGGCACCGAGTGCGACGGCGACATCTACGGTTTCACGCCGCGCATCGCAGACCACCAGTTGATGGCCGGCACCGATCAGTCGCCGCGCCATCGGGAATCCCATGTTGCCCAGGCCGATGAATCCGATATCCATGGCGATGGCCTACTTCGCGTCGAGTTCGGCGAAGACTTCGCGGGCCATCCGGAAGCTGTCGACTGCGGCAGGCACGCCCGCATAGATCGCGACCTGCAGAAAGACCTCGCGTATCTCCTCGCGCGTGACCCCGTTGGTGAGTGCTCCCCGGATATGGGTGCGCAGTTCATGCGGTCGGTTGAGCACTGAGATCATCGCGAGGTTCAACATGCTTCTGGTTTTGAGGGCCAGCCCGTCGCGGCCCCAGACCGCACCCCAGCAATATTCGGTTACGAGGTCTTGCAGCGGTTTGTTGAAATCGTCCGCGTTTGCGGTGGCCTGTGCGACGTAGTCGTCGCCGAGTACCGCGGAACGAATCTCACGGCCCTTGTCGTATGTGGCTTGGTCCATGCCTGTTGACGATAAGGGCCGTGAGGTTGCCGGTAGGCCCGGCCTTATGAGGGTTTAGTGAGCGGGGTGCACCGCCCGGCGGCGCCGGTGCAGCAGGGCGGTGAGCCAGCGAACGTCGATCAGCATGTCGGATGGGCCTTTCTCTCAGGCGCTCTTGGTAAGCAGGGGCAGCAACCGGCGGCGAGCCAGGTTGCCTTCGGCGAAGTGATGCAGTGCCTCGGGCACCGATGCGGCCAGCGGAACGCCCGCGTCTTCCTGGCGCAGCTCAGCCGCAACGGCCGGGCTCGCGATGACGGCCCAGTCCACGCCTTCGGCGGCGCAGCGGTCATCGATGTCGTAGAACATCGAAACCGCTTCCGGGGCAAAGTTGTTCACACCGCTCAGGTCAAGGGCGAACGGCTTCTCCGCGAGGACGAACCGGCCGACGTACGCGGCGATTCGCTCGAGGTTGCCGTTGTCGATGTCTCCCTTGACCGTCACGACGGTCGCCAGCTGACGGCAATGTGCCCGCATCGAGGCGCCGTCGCAGACGACTGCCGGATTGCCGTATCGAAAATGGTGATCCGAAGCCGGGGTGTTGCTCGTGATAGTCATGATCAGCCTCCCGTCGGTTTCTAGAGCTGGCGGTTGGGCTTCGTCGCTTCAACCTGTCCACAACGCTAAGCGGGCAATCTAAGGCGGCTGGGAGCTGCCGATAATGCTTTGCTAAGAACCTCGGCCGTACTGGTCGGTAGCTGAATTCGCATTTCTTCGCGCAGGTCGCGGTCTTGACGATGGCGCGGAAGCTGGTCTAACGTGACCGCCATCACGAATTGAAACGTTTCAATCTTGAAAGCGGCCTAAATGACTGTCCCCACCGCACCGAACAAGCAGCGCGTGTGCTTCCTCCTTCAACTTCGGCCGGACAGGATGGATGAGTACCTCACCATCCATGAAAAGGTGTGGCCGGAGATGCTGGATGCGCTGTCCACGGCGGGGTGGCGCAACTACTCGCTGTTCGTGCGGGAAAGCGACGGCTTGGTGGTCGGCTACCTGGAAACCGACGACTTCGCGCTCGCACAGAAGCGGATGGCCGAGACCGACGTCAACGCGCGCTGGCAGGCCGAGATGGCCGAGTACTTCGTGAGCGGTGACAAGCCCGACGAGCAGATGCGGCCGTTGTTCGAGTACTTCCATCTCGACTGACGCCCGCTGACGCGACCACTCAATACCCGTCCAACCTTAGGAAACCCATGAAGCTCGGAGCGCGCTCCACCACCGGTTGGCGGGCCACCATCGCGGTGGCCATGTCCAACTACATCGAAGCCGGGTCGATCATCGCCATCGCGACCAGCCTGGGTTTCTGGCAGGCCGAGTTCGGCATCAGCAATTTCGCCGTCGGCCTTCTCGCCGCGCTCAGCGCCAACGCGTTCGGCGCCGCCATCGGCGCCATTCTCGGTGGACCGCTGTGCGACCGCTTCGGCCGTAAGGCGATCTACACCTATGACCTGCTGGTGTACATGGCCGGCGTGCTGCTGGCGGCGTTCGCGGTCAACTACGTGATGCTGCTCGCCGCGTTCGTCATCACCGGCATCGCGGTGGGCGCGGGTGTACCTGCGTCGTGGACTTACATCGCCGAACAGGCGCCGTCGACGGATCGGGCCAAGCATGTCGGTACCGCCCAGCTGGCGTGGTCGACGGGTCCGCTGATCGGATTCGCACTGGCCGCCGCCCTGGCGCCGCTCGGTCTGCTCGGTTCCCGATTGATCTTCGTGCACCTGTTCGTCGTGGCCGCCGTCGTGTGGTGGGTCCGCCAGGGGCTCGTCGAATCGCAGATCTGGACCGACGAGGCGAAGGTCGAACCGCGCGAGGTGGCCTCTGCGGTGGGCCTGCGCGGGCTGCGCGGATTGTTCTCGAAGCGGGTCAACATCACGGCCCTGTTGTTCCTCGGCGGCATCTATCTGTTCTGGAACACCGTCGCGGGACAGGCGGGCATCTTCATGCCACGCGTCTACGACACCGCCGGTCTGCACAGCCCGGTCGCCCAGAACCTGCTGCAGGTTCTCGTCTGGGGCTGCACCGTGCTGGCCACGTACTTCGGATTCATGCGCTATGCCGACCGGATGTCGCAGCGCCTGCTCTACGTGATCGGTGCGGCACTCGGCATCGTCGCCTGGATCGTGCTGGTGGCCTTCACCGACAACGGCGTTCCGACGATGTTGGTCTTCGCCGTGCTGTGGGGCATCTCGTCCGGTATCGGCGCGCAAGCCTTCTACAGCCTGTGGGCCAGCGAACTCTTCGCCACGCCGTACCGCGCCAGCGCCCAGGGCGTGATGTTCTTCGTCGTCCGCACCATGACCGGCGTGCTCAGCTACTTCTTCCCGACGCTGCTGGCCGCCACCGGTCTGACCGCCGTCGGTGTCCTGCTGGTCGCGCTGCTCACCGTCGCCCTGCTGATCGGCGCGGTCTGGGCGCCGGCCACCCGCGGGAGGACACTGCAGGAAATCGAGGTCGAACGCTACGGCGCGCCCGTAAGCCATCGGAAGGAAAGGACCCCGGCATGAGTCCCATCAGCTTGCATCCGACGCTGGACAACCTCGCGATCGAACTGCCGTCATGGGCCTTCGGTAACTCTGGTACGCGCTTCAAGGTCTTCGGCACCCCTGGCACGCCGCGCACCATCGAGGAGAAGATCGCCGACGCCGCGACCGTGCACCGCCTCACCGGATTGGCGCCGAGCGTCGCACTCCACATTCCGTGGGACACGGTCGACGACTACGCGGCCCTGTCCACCTACGCCGCCGAGCAGGGCGTCGTGCTGGGCACGATCAACTCCAACACTTTCCAGGACGACGACTACAAGTTCGGCAGCCTGACCCACACCGACAAGGCGGTCCGGCAGAAGGCCATCGATCATCACCTGGCGTGCATAGAGATCATGAACCAGACGGGGTCTCGCGATCTCAAGATCTGGCTGGCCGACGGCACGAACTACCCGGGGCAGGGTGACATCCGGGGCCGCCAGGATCGATTGGCCGAATCGCTCGCGTCGATCTATCAGCACATCGGCCCTGACCAGCGAATGGTGCTGGAATACAAGTTCTTCGAGCCGGCCATGTACATGACCGACGTGCCGGACTGGGGCACCTCGTACGCGCAGGTGAGCGCGCTCGGCGAACGGGCCATGGTGTGCCTGGACACCGGCCACCACGCGCCGGGGACCAACATCGAGTTCATCGTCGCGCAGCTGCTGCGGCTCGGAAAGCTCGGATCGTTCGACTTCAACTCGCGCTTCTACGCCGACGACGATCTCATCGTCGGTGCGGCCGACCCGTTCCAGCTGTTTCGCATCATGTTCGAGGTGATCCGCGGCGGTGGGCTGGATACGGGCTCGGGCGTCGCCCTGATGCTCGACCAGTGCCACAACGTCGAAGCCAAGATTCCCGGTCAGATCCGGTCGGTGCTCAACGTGCAGGAGATGACGGCCCGCGCCCTGCTGGTCGATACCGAAGCCCTCGCCGCCGCGCAGGAAGCCGGCGATGTGTTGGGCGCCAACGGAATCTTCATGGACGCCTTCTATACCGATGTCCGCCCGGCGCTCGCACAGTGGCGCACCGACCGGGGTCTGCCCGGCGACCCGATGGCGGCGTTCGCCGCATCGGGCTACCAGAACACCATCAACGCCGATCGCGTCGGCGGAACCCAATCCTCCTGGGGAGCATGAACATGACCAATGAGACCGTCACCGAGTTGATCGGCCGTTCCAACCGGCTCGGCTCCGATCCGAAGAACACCAACTACGCCGGCGGCAACACGTCGGCCAAGGGCACCGATATCGACCCCGTCACCGGCCAGCCGGTTGAGCTGCTGTGGGTCAAGGGATCCGGCGGAGACCTCGGCACACTCAGCGAGAAAGGGCTCGCGGTGCTGCGGCTCGACCGCATGCGCGCACTGGTCGACGTGTATCCCGGTGTCGAACGCGAGGACGAGATGGTCGCCGCGTTCGACTACTGCCTGCACGGTCGTGGCGGCGCCGCGCCGTCGATCGACACGGCGATGCACGGCCTCGTCGATGCCGATCACGTCGACCATCTGCATCCCGACTCGGGGATCGCACTGGCGACGGCCGCCGATGGAGAGGCACTGACCAAGCAGATCTTCGGCGACCGCGTGGTGTGGGTGCCGTGGCGGCGACCGGGTTTTCAGCTCGGCCTAGACATCGCCGAGATCAAGCGTCGCAACCCCCAGGCGATCGGCACCATCCTCGGTGGGCACGGCATCACCGCATGGGGCTCGACTTCGGCTGAGGCCGAGGCGCATTCGCTGGAGATCATCGAAACCGCCGAGCGCTACATCGAGCAGAACGGGCGTCCCGAGCCGTTCGGCGCTCCGCTGCCCGGCTACGGCCCGCTGCCAGAAGATCAGCGCCGCACCAAGGCCGCCGAACTCGCCCCGTTCATCCGCGGATTGGCCTCAACCGACAAGCCGCAGGTCGGGCACTACACCGACGATCCGCGCGTGCTCGAATTCCTCTCGGCCGCCGAGCATCCCCGTTTGGCGGCGCTGGGCACCAGCTGCCCCGACCACTTCCTGCGCACCAAGGTCAAGCCACTCGTACTCGATCTGCCCGCCGGCGCGCCGATCGATGAGTGCAAGGCCCGGCTGGCCGAGCTTCACGAGGCCTACCGCGTCGACTACCAGGCGTACTACGACCGGCACGCCACCGCCGACAGCCCCGCCATCCGCGGTGCCGACCCGGCGATCGTCCTGATTCCCGGTATCGGCATGTTCAGTTACGGCAAGGACAAGCAGACCGCTCGGGTGGCAGGCGAGTTCTACCTCAACGCCATCAACGTCATGCGCGGCGCGGAGGCCATCTCGACTTACGCGCCCATCGACGAGTCGGAGAAGTTCCGCATCGAATACTGGGCACTCGAAGAAGCCAAGCTCGCCCGGATGCCCAAGCCCAAGCCGCTGGCCACCCGCATCGCGCTCGTCACGGGCGCGGCTTCGGGTATCGGCAAGGCCATCGCGACCCGGCTGGCCGCCGAAGGGGCCTGCGTGGTGATCGCCGACCTGAACGGCGAGAAGGCTGCCGAGGCCGCGGCCGAGATCGGCAACAGTGACGTGGCGGTCGGGATCGCGGCCGATGTCACCGACGAGTGCGCGGTGCAGGCGGCCGTCGACGCGACGGTGCTCGCGTTCGGTGGTATCGACATCGTGGTCAACAATGCCGGTCTGTCGCTGTCGAAGTCACTGCTGGACACCACGGCCGAAGATTGGGATCTGCAGCACAATGTGATGGCGCGTGGGTCGTTCCTGGTGTCGAAGGCCGCTGCGCGTGCGCTCATCGACCAGAAGCTCGGCGGCGACATCATCTACATCTCGTCGAAGAACTCGGTGTTCGCCGGGCCCAACAACATCGCCTACTCGGCCACGAAAGCCGATCAGGCGCACCAGGTTCGGCTCCTCGCCGCCGAACTGGGCGAGCACGGCGTGAAGGTCAACGGCATCAATCCCGACGGCGTGGTGCGCGGTTCGGGCATCTTCGCCGGCGGCTGGGGAGCCAAGCGCGCCGCGGTGTACGGCGTTGCCGAAGAAGACCTCGGCAAGTACTACGCACAGCGGACCCTGCTGAAGCGTGAGGTGCTGCCCGAGCACGTTGCCAACGCCGCGTTCGCGTTGTGCACGTCGGACTTCTCCCACACAACCGGCCTGCATGTGCCGGTGGACGCGGGTGTCGCCGCGGCATTCTTGCGATGAGCGCTCAGGTAGCTGCCGTCGACCTCGGCGCCACGAGCGGCCGGGTCATGGTCGCCGACATCGACGGCGACCGGTTGGATATGCGTACCCTCGCGCGGTTCTCGAATGATCCGGTGCGTTTGTGGGACGGCACCCGGAATGCGTTGCACTGGGACATACCCGGCCTGTACGGACACGTCGTGGAGGGCCTCACACGCGCGGGACGCGAATGCGACAACCTGGTCGGAATCGGCGTCGACTCGTGGGCTGTCGACTACGGCCTGTTGCGGGACGGCCGGCTGCTGTCGCAGCCCATGCACTATCGTGACGCACGGACGGAGCGGGGTGTCGAGCTCGTGCATGACGTTGTTGCTATGCGAGAGCTGTACCAGCGCAACGGTATTCAGTTCTTGCCGTTCAACACGGTCTACCAGCTCGCGGTCGAGCGTGCCGAGGGCATGCTCGACCTGGCCGACACGGTGCTGTTGGTGCCCGATCTGCTGACGTATTGGTTGACGGGGGATCGGGTTGCCGAACGGACCAACGCCTCGACCACCGCACTGCTGGGTTTGGACGGTGCGTGGGACCGCGAGCTGATGTCGCGGCTTGGCCTGCCGCACGCGCTGTTCCCCGATGTCGTCGACGCAGGCAGCAGCAGAGGACCGCTACTGACCGAGGTTTCCGCACAACTGGGCGTGCGCGCCGAGGTCGTGTCGGTAGCGTCGCACGACACCGCGTCGGCCGTCGCCGCGATCCCCATGGACGCCGAGCAGGCGGCGTATATCTCCTGCGGCACATGGGGGTTGGTGGGCGTCGAGTTGTCCGGCCCGGTGGCCACCGAGGCCAGCCGCACCGCCAACTTCACCAACGAGGTCGGCGCTGACGGCCGAATCCGCTTCCTGCACAACGTCATGGGCATGTGGCTGCTCAGCGAAACCCTCCGGCAGTACGAGCGGGACGGCCATGACGTCGAACTCACCGATCTGCTCGAAGACGCCACGCATGTGCCCGCGCCGCAGGAGGTGTTCGACACCAACGACCCACGGTTCCTGCCGCCCGGTGATATGCCGGCACGCATCGTCGACTGGTACACCGAACGCGGTCTTCAAGCACCTGCCGATCCCGCACGCATGGTGCGTGCGATCCTCGAAAGCCTCGCTGCGGCATTCGCCTCGGCGGTGTGCACCGCCGCGGAGCTTTCTGGGGTGACCGTCCGCACGGTCCACATGGTCGGCGGCGGTTCGCAGAACGAACTGTTGTGTCAGCTGACCGCGGACCGGCTTGGCATGCCGCTGCTGGCCGGTCCGGTCGAGGCGACCGCGCTGGGCAACGTGCTGCTCACCGCCCGTGCACAGGGCATCGTCAGCGGCGGTCTCACCGAGTTGCGCGAGCTCGCCTCCCGATGGTTCCCGCCACGGCGGTACGTGCCGCGGACCAGTCGGGCCGCCGCCATGGTGTGATGGTTCACGTGGTGAGCATGCGCGAGGTCGCGGCTGCGGCGTCGGTGTCGGTGGGCACGGTCTCGAATGTGCTCAACGCCCCGGACAAGGTCGCGCCTGCCACGGTCGCGCGGGTGCAGGCCGCCATCGACCGTCTGGGGTTCGTGCGCAATGACGCCGCGCGTCAACTGAAGGCGGGACGATCGCGAAGTGTCGGACTGGTCGTGCTCGACATCGGCAACCCGTTCTTCACCGACATCGCCCGAGCCGCTGAACGCCGCGCCGGTGAACACGATCTGACCGTGCTCCTCGGCACGTCCGACGACGACACCGACCGCGAACGCGCCTATATCGACGCCTTCGATGAGCAACGGGTCTTCGGACTGCTGGTATCTCCAGTCGGGGAGGATCTGCAGCGGCTGACCGCGCTGCATGAGCGTGGAACCCCCGTCGTGCTCGTGGATCGTGACGGCAGCGGCACCCCGTTCGACTCGGTCGCCGTCGACGACGTGGCCGGTGCCCGGCTGGCGGTGGAGCACCTGTGTGCAACCGGCCGGCGCAGGATTGCGTTCGTCGGCGGCCCGGGCACGCTGCGCCAGATCCGGGATCGCCGTCGTGGCGCAGCGGAGGCCATCGCCGAAACACCCGGCGCGCAATTGGAAATCATCGATACCGCGGCGCCGAGTGTGCAGGCAGGCACTGCGGTGGGTGAGCAGTTGCGGCAACGAGCTCCGCGGGCGCGGCCGGATGCGGTGTTCTGTGCCAACGACCTGCTGGCGATCGGCGTTTTGCAGGCGCTGAGTCTCATCGGTGACCTGCGAGTGCCTGACGATATGGCACTGGTCGGTTACGACGACATCGATTTCGCCCGGTCTGCCGTCGTCCCGCTGACCTCTGTGCGGCAGCCCACTCGCGCGATCGGCTCCACGGCCGTAGACCTGCTGATCGCCGCATCGGAGGATTCCGTGCGCCGTCGGCCGAAACATGTGGTGTTTCAACCGGAATTGATTGTGCGAGGGTCGACACGGTAGTCGCCGTGCCCGGCTATTAGCGACAATGTCGCTGAAATCGACTCAACAGCAACATGTGTCACGCCAGTCGCGGTCGCCGAGAATTAGTGGTTCACTTGCGCCTCTTCGGCCACACCGATCTCATGTTTTGGCGTGCCCGCCTTGTAGCGACATTGTCGCTGGCCAAGTGGACAACGGACAACAGTGGCTATCAACGGCATTCGATGTCGCAACTACGCCGAGGGCTACTGCCACATACTGACTGGGATCCTCGGCATAGTGGCAGATCACTGCACCAGTAACGCTGTGGCGGCCGCAGGCCCGAATCTCCGCCGTAGCGTTACTCGCGTGAACTTCTCGAATACTCGGCGACTTTGTCGCTCATAGTCGGGGCGCATCCTCAACGGCCGGGAGGGTTGTCGCAAGCCTTCAGCAAGGACGCGTCACACGATCAGCACGTCGAGCGTCCGTGGACCATGCACACCTTCCACCCGCTCCAGTTCGATGTCGCTCGTCGCGCTGGGGCCGGAAATGAACGTCAGCGGGCGATCGGTGCTCAGGGCCGCGAATCCCTGTGGCACGGTGTCGACGATTTGATCGGCGCGCACGACACAGATGTGATGATCGGGCACCAGCGTGATCGCGCGTCGGCCCTGCGTCGGCCCGGCATCGAGCACGATCGTGCCGGTCGCGGCAATGCCGACCGCGCAACCGGTCAACACCGCGTCGACGTCGTCCAACTGCTCGATGTCGAGAACCGGATCGTCGGCGACGGTCCGTACACCGCGCACCCAGGCAGCCGGGAGATCGGCGGGTATCACGACAGTGGCTTCGGGCCCGACGAGTCTGCTTACCGTGGAGGAGATTTCGTCGACGTCGATGTGGTACACGTTGGCACGGTATTCGGCGACCGCCTCGGCGAAGCGCGAGATGTCGCCGGGCCCGCTGAGCGGCGCCCGATCGTAGTCGCGGGGTACTGTCACCAACGCGGGCGGCGCGGCGGCCAGCGCATCGCGGATGCGGCCCAGCACGGCCGTCCTGGCGTCGGTCATCGCCCGTCCTCTCCGTGCGTGCGGGCCCACCACTGCCGGAACGTCTCCTTCGGTGGTTCCGGGATGTCTCGACTGGCAGTCCATTTCGACGCCGGCCAGGGGAGGGCGGAGATACGGTGGTCCTTGCCCGCGATGAGTCGTCCTGCCGACAATGCCTTTTCCGCCAACGAAAATCGGCCTGCGCCCGCCATCGCCCACCCAGCGGCTTTCATCGCGAGGTCCTGGCCACCGGGCAGGCCGCCACGTTCGGAATCCACCTGCTCTGCACGTAGATGCACGAGGATCGACGGGATGTCGATGCGCACCGGGCACGCTTCGAAACATGCGCCACACAGCGACGACGCATACGGCAGGCTGGCGTTGGGATCGTCGTGGCCCGTGGTGCCGGTCAATTGTGGACTCAGGATTGCCCCGATCGGACCGGGGTAGACCGATCCGTAGGCGTGCCCGCCCGTGCGTTCGTAGACCGGGCACACATTGAGGCACGCGCTACACCGAATGCAGTGCAGCGCAGAGCGTCCCACCTCGTCCGCGAGCACGCGGGTGCGGCCGTTGTCGAGCAGCACCAGGTGGAACTCCTGAGGCCCGTCACCGGGATGCACACCCGTCCACATCGAGGTGTAAGGATTCATCCGCTCGGCGGTGGACGACCGCGGCAGCAGTTGCATGAACACTTCGAGATCGGAGAACGTCGGCACGATCTTCTCGATGCCCATCACCGTGATCAGGGTTTCGGGCAGCGTCAGGCACATGCGGCCGTTGCCCTCGGATTCGACCACAGCGAGCGTACCCGTCTCGGCCACACCGAAATTCGCACCGCTCACCGCTACCTTGGCGGTCAGGAACTTGCGCCGCAGATGTGCGCGGGCGGCCATTGCCAGGACCCGCGGTTCGTCGGTGAGTTCGCCGGCATCAGGCATCTCGCGTTCGAAGATCTCGCGGATCTCGGCGCGGTTACGGTGGATCGCGGGCACCAGGATATGGCTGGGCTTGTCGTGGCCGAGTTGCACGATGAGTTCGGCGAGGTCGGTCTCGAACGCCGCGATCCCTTCGGCTTCCAGGTGTTCGTTGAGGCCGATCTCCTGGGTTGCCATGGATTTGACCTTGACGACCTCGTCGGAGCCGGTGGCGCGGATCAGCTCGGTGACGATCCGGTTCGCCTCATCGGCGTCACGGGCCCAGTGGACGACGCCGCCCCGTTCGCTGACGTTGCGTTCGAGTTGCTCAAGCAACTCGGGCAGCCGGGCCATCACGTCTTGTTTGATGGCGCTGCCCGCGACCCGAAGCTCTTCCCAATCAGCACATTCCGCGACTGCTCTCAGGCGCTTTGCGCGAATCGTATGGGTCGCGTGGCCGATGTTGCGGCGCAGTTGCGAGTTGGCCAGCGCCGTGCGGGCCGCACGGGGAAATGACTCGTCGCCGCGCAGGTTGCCCAGGCCGGGGTTGCCGAGGAACGTCGCGGTCATGCCGATGCCGCCAAGATCTCCGCCAGATGTACGGTGCGCACTCCCGACCGCAGCCGGCTGAGCCCGCCGCCGATGTGCATGAGGCAAGACGAGTCACCCGCACTGCAGACCTCGGCACCGGTGTCGAGGATGTGGCCCATCTTGTCGGCGAGCATCGCGGTGGAGGTGTCGGAGTTCTTGATGGCGAATGTGCCACCGAATCCGCAGCAGGATTCCGCTGCGGGCAGTTCGACCAGGGTGAGCCCTTGGACATTGCGCAGCAGGCGCAGCGGCTTGTCGCCCACACCGAGCATGCGCAGCGAATGGCAGGTGGGGTGGTAGGTCACGCGGTGCGGGTAGTAGGCGCCGACGTCGTCGATACCGAGCACGTCGATCAAAAACTCCGAAAGCTCGTAGGTACGGGCCGCGATGGCCTCGGCGCGGACGGCCAGATCTTCGTCGCCGGCCCGGCGGGCCACCATGGCGTGCTGGTGGCGGACCGAGCCGACACACGATCCGGACGGGGCGACGACTGCGTCGCATTTCGATCCCTCGAAGGATTCGACGTGATTGCGGACGACTCCGACGGCCTCTTTGAGGTAGCCGGTGTTGATATGCATTTGACCGCAACAAGTCTGGCTCGACGGGAAGACCACCTGGTGGCCCAGCCGCTCGAGCAGTTGGACCGTGGCGATGGCGGCGGGTGGGAAGAGCGCATCCGCCAGGCAGGTCGCGAACAGGGCGATTCGCATGAACACTCCTAGGCTGTGGTCTGACCACAATAACGTGTGTGGTCAGACCATACCAGCGAAAGGCGCTATTCTCGTCGGCATGCGCGCACACGAGCTGGTGCTTGAGCGGATCGAACGGGATCTGGTCGCGGGCACGCTGGCGGTGGGCGACCGGTTGCCTGCCGAGCGTGCATTGGCCGAGAGCCTGTCGGTCAGCAGGGCCTCGGTGCGCGAGGCGATCCGAGTGCTGGAGGCCATGGGAGTGATCCGGACGGCGGCCGGCTCCGGCCCCGACGCCGGCGCCATCATCACGGCCGACGCCGCCACCTCGATCGGATCGGCGTTGCGCTTGCACACCGCAACCAGGGCATTGCCGATCGAGGATCTGGTTCGTACCCGAATCCTCCTGGAGACCTCCGCATTACGCGACGCCGCCGCGCTGACTCCGCGTCCTGATCTCACCGACATCAGGGCCATGCTCGACGCCATGGACGACCCGGCACTGGAGCCCGAGCAGTTCCACCGCCTCGACGCCGACTTCCACGTCGCGCTGGCGGCGCTGGCCGGCAATGTGGTGGTGGAGGCGATGATGGCCGCGCTGCGCGGCCCGATCCAGGGCTACATCCTGGCCGGCGTGCCGCTACTAGACGACTGGGCGGGCGTCGCGTCGAACCTGCGCTGCGAGCATCGCGGTATCGTCACCGCCTTGTCGCGTGGGCAAGGTAACAAGGCCGCTGAACTGGCCCGAGCCCATATCCAGGGGTATGTAGATCTGATCGGCGGGTGACCGCTGGGCTACGGTTGTTCATGCTCGTCAGTCGGTATGCCAGCTGGACGGTGATCGCCGTGGCCGGACTCACGGCCGCGTGCACCGACGGGGCTAACACCACCGCTGCATCACCCGAGCATGCAGTGCACCGGCACATCGCCGCCGCGAAAACCGGCGACGTCGCAACCCTTCGTTCCGGAGCATGCGGAGCATTGGCGACCGCGATCGAGCCCCACACCGACGATGAGGTTCGCGCACACTTCCTCGAGGCGTACGCCGCGGGACCAGATCTGCTGTCGGTCGAACCCGATGGCGAGGGCAACCGGCGCATCGTCACCGGCTACTACAGCGATATCGCCGATCTGGACATCGCGTTCACCGTCGAGAACCGCGATGGCTGGAAGGTATGCGAAATTCGCCGAGGCAATGGAACATTCGTGCCGCTGCCGGGAGCGTTCGAGCGCTGACGATCAACGCCGCCACTGCGCGCCGTTGTAGTGCTCCCACGGACTGTAGTCGGCGATCAGTTCTTCTTGCGGCGGGCGTTCGGTTTCCGGCACATGCTGCAGGTTGATGCGAATGCGGTACCAGATCGAGCTCGGGCCACGCATGCCGTCGACCAGAATGTCCACGGGCTCAAGCTTTTCAGCCACAGCGGGATACCGCTTCTTCCACACGTCGAGCGCGGTCATCGCCTCCTCTTTGGTTTTCGTGCGGGCGATCTCGATCAACGGCATGGTCGATTGCCTGCGCCCGTCGCGCGACGCGCCCTTCGGCGCCTTCTCAGCCGGCCCGAGTTCTTCGGCAAGGGCCAGTAGCGCGTCCAGGTCGCCGACGGAGGTGTCCATGCCCTCCCACGGATCGCCCAACTCGGCGAACCGGTCGGGCACCGTGGCGATCGTGAAGGCCTCGGGTCGGCACTCGGCCACCTCATCCCAGCGCAGCGGGGTCGACACCCGCGCGTCCGGCGTCGCGCGTACCGAATAGGCCGAGGCCACCGTCCGGTCGAAGGCGTTCTGGTTGAAGTCGACGAACACGCCTTCGCGTTCCTCTTTCCACCAGCGGGCGGTCGCCAGATCGGGAGCGCGGCGCTCCACTTCGCGGGCGACGGTCTGGGCGGCGAGCCGGACCTGCTTGAACGGCCAGCGCCGGTCGATCCGGGCATAGATGTGAAACCCACGTGAGCCGGACGTCTTAGGCCAGGCCGTCAGGCCGTAATCCTCCAGGACCTCGCGGGCCACCAGTGCCACGTCGACGATCTGGCCCCACTCGACGCCAGGCATCGGGTCCAGATCGACCCGCAACTCGTCGGGATGTTCGAGGTCGTCGGACCGCACGGGATGCGGGTTGAGGTCGACACAGCCGAGGTTCACCGCCCACGCGAGCCCCGCGGCGTTGCGGATCACCGCCTCCTTGGCCGACGTGCCGGAGCGGTATTTGAGCTCGGCAGCGTCGATGTAGTCGGGCCGCTTCTCCGGAGCCCGCTTCTGGAAGACGGCCTCGACGGAGATGCCCTTGACGAAGCGTTTGAGGATCATGGGCCGGTCGTAGACGCCGCGCAAGGCACCGTCGGCCACTGCTTGGTAATAGCGGATCAGGTCCAGTTTTGTGACACCCGGACGGCCGTTGAACTCAGGGAAAACCACCTTGTCCGGGTTGGTGACCGACACCTGTAGGCCGTCCAACTCCAGCGACAGTGCACCGGCCATCACCTCATCGTAGTGAGTTACCCCGGGTGCGATAGCTGTCACATATTGTGTCGGCATGCCAAGTCTGTCCGACCTGCCGGCACAAGTGACCGCGAAGGCCAAGCAATACCTCGACCGTGGCGCCGCCGAGCTGCACTATGCGCGCAAGATGTTCGAGGCCGGGGCGCTCAAACTGGAGTCGCCGCAGAACATGGCCGCAATGCTCGCCGACATCCGCAACTGGGGCGAGATCGGCATGATCGCGTCGCTGAACGCGCGTCGGCACCCGCACCGCGTCGCGATCATCGACGACGACGGCGAGATGACGTTCGGTGAACTCAACGCCGCCGCACACGCCGTCGCCAACGAA
The DNA here is from genome assembly GCF_054919535.1 of Mycobacterium venezuelense. Classification (NCBI taxonomy): domain Bacteria; kingdom Bacillati; phylum Actinomycetota; class Actinomycetes; order Mycobacteriales; family Mycobacteriaceae; genus Mycobacterium; species Mycobacterium venezuelense. The sequence goes on from NZ_JBONDW010000028.1 coordinate 45,227, forward strand.
CTGGTCACGATGGGAATCCGTGCCGGTGACGGCGTGGCGATCCTGGCCCGCAACCACCGCTGGTTTCTGGTGTCGGTCTACGGTGCGGCCCGCGCCGGGGCCCGCATCATCCTGCTCAACAGTGAATTCTCCGGGCCGCAGATCAAGGAGGTCGCCGCGCGCGAAGGCGCCAAGGTGATCATCTACGACGACGAGTACACGTCGGCCGTCGCGCAGGCCGAACCCGAGTTGGGCAAGCTGCGAGCTCTCGGAACCAATCCCGATAAGGAAGAACCGTCCGGCAGCACCGACGAAACACTGGCCGACGTCATCGCGCGCAGCAACGGCAGGCCGGCGGCCAAGGTCAGCAAGCATTCGTCGATCATCATTCTGACCAGCGGCACCACCGGCACCCCCAAGGGCGCCAACCGCGGTGCGCCGCCATCGCTCGCCCCTATCGGCGGGGTGCTCTCACACGTGCCGTTCAAGGGCGGTGAGGTGACGTCGCTGCCCGCGCCGATGTTCCATGCGCTCGGTTTCCTGCACGGCACCATCGCGATGATGCTGGGTTCGACGCTCGTGCTGCGTCGCCGATTCAAGCCCGCGACCGTGCTCGCCGACATCGAGAAGCACAAGGTGACTGCCGTTGTTGTGGTCCCGGTGATGCTGTCGCGCATCCTCGATCATCTCGAGCAGTCCCAGCCCAAGCCCAACCTGTCTTCGCTGCGCATCGTGTTCGTGTCCGGTTCTCAGCTCGGCGCCGAACTGGCCACGCGGGCGCTCAAGGATCTCGGCCCGATCATCTACAACTTGTACGGCTCAACCGAGATCGCATTCGCGAGCATCGCGCGCCCCAAGGATCTGTCGCTCAACCCCGCAACCGTCGGCCCGGTGGTCAAGGGCATCACGGTCAAAATCCTCGACGACAACGGCAACGAGCTGCCGCAGGGGGAAGTCGGGCGCATCTTCGTGCGCAACACCTTCCCGTTCGAGGGCTACACCGGTGGGGGCGGCAAGCAGATCATCGACGGCATGATGTCGTCGGGCGATGTCGGCTACTTCGACGAGCACGGTCTGCTCTACGTCAGCGGCCGTGACGACGAGATGATCGTGTCCGGCGGTGAGAACGTGTTCCCCGCCGAGGTCGAAGACCTGATCAGCGGCCACCCCGAGGTCATCGAGGCCACCGCACTCGGAGTCGAGGACAAGGAGTGGGGACACCGGCTGCGGGCGTTCGTGGTCAAGGCCGAAGGGGCCAGCGTCGACGAGGACGCCATCAAGCTCTACGTGAAGGAACATCTGGCCCGCTACAAGGTGCCGCGCGAGGTGATTTTCCTCGACGAGTTGCCGCGAAATCCGACCGGCAAGATCCTCAAGCGTGAGCTCCGGGATATCGAAGTCGGGGAATAGTTCGTCGCTCCCGGTGGTAGTACTGCGTCGTGAACATCGACCTCACCGGAAAGACCGCACTCGTCACCGGCTCGACGCAGGGCATCGGCCTGGCGATCGCCGAACAACTTGCCCGCAGCGGGGCACGCGTCGCGATCAACGGGCGCACCGCGTCGCGGGTCGATGAGGCCGTCGCCACATTGGGCGACTACGACGTCATCGGCGTCGCGGCCGACGTCGCCACCGAGGACGGGACGGCGGATCTGGTCCGTCAGTTGCCCGCCGTCGACATCTTGGTCAACAACCTCGGAATCTTCGGGGCAGTGCCGGCCAGAGATATCACCGATGAGCAGTGGCGTACGTACTTCGACGTGAATGTCCTTGCGGCCGTGCGGCTTATCCGCAGTTACCTGCCCGGTATGACGGAGAAGGGCTGGGGCCGGGCGATCCAGATCGCGAGCGATTCGGCGATCGTCATCCCCGAGGAGATGATCCATTACGGGGTGTCGAAGACGGCGCTGCTCGCGGTGTCGCGTGGGTTTGCGAAGGATGCCGCAGGCACCGGCGTGACGGTCAACTCGGTGATCGCGGGGCCAACACACACCGCGGGGGTCGAGGATTTCGTCTACCAGCTGGTCGACAAATCACTGCCGTGGGACGAAGCGCAGCGCGAGTTCATGCGCAAACACCGGCCACAGTCGCTGTTGCAACGCCTGATCGAGCCCGAGGAGATCGCCAACATGGTCGTCTACCTGGCGTCTCCGCTGGCCTCGGCGACCACCGGCGGCGCACTACGGGTCGACGGCGGTTACGTCGACTCGATTCTGCCGTAAGGGGATTCAGGACATCATCGCGGAGCCCGGCACCGCCAGACACACCAGCGACAGCGCGAGCAGAAACCAGCCGGCGCCCTGCCAGATCGGCCAGGTGCCCTCGGCCCGCCAGATCTGATACGTGCGGATGAATGCGCCCACACCGCCGACGAACGTGATGGTGGGTACGAGCACCGCCGACAGCAGAGACCGGTCAAAAGCGTAGAACGCCAACGCAATTCCGGCGATCGCCGCGACGATCACGACATACGTGACTGCCGACCGGAACATCCCGGGATCATGCCAGCGTTTCTCGACATCATTCGTCATGATCTATGGCCCATTGACGTACCACGCCAGGCATCCCGGCCGATCTCGGCACGCGATGATGGCGCCGGCGTCGGGCGCGGCGCCACGCACCTTGGGCGTCGTCCTGGGTGGCAGGTTGCAGTTCACGATGTAGGGGTTCCACGGGATGACCCCGTTTACACATGGCCGGGCGTCCGCGGTGGGTGTGCTTTGGCTTCCCACCGCCGAAGGGCCGGCCAGCAGTGCGAATGCGGCCGCTGCTGTACCGGTCAAGCTCATGACACGCTGTTTAGAAATGCTCATCATCAGTGCCAACCGTCGTCGAAAGCCACCTATTTCGACGGTACGCGCAATAGGCCGCCTACTCACGAGAATGCACTGAGGGTCGTTACCGCCGCACGGTAACGACCCTCAGTGCAGTTTCGCGGGTGACAACCTACGGATCGCGGGGCAGGCCCAGCAGACGCTCGGCGATGATGTTGAGCTGCACCTCCGTGGTGCCGCCATAGATCGTGGTGGCGCGGCTGGCCAGGAGGTAGTCCGCCCAGCGGCCCGGCTCCTGGTCGGCGTCGCCGATGGCCCCATCGGTGCCGAACGACGCGACCGCGAACTCCGCGTACCCCTGACCGGTCTTCATCGACAGCAGCTTGGAGATCGCCGCGGCGGGCATGGCGTCGCCGCCGGCGAGGGTCAGCAACGTGGACCGCAGGTTGAGCACCTTGGCGGCGTGGCCCTCGGCGATGAGCTGGCCCGCGTGGTTCTGCTCGATCTGGTCGAACTGGCCGTCGCGCAGGAAGGCCACGAACTGGTCGAGATTGGCCAGGAACGGTGGCTCACTGCTGCCGATCGACACCCGCTCGTTGGTGAGCGTGTTGCGGCTGACCTCCCAGCCCCGGTTCACCTCGCCGAGCACCATGTCGTCGGGCACGAACACGTCGTCGATGAACACCGTGTTGAACATCGCGTTGCCGGTCAGCTCGCGCAGCGGCTTGACCTCCACGCCGGGCGCTTTCATATCGAGCAGGAAGTACGTGATCCCCTGATGTTTCGGAGCGCTCGGATCGGTACGGGCCAACAACGCGCCCCATGCCGAGTACTGCGCGCCCGTGGTCCAGATCTTCTGACCGGTGATCTTCCACCCGCCGTCGACCTTGGTGGCCTTGGTGGTCAGGCTCGCCAGGTCGGAGCCGGCGCCGGGCTCGGAAAAGAGTTGGCACCAGATCATTTCGCCGCGGAAGGTGGGCGGCAGGAAGCGCTGCTGCTGCTCGTCGGTGCCGAACGCGACGATCGACGGGATGATCCACGACGCGATGCCCATCTGCGGACGCTTCACGCGGCCCGACGAGAACTCCTGGGCGATGATGATCTGCTCGATCGGCTCGGCCGCCCGTCCCCACGGCTTGGGCAGGTGCGGCTGCACCCACCCGCCTTCGGCGATGGCGGTGTTGCGCTCGGACCCGCTCGGAAGTGCTTTCAGCGCAGCCACTTCGGCGCGGATCTCGTCGCGCAGCTTCTCGGTCTCGGGGTCGAGGTCGATGTCGACGGGCCGCATGCCGGTCGCGGTGGCGGTGTCGACCACCTGCTGCGGGTAGTCGGCGGACCGCCCGAAACACGCCGCCAGCAGCAGCGCGCGGCGGTAATAGACGTTGGTGTCGTGCTCCCAGGTGAACCCGATTCCGCCGTGCACCTGGATGCAGTCCTGCGTCGTGTGCTGCGCGGCGGCCGGTGCCAGGGTGGCGGCGACTGCGGAGGCGAACTCGAAATGCGTCTCTGCCGAAGCATTCTCGCGAACTTCATCGAGCGCACGGGCCGCATCCCACACCGCCGCGGTGGCCCGCTCGGTTTCGGCGACCATGCCCGCGCACTTGTGCTTGATGGCCTGGAACTGGCCGATGGGCCTGCCGAACTGCTCGCGGATCTTGGCGTACTCGGCAGCGGTGTCGGTGGCCCAGCGGGCGACGCCGACGGCCTCGGCCGACAGCAGCGTCGACATCAGTGCCCGCGCGAGCGGGCGGCTGAGGTTGGCCAGCACGCGATCGTCGGTGATCTCGACCGCGTTGGCGCGCACATGAGCCAGCGGACGCAGCGGGTCGACGCTGCGGACCGGTTCGATCTCGAGCTGGTCGGCGTCGAGAATGACCCATTCCTCGCCGGAGTCGATCGCGACCGGCAACACCAGGATCGAAGCCTGCGCTGCCGCGGGCACGGCCCGCACTTCGCCGCGGATCACGAGTTCGGCGCCGTGGCGGGTAGCCGTCAGGCCCGAGTCGATGGCGTAGGCGGCGATGGCGTCACCCGAAGCCAGTTCGCTGAGGACCTTGGCGTCCGGGTCATTGGCGGCGATGAGGGCGCTCGCGATCGCCGAAGGGACGAACGGGCCAGGCACCGCGCCATAGCCGAACTCGGCCAGCACGATGGCCAGCTCCAGGATGCCGAAACCCTGGCCGCCGACCGACTCGGACAGATGCAAACCGTGCAGGCCCTGGTCTGCCGCAGCCTTCCAGAAGGAGGGCGGGTTGGCGATAGGGGTTTCCAGCGCTTCGTGCAACACCTCGGACGGGGCCACCCGCTCGACGAACGACCTGACCGAATCGGCAAGGTCAGTGTGCTCGGACAGGATTGCGATGGGCATGCATAACCTCCATGCGGGGCAGTTCCCCAATAACCGGTCGGTTGGTTTCGAGGGTACCGTGACGTGACCGGCGCCACTTGGACGGCCTATGTAACTTCGTTCACCACGTTCGCGGGCGGCTCGCCATCGCGGATGCGACGGCAATTCTCGACCCCCGCGGCCAGATACCGCCGCATGGTGTCGGCGGTGTACCACGCCACATGCGGGGTATATACCGCATTGGGCAGCTCAAGGAGCGGGCTGTCGGCGGGCAGCGGCTCGGTCTCGAACACGTCCAGACCGGCCGCGCCCAGCCTCCCGGACTTGAGTGCGTCGATGAGCGCCGGCTCGTCGACGATCGGTCCGCGCGCGGTGTTGACCACGACCGCGCCGGGTTTCATCGCGGCCAGTTCCTCCGGCCCGAGCAGTCCGCGGGTGGCGTCGGTCAGTGGCAGATGCAGCGATACGACGTCGCTGGCCGCCAGCAGGTCGGCCAGGCTGCGCCAACGCGGATGGCCGGTGTCGCGCGTACTGGTATGGATGACGTCGGCTCCCATGGCCTGGGCGATCCGCTCGACCTGTTTCGCGACGTTGCCGTACCCGACGAGCCCCACCGTGCAGCTGCCGAGATCGCGGACCGTTTCACCCAGGGTGGGATCCGATGGCCAGCCCCGGCCGGCGCGCGTCGTGCGATCGAGTTCGGGCAGCCGCCGCAGCGCCGACAGCATCAACAAAATGGTGCCCTCCGCGACCGAGGGTGCGTTGGCGCCGGGCATATTGGCCACCAGGATGCCGAGTCGCGTCGCGGTGTCCACGTCGATCGTGTTCACGCCAGCGCCCAATTTGTGAACGAGGCGCAGTCGTAGCGCGCGGTGCAGATCGTCGGCCGACACCGGGCGCAGCACGTGCCAGAGGACCTCGGCCTCGGGTAGCTCCCGGTAGAAGGTTTCGTCGTCGTCCTCGGCGCAGAACCGGACATCGAGCCAGTCCTCATGCGGTGCAAGAAAGTCCAGCACTTTGTCGCCGGGAACGAAATGTGCGAGCACCCGGATCGGGCCGGGGGTCACCGCCACCGTTTCGCGATCCATCGGGCGATCGTGTCGGCCTGCTCGCTGCGGGCTCCCGGGGTGGTGAAGTAATGATCGGTGTCGATCGAGCACTGGCTTTTGTCGGTGCTGGCCAGCCCGTCGTAGATCCGCTGCGCGTCGGATGGGTACACCCCGGTGTCCTGGTCGGCGTTGATCACCAGTGCCGGGCAGGTGATCCTGGCCAGGTGGGGTTCAGCCCTGGTCTGCGCATGGCGCAGGCTCCACATGCCGATCCAGTTGCGCAGTGTGGTGGCCGCGGCGATGCCCCGCGCCGACCGGTTGGCTTTCACGGGAACTCCCGCGTAACACAGGTTGGGTTGGCGCCGCGTGGGTTCGATCGCCGGGTCGACCATTCTCGGGTCGGCCCAGGTGCGTAGCACCGTGAAGGGCCGATCCGAATAACCAGCGGCCTGAACCCTTTTCAGCTCTTGTTCGGCCCAGTCCGTGATCGACTCGTTGCGGGCGAGCTGCGCCGCGCGATACCGCGACACGAATTCGGGTGAGTAGGGCGGTCCGTTGCTCTCGTCGAACAGATCGAGCGTGGGATCGGTGGCGATCGCGTCGTTCTCGTCGACGACCGAGGCGTCCATCCAGGCGGTGAGCACATCCGGCCGCCCCGGATGTGCCGCACTGGCGACGTAGCCGTCGGCGGGCGGTAGGTCGGTGAGGCCCGCCGCGGGCCGCATGCCCTCCAGTGGTGTGACGTGGTGATGGTCGGCCTGCGCCTGGTAGGCGGCCATCAACGATCCGCCACCGGAATTGCCGAGCAGCACAACGGTTTCGATGTTCGCCACTTCGCGGAGCCAACGCACGCCGACGCCGATGTCGACCAGCGCGTGGTCCAAGAGAAAACTGCTCTCGAACCCGCGGAAGCGGGTGTTCCAGCCAAGGAAGCCGATGCCTCTGGTGGCGAGATAATCGGCGATGTAGTGCTCGGAGAAGTCGATCTGGTAGTGAGTCGCGATCACGGCCACCTTCGGCTTGCGGCCCACACCCCGGTAGTAGATGCCCTGGCACGGGTGGCCGCCTGCGCCCGCGCGGCGTGCGGTCGGTGATTCCACCCCGATGAACTCGCGGATGACGCCTGCGGCGGGAGACGCCCCGGATGTTCTGCTCATGTGCGCGCGGTCCCCTCGTGGTAGATGGTCCGGTAGAACACGTTGGCCAGAGCCATAATGCAGGCTTCGTCATCGACATCGTCGGCATTACCGCCCGAAAGTTTCACGAAGCAGAACTGGTTGAGCATCGATACGAGCGCCTCGGCGGTCAACCGGGGGTCATCAGCCGGGCAGAAACCTTGGCGCTGGGCGTGTTCGACCATCCCGGTGATCAATGAAATGGGCAGCTCGCAGATCTCGGCCCAGTACTGCGCGAAATCATCGTTCACCATTGCCAGCTGGGACACGCTGATGATCTCGGCGAGCCGGTGCCGGTAGGTCGCCCAGTGCGCGGATACGGCTTGATAGGACCGTTCCCAGTTCGTCAGGCCGGGTTGGCCCACCGCGCGGGCGCGGTCACGGGCTTCGTCGCGAAAACGCAGCGCCCATTCGCGCACCATCGCTTCTTTGGAGTCGTAGTAGTTGTAGAACGACGCGGTCGAACGCCCTGCCTCGGCGGCGATGTCGGCGATCGTGGCGGCCAGTATGCCTTTGCGTGCGATGACCGTGCGGGCGGCCGCGTCGATGGCGGCCTGGGTCTGCCTGCCGCGTGCGGTCGGCAGCTGCTCGCGGGGGCTGACGGTCACCGGGCTCCTTGGATCATTGATCGAATCTGAATCTGATGTTAGATTCAGATCCGGAGCGGCGCCAGCTTTCGGCGCGTTCGCATCGGAGGAGTCTCGACGTGATCAAGCCCAACAGTCCCAACTCCGAATTCGAGTTCGGCGGAATCAACCATGTGGCACTGGTGTGCTCGGACATGGAACGCACCGTCGACTTCTACAGCAACGTGCTCGGCATGCCGCTGATCAAATCGCTGGACCTGCCCGGCGGCATCGGCCAGCACTTCTTCTTCGACGCGGGCAACGGCGACTGCATCGCCTTCTTCTGGTTCCGCGACGCGCCAGACGGAGTTCCCGGCATCTCCGCGCCTGCCGCCATCCCCGGCATCGGCGAGATCGTCAGCGCCACCGGTTCACTGAATCACCTTGCGCTGCACGTACCTGCTGAGAAGTTCGACGAGTACCGGCAGAAGCTCAAGGCCAAAGGGGTGCGGGTCGGGCCGGTGCTCAACCACGACAACAGTGCGATGCAGGTGTCGCCCACCGTGCATCCGGGCGTATACGTGCGCTCCTTCTACTTCTTCGACCCGGACGGGGTCACGCTCGAATTCGCCTGTTGGACCAAAGAGTTCACCGACGACGACGTGCATGTCACGCCGAAGACGTCGGCTGACCGCACACCTCCCGCCGATCAGCCGGGCTTGGTGGCCTCGACGAAGTAGCCGCGTGGCACACCGGGGACATCGAGCGGTACCGCCGGTGCGAACCAGCGGTTCCACGCGTTGCCCGGCTCGGCGATGTCGGTGACGACGGCCGACCAGCCCAGCCGTCCGCTCAGCTCGCCAGGTTCATCCGTCCCGAACAACCACGGCGCGCCGTTCGCGGCCATCGACTCGCGAACCGCCGCGAGCATCGCCGCATCCAGCAGGGTTTTACCGATCACGTCGTACAACAGAACCGAGCCGGCCGCCGACATCGCGTCCACGCGGTCGAACAGCGTGTGCACGGCGACCTCGTCGAGGTACTGCAGCAGGCCCTCGACGAGCCATACGGCCGGCCTGTCCGTGTCAAAACCGTTGTCGCGCAAGGATGTGGTCCAGTCGTCGGTGAGGTCGATCCCGAGCGCCACCCGCCGGCAACGCGGTTGGTCCCCGGCCAGCAGTTCGTTCTTGGCGGCGATGACCGCGGGCTGGTCGAGTTCGAAGACGACGGTGCCGTCCGGCCATGGCAAGCGGTAGGCACGCGCATCCATACCGGCGGCGAGGATCACGACCTGACCGGCGGTTCGCGTGGCGCGCAGCAGCGCCTCGTCCCAGAAGCGGGTGCGGACGACGATCTGCAGCGTGGACTTCTCGCCGGTCGCGGCGAGCGCGTCGGCCAGGAGCCGGCGGCCCGATTCCCCGGCCAGCTTCTCGGCGAACGGGTCGCTGAACAGCCCGTCGTCCCTGCGGGTTTCCTCGGCGCGGATGGCGGCGACCAGCAGGCCCGTGTCCGCTACGGCACGTCCTTGGGTTTGTCCCGGTTTCTGCATGGCGCCATCATGCGTGTCCGGCCATCGAGTTGGCTTGGATATTTTTGCCATCGACAGACCGGGCCAGTAACTGCATCGTGTCCGCCGAAGCGGATCCGGCAGCGGTCGTCACCACACACAGCGACTGTTCGGGATTGCGGGCCACCCTCAGGTTCTGCTGCGTGACCGTGAGCGAGCCGACCAGCGGATGGCGCAGGTCGTAGGTATCGGCCTCGCATGGCTTGACGCGGTGATCTGCCCACAAGGCAACGAATTCCGGGCTCTGCATGGACAGTTCGCCGATCAAACCGGCCAGCAGCGCATCCTCGGGATGTCTGCCCGCGACCAGGCGCAGGTTGCCGACTACCGCTCGGGCTTTGCGTGGCCAATCGACGTACAAGTCGCGGGTGTGCGGATCGAGGAACAGCAGCCGGGCCAGGTTGGGCCGGTTCGCAGGCCGGTCGACCAAGGTGGGGTCGACGTGCCCGGCGAACAGCGCGTGTCCGAGCGAGTTCCAGGCCAGGATGTCGGTGCGGCGGCCGACCACGAGTGTGGGCACGTTGTCGAGTGAACGCAGGAGGTCCCGGGTCAACGGGCTGACCCGTTCGACCGGCGGGCGCCGCGTGGGTTGCGGTCGCTGGGCGGCGAGCTCCCGCAAGTGCCTGCGCTCGTGGTTGTCGAGCTTCAGTGCGTCGGCCAGCGAATCGAGGATGGCCTCCGACGCGTTCACCGACTGTCCCTGCTCCAAACGGGTGTAGTACGACACGCTCACCCCGGCCAGCTGGGCGAGCTCCTCGCGGCGCAGCCCCGTCACACGCCTGCGTTCGCCGAACCAGGGCAGACCGACGTCCTCGGGCCGCAGCCGGCTGCGCCGTGCGCGCAGGAATTCGCCCAGTTGTCCAGTGGTCATCACACCACTATGCGCCCCGGACAGCGCCGGTTGCCTGACCCTGTCAGTGGTAGGCAAACGCGGGTCTGGCTCATGTGGTGGCGGATACGCAGGCTGGTCGCCATGAACCAGATTGTGTTGGGTGATGTGACGGTCACCCGGGTCATGGAGTACTACGGGTCGGTTGAGATGTCACCGGAGACGTTCTTCCCGGAGAGTCCCGACGGAGCCTGGCGGCGCCACGAACATTGGCTGGCACCGGATTTCTACGATCCCGCGGCCGATCTCTGCATATCGGCGATCCAGACTTGGCTGCTGCGCAGCGAGGGCACGATCATCCTCGTCGACACAGGCGTCGGCAATCACAAGAGCCGGCCGCACTCGCCGGTGTGGCATGACCTCGACACCGAGTTCCTCGGCAACCTTGCGGCGGCAGGGGTGGCGCCCGACGACGTCGACCTGGTGATCAACACGCACTTACATGTCGACCACGTGGGATGGAACACCTACCTCGACGGTGATTCCTGGGTGCCGACGTTCCCCAACGCGACGTATCTGATGCCCAGACCAGACTTCGAGTTCTGGAATCCCGACAACTCACGGCACTCGAACGCGGGCCAGCGCGACGTGTTCGTGGACAGCGTCGCACCGGTACATGCCGCCGGACAGACCTTGTTGTGGGAGAGCAACTTTCAGATCGACGGCAATCTGACACTTGAACCCGCACCCGGGCACACGCCGGGTTCGTCGGTGTTGACGCTGCATTCGGGTGGCGACCGCGCCGTGTTCGTCGGCGACATGTTGCACACCGCGCTGCAATTCGTCGAACCCGACACGAACAGCTGCTTCTGTGAGGATCCCGAGCTGGCGAAGGCTACGCGCCACAGGGTGCTCGGCACGGCAGCCGATACGAACACCCTGGTTTTTCCCGCCCATCTGGGTGGGCACGGCGGTGCGGAGGTGGTGCGCGACGGAGACCGCTTCGCCGTAAAGGCATGGGCGCCGTTCGAGCGGCTGGCCTACGATGCCTGAGCCGATTGTCGACACCGCTGCCGGCGCGGTGCGGGGCCACCGGCGCGGCGATGCGCAGATCTTCTACGCCATTCCATACGCCGCGCCACCGATCGGTGCGTTGCGGTTCGCCGCACCGCAACCCCATGAGCCTTGGCGAGGTGTTCGTGACGCGACCGTGCCCGGTCCCACTGCGCCGCAAGCGCGGCGAGACGGTTTCGGGCGGCTGGACATGTCACCGTTCTTCGGCCCAGGCTGGATCGGCGATCCCGACTACCTCACCGTCAACGTGTGGGCGCCGCCTGCCGCGAGCCGCGCACCGGTCATGGTGTTCGTGCACGGCGGAGGCTTTGTCTCGGGGTCGACGCGCTCACCGCTCTACGACGGCGCCGCATTCGCCCGCGACGGCGTGGTGCTGGTGACGGTCACCTATCGGTTGGGCATCGCCGGATTCCTCGATTTGGCTGGGGCCCCGGCCAACCGCGGCCTGCTCGATGTGCTGGCCGCCCTGCGGTGGGTCCAGGACAACATCGCGGCATTCGGCGGGGATCCCGACAACGTCACGCTGTTCGGGCAATCCGCCGGCGCGACGATTACCGCGGGTGTACTCGGCACCCCGGGTGTGGATCGGTTGGTCAAACGAACGATCATGCAGAGCGGCAACGGATTCGGCGCGTTCTCCGCTGAACAGGCCGGCCGTGTCACCGTGGCGGCGGCCAAAGCCCTCGGTGTCGAGCCGACGGTCGCCGGCTTCGCCCAGCTGACCGATGGACAACTGGTCGACGTAGTGGCGAAGCTGACCGGGTTGGATCTGCGAACCGGTGACAGCTTCGATCCGCTCGTCGGGCTCAGCCCGTTCAGTCCCGTCTCGCAGCGACAGCCCGCAGAATCGGCGCATCCCGGCGTCGGCCTGCTCATCGGCACCACGACCGAAGAAGGCAACCTCTACCTCGTCCCCCAAGGCCAACTCGACACCACGACACGCGAAGACGTCGATGATTTGGCGGCACGCATCTGTGCCGATCCGGCAGCGCTCGTGGACGGTTACCGGACCCGCTTCCCGGATGCGGGTTGGGGCCGGCTGCGTTCCGCGATCCTGGGCGACGCGTTGTTTCGGACGGGTAGCCGCCGAATGGTCGAGGTCCGCGAGCAGCACGCGGCGGTACCGACATACCGCTACGAATTCGGTTGGCGCTCGGCAGCAGTAGGTGGCCAACTCGGTGCGGCACACGCGATGGAGCTGCCGTTCGTCTTCGACCGCCTGGACCTCGATGAGTTGCGTGGCCCCGGCGCACTGCTCGGCCCCGGTCAGCCCCCGGCTGCGCTGGCGGCGCAGATGCACGGCGCGTGGGTGCGATACGCCCGCACGGGTGACCCCGGTTGGGCGCCGTCGGTGACACACCGGTTCACCGGCTGATGCCCACATGGCTGGGCAGCCACATGCGACGGTGCGCGTACTCGGTCGGCGTCATGGCGGTGAACGACCGGAATTCCCGGACGAAGTGCGCCTGATCGAAGTATCCGAGATCAGCGGCGATCTCGGCGCCTCTGTCGGCGCCTCTGTCGGCGCCGGTGTCGAGCCGGCGCATGGCGGCCTGAAAACGCCGAATACGCAGATAAGTCTTGGGTGTCACGCCGACTTCCGCGCGAAACAACGCGATCAGGCGTTTCGGGGACAGGCCGACGTGCGCGCCCGCGTCAGTTACCCGCATCGAGGGTTTGCGTTCGACGGCCGCGAGCACCTGCGTCAATCCCGGGTGACGTAACCGCATACGGGCCAACAGAAATCCTTCGAGCAGCGCGATCCGGGACCGGACCGACGTCGCCTCGATCAACCGGCCGTGCAGGGCGGCCCCGTCGCGGCCCCAGACATCGGTCAGCCCGACGCACGCGTTCTCAAGGTCGCCCAGCGGGCCGTCCAGGAACGGCACCGCACCGCCGGGGCGGAAATGTACGGTCAGGACGGTCTGTGCCGAATCGATCTGTGTGACATAGGAAACGCTACCGGCGCCGGCCACGAAAGCGGTTCCGACGTCAAGACGGGTAGCGCCGTCCGCGGCATAGAAGTCGACCCGCTGACGAGAGCTGACGTCAATGATGATGGTCGCCGCGCCACGGGGAAGTGCACGGCTTCGGTGGGTTTCGACGTCATCGCCGCGCTGCCAGTACCCGAAGAAGTCGATATAGGGAGCCAACTCCCGGCACGGCCGGTGCAGCGCGGGAGCCGTCACGGCTGGTTCCGGCGCGGCTGACCGGCCAGCGCGTCGAGCATCGAGCGCAGCCGATCGACGAGTTGTTCTGGGCTGGAGGTGATCTCACCCGCCAGCCAGGCACTGATCGTGTGGGTCACGCCGCCGACCGCGAAGTAGCCCATGGCCTTGAGCTGATCGTTCTCCGGCAGCCGCAATGCGTCGCCGGCGTGCTGACCGAACAGCGTCGCAAAGAATCCGATGCCCTCGATCCGTTTGCGGGCCAGTACGTCGTTGGACATCTTGGTGCTGAACAACAGCCGGCCTATCCGGGGATCGTCGGCGATGATGTGCACGATGTTGGCCATGCCTGCTGCGGTCTGTTCCGGCGCCGGGACGGCCGCCACGGCTGCCTGTGTCGAGGTGGCGATATCGGCTATCACCCAGTCATAGACCGCGGCGATGAAGTCGTTCTTGTCGTTGAAACTCTCGTAGAAGTACCGCGCGGCGAGCCCGGCTCGTTGGCATACCGCTCGAACCGTCAGCTCGGCGTCGTTGGCGCCGAGCACGTCCAGCCCAGCCTCCAGCAGCTGACCGCGGCGCTGCGCGAGGCGGTCGGCCGCTTCGATACCGCGATACGGGCGGACCGGTGTCACCCAGACATCTTGACACCTGTCAGTGCAGCAGGCCAGTATCAGGAAACATAGGTTCTCAGTTTTCGAAGGGGTGGCCATGACGGTCAGCGATCCGGTCCCGCATGTCGAGCGCGCGATGGGTGAGTCGGCGAACCCGCCGGCTGCGGTGAAGCGCCGCCGGCGCGGCGCCAGCATCGACGACGGGCTGATGGGAGTCGCACTGTTGGCAGGCCCTGCCAACGTGATCATGCAGCTCGCACGCCCGGGCGTCGGCTACGGAGTCTTCGAGAGCCGCGTCGAAAGCGGGCGAGTGGACCGGCATCCGATCAAGCGGGCCCGCACGACCTTCACCTACCTCGCGGTGGCCAGCCGAGGATCTGACCAGCAGAAAGCGGCATTCCGGCGGGCCGTGAACAAGGCCCACGCCCAGGTCTATTCCACCGAGGACAGTCCGGTGCAGTACAACGCATTCGACAAGGATCTGCAGATGTGGGTGGCCGCTTGCCTGTATAAGGGCGGCGTAGACGTATACCGGATGTTCATCGGGGAGATGGACGACGAAACCGCCGATCGCCACTATCGAGAAGGCATGACACTGGGCACCACCCTGCAGGTGCCGCCGGACATGTGGCCCGCCGACCGGGCCGCGTTCGACAAGTACTGGCAGGAAAACCTGGACAACGTGCACATCGACGACACCGTGCGCGACTATCTGTACCCCATCGCGGTCGGGCGGATGCGTGGCGTGGCCTTGCCCGGTCCGCTTCAACGCTGGTCGGAGAATTTCACCGGCCTGATCACCACGGGCTTCCTGCCACAGCGGTTCCGCGACGAGATGCGGCTGCCCTGGGATCCGCAGCGTCAGCGTCGGTTCGACCGAATCATCGCGGTGCTGCGAACCGTCAACAACCTGATGCCATCGTTCCTGCGCCAGTTCCCGTTCAACCTGCTGCTCAAGGATCTGGACTGGCGCGTGCGCACCGGGCGTCCGTTGGTCTGACGGCCAGATTCCGCCCAGATTTGCGGCGTACCCTCGCGCAGGTGCGTAGCGATAAAGACACCTGGGACATCACCACGAGCGTCGGTCAGACGGCGTTATTCGTCGCGGCGTCAAGGGCTTTGGAGGCGCGAAAGCTCGAGCCCCTTGCCGTCGACCCGTACGCCGAAGTGTTCTGTCGTGCCGCAGGCGGGGACTGGGCTGCCGCGGTGGACGGTGCCGACCCGGACCATCCGCTGAGGACGGAGTTCGGCGCGCACTTCGTGAACTTCCAGGGCGCCCGGACCAAATACTTCGACGACTACTTCCGACGTGCCGCCGAGGCCGGGGTGTGCCAGGTCGTACTGTTGGCGGCCGGTCTCGATTCCCGCGCATATCGGTTGCCATGGGCCGATGGCACTGTTGTCTACGAGTTGGACCAACCGCGCGTACTCGAGTTCAAACGCCAGACCGTCGAAGGGCTCGGCGAAGAGGCAACCGCCGAGCGTCGTGAGGTTGCGGTGGATCTCCGAGAGGACTGGCCGCAGGCGCTTCGAGCAAAGGGATTCGACCCGAGCAAGCCGTCTGCGTGGATTGCCGAGGGCTTACTGATCTATTTGCCGGCTCCAGCACAGGATCGCTTGTTTGCCGGGATCGACGGGCTTGCCTCTCCCGGCAGCTTCCTGGCGGTGGAAGAGGCCGTCCCGATGCCGCAGGAGGCGTTCGAAGCCAAGCGCGCGGAAGCGGAAGCCTCCGGTGCGGAGAACGCCTTTTTCACGCTCGTCTACAACGAACAGCATGCCCCGGCTGAGCAGTGGTTTTCGGCCAGGGGCTGGACGGCGACGACGACGGCCCTGTCTGACTATCTGCGTCAGCTCGGTCGGTCGGTGCCCGCTGCAGACAGTGAAGCGGGGCTGATGACGGGCACGATCAGCTTGGTGACCGCTACCAAAACGTGAGCCGATTCACGTTTTATGGCGACTACGTGCATCTCGACACTTAGCTTATGCGATGCTAACTTCAGCAAAAGTTAGCTTAGCCATACATAAGGGAGAGAGACGGGGGCCGTGTGGCTCCCGTGCACGCATATGGGTAGTGACACGCTCGCCGCTCCGTCACATGGAGCGCCCCGGCTGGACCGCGATGTGGTCAGCCGCTTTGCCACATGTTGTCGTGCGCTTGGCCTGACGGTCAACGATCGGCAACGTCCGGCTGATCCGTCCGCCGCTCGATCGGGCTTTGCTGGATTGACGCATATCGCGCACGATCACTGTGACGCGTGGATCGGCCTGGCCGCGGCGGGGGACACGTCTGCGCCCGTCATCGACGCCGTCTGGCGCACGGTGGGTACGGCCGGTCTGCTGCAGCGCGAGATCGACCTCGCAGCGGGCGAACTGGGCTTCCTCTACGACACGGGGCTGTACCTGCAGTTCCGGGCCACCGAACCCGATGACTTCCAGCTCGCTTATGCGGCAAGGCTTTACGAAGCCGGTGAGCTGGCCAAGGCGAACGAACTTGTCGCGGACGTGCTCGCGCGCCGTCCGGGTTTCCTCAACGCCAAGTGGCTGCGTGTCGCGATCAACCACCGCGCCGAGCGCTGGTCCGATGTCGTCCGGTTGCTGACGCCGATCGTCACCGATGAGTCGCTGGACCAGGTGACGTCGCACGCCGCGCGGGTCACGCTGGGTATCGCCCTGGCCCGGCTGGGAATGTTCGCGCCGGCGCTGTCGTACCTGGAGGATCCGTCGGGTCCCGTCGCGGTGGCTGCCGTCGACGGTGCACTGGCCAAGGCCCTCACCTTGCGCGGTCAGGGCGAGGACGACGACGCCAGCGAGGTCCTGCAGGAACTCTTCGCCGCGCACCCCGACAACGCACAGGTCGAAGAGGCGCTGTCGGACCCGACTTTCGGGCTCGTCGTCACCACTGCCGCGCGCATCGAAGCCAGAACCGACCCGTGGGATCCCGAGACCGAGCCGTCGGAATCCGAGTTCGTCGATCCCGGGGCCAAGGAACGCAAGGCGCACCTGCTCATCGAGGCCGAGGCCGAACTCGCCGAGTTCATCGGTCTGGAAGAAGTGAAGTTCCAGGTTGCCCGCCTCAAGAGCTCGGTCGCGATGTCGATCCGCAGGCAGGAACGCGGGCTGACCGTCGCGCAACGCACCAACCACCTCGTGTTCGCCGGGCCGCCCGGCACCGGTAAGACCACGATCGCCCGCGTCGTCGCCAAGATCTATTGCGGCTTGGGACTTCTCAAGAAGGAAACCGTTCGCGAGGTGCACCGCGCCGACCTCATCGGCCAGCACATCGGTGAAACCGAGGCCAAGACCAACGCGATCATCGACAGCGCGCTCGACGGCGTGCTGTTCCTCGACGAGGCATACGCCCTGGTGTCAACGGGCGCCAAGAACGACTTCGGTCTGGTCGCGATCGACACGCTGCTGGCCCGCATGGAGAACGACCGCGACCGCCTGGTGGTGATCGTCGCCGGATACCGCAAGGACCTCGACATGTTCCTCGACACGAACGAGGGTCTGCGTTCGCGTTTCACGCGAAGCATCGACTTCCCGTCCTACTCGTCGTCCGAACTCGTCGAAATCGCCGAGCGGATGGCCGAGAAGCGCGACAGCGTGTTCGAGAAGGCCGCCCACGAAGACATGGAGAAGCTGTTCGGCCATCTGGCCGAGGCGACGATGCCCGACGCGAACGGGGTTCCGCGCCGCTGCCTCGACATCGCGGGTAACGGCCGATTCGTCCGAAACCTGGTGGAGCGCTCCGAGGAGGAGCGCGAATACCGCCTCGACCATCTCCCGCCAACTGCCGGCTCCGCCGGCGAAGCCCACGATTTCACCGACGAGGAGATGATGACGATCACCGCCGGTGACGTGCGTAATTCGGCTGCCCCGCTGCTGCGTGGCCTTGGCCTGACGGTGCCGGCATGACCGGCCCCACCAATGAGGACCGGCGCTCATTCGCCTCCCGTACGCCCACCAATGAGAATCCCGACCAGGTCCAGTACCGGCGTGGCTTCGTCACGCGCCACCAGGTGTCGGGCTGGCGGTTCGTCATGCGCCGCATCGCATCCGGTGTCGCCCTGCACGACACCCGCATGTTGGTCGACCCGCTGCGCACGCAGAGCCGTGCGGTCCTGACCGGTGCGCTGATTCTGATCACCGGCCTGATCGGTTGCTTCGTGTTCTCGCTTATCCGTCCTGGTGGCGCGGCGGGCAACGACGTGATCCTCGCCGACCGATCGACGGCCGCGCTCTACGTCCGCGTGGGCGAGCAGTTGCACCCGGTGCTCAACCTGACCTCCGCACGCTTGATCGCCGGCCAGCCCGACAACCCGACGACGGTGAAGACCAGCGAGATCGACAAGTACCCACGCGGCAACCTGCTCGGCATCCCCGGTGCGCCAGAGCGAATGGTCCAGAATTCCGCAGGCGATGCCGATTGGACTGTGTGCGAGAGCGTTTCGGGTACAAACGCCGGCGTCACCGTCATCGCGGGCACGCCCGCGGCCGGTGGTGAACGCGCATTGCCGCTGACGCCGGGCCAGGCCGTGCTGGTCCACAACAGCGCGGGACCGACCCCCGGCGACTGGCTGTTGTGGGACGGCAAGCGCAGCCCGATCGACCTGGCCAACCGTGCCGTCACCGATGCGCTCGGTCTCGGCGCGCAGATCCCGGCTCCGCGCCCCATCGCGGCCGGCCTCTTCAACGCCATTCCGCAGGCACCCGCGCTGATCGCGCCTGCGATCCCGGAAGCCGGTGCGCCACCGCGGTTCCCGCTGTCGGCACCGGTGCCGGTCGGTGCGGTCGTCACGGCGTATGACGCCGACAACACGATCCGCCACTACGCCGTGCTGGCCGACGGTCTGCAGCCGGTCTCTCCGGTGCTCGCCGCGATCCTGCGCAATACCAACTCTTTCGGGCTCGAACAGCCGCCGCAGCTCGGCGCGGACGAGGTCGCCCGGACCCCGGCCGCGACCGGCATCGACACCGCCGCCTATCCGGCCGAACCGGTGACCCTGGTGGAGTCGTCGGCTTCCCCGGTCACCTGTGCGCAGTGGATCAAACCCGCAGGCGCCACCGAGAGCAGGCTGACCCTGCTGTCGGGCGCGGTCCTGCCCCTGCCGGAAGGGCTGCGCACGGTCGACCTCGTCGGAGCAGGCAGCAACGGCACGGCCAACCGGGTCGCGTTGACCCCTGGCACCGGCTACTTCGCGCAGACCGTCGGTTCTGAACCCGGATCGCCGACCGCCGGATCGCTGTTCTGGGTGAGCGACACCGGTGTCCGCTACGGCATCGAGACCAGTGGTGACGACAAAGCCCTTGCAGCGCTCGGTCTTACCTCGCCGGCCTTGCCGATCCCGTGGTCGATACTGACGCAGTTTGCGGCGGGTCCGACCCTGTCCCGTGGCGACGCACTGGTTGCGCACGACGCCCTGTCGCCTGATTCGAATTCCGCGCGGCTGGAGGCCACGACCCGATGAGCAGGCTGATCTTCGAGCACCAGCGTCGGCTGGTGCCGCCCACCACCCGCAAGGGCACCATCACGATCGAACCGCCGCCGCAACTGCCGCGGTTGGTGCCGCCATCGTTGTTGCGCCGGGTGTTGCCGTACCTGATCGTCATCTTGATCGTGGGCATGATCGTGGCCCTGGTGGCCACCGGGATGCGACTCATCTCGCCCACCACGCTGTTCTTCCCGTTCGTGCTGCTGCTGGCCGCCACCGCGCTGTATCGCGGATCGGACAACAAGATGCGCACCGAGGAGGTCGACGCCGAACGCGCCGACTACCTGCGCTACCTGTCGGTCGTACGTGACAACGTCCGGGCCCATGCCGCCGAGCAGCGGCAGGCGCTGGAGTGGTCGCATCCCGAACCGGCGGTGCTCGCCACCATCCCGGGCACCCGCAGGCAGTGGGAGCGCGACCCGCGCGATCGTGACTTCCTCGTACTTCGGGCCGGCCTGCACGACGTGCCGTTGGATGCGGCGCTCAAGGTCAAGGACACCGCCGACGAGATCGACCTCGAACCCGTGTCGCACAGCACCTTGCGCGGTCTGCTCGATGTGCAGCGCACGGTACGCGACGCGCCGACCGGCATCGACGTGGCAAAACTGGCGCGTATCACCGTGATCGGTGACGCCGATGAGGTTCGCGCGGCCATCCGGGCGTGGATCGCTCAGGCCGTCACCTGGCACGATCCCACGATGGTCGGGGTGGCGCTGGCCGCGCCCGACGTCGACTCCGACGACTGGTCGTGGTTGAAATGGCTTCCGCACGTGGATGTTCCTGGCGAAGCCGACGGTGTCGGGCCTGCCCGGTACCTGACGACGACCGTCGGCGAACTACGTGAACGGCTCACGTCCGCGCTGGCCGACCGCCCGCCGTTCCCTACCGAGCCGGATCAGGCCACCAAGCATCTGCTCGTGGTGCTCGACGATCCCGATGCCGATCCCGACGACATCGCGCGCCGCCCGGGGCTGACCGGCGTGACGGTCATCCATCGTTCGGACAAGCTGCCCAACCGCGAGCAGTACCCGGACCCCGAGCGCCCGATCCTGCGGGTGATCGACGGGCGCATCGAACGCTGGCAGAGCAGCGGATGGCAGCCCTACATCGACACCGCCGACGCGATGTCGGCGGCTGAGGCGGGTCACATCGCACGGCGGCTGTCGCGCTGGGATTCCAATCCCGGCTACATCCGGTCGAGTTCGACCGGCGGCGCGACCTTCACCACGCTGCTGGGCATTCCCGACGCGTCGGCGCTCGACGTCGCGAGCCTGTGGGCGCCCCGTACCCGCGATGACGAACTGCGCGTGCCGATCGGTGTCACCGCGACCGGTGAGCCGCTCTACTTCGACCTCAAGGACGAGGCCGAGGGCGGCATGGGCCCGCACGGCCTGATGATCGGTATGACGGGTTCTGGCAAGTCCCAGACCTTGATGTCGATCCTGTTGTCGCTGTTGACAACCCATTCGGCCGAGCGGCTGATCGTGATCTACGCCGACTTCAAGGGCGAGGCCGGCGCCGATATCTTCCGCAACTTCCCGCAGGTCGTCGCCGTGATCTCGAACATGGCCGAGAAGCGGTCGCTCGCCGACCGGTTCGCCGACACCCTGCGCGGTGAGGTGGCCCGTCGCGAGCAGTTGCTCAAGGAGGCGGGCCGCCGCGTACAAGGCAGTGCCTTCAACTCGGTCACTGAGTACGAGGCCGCGATCGCTGCCGGACACGATCTGCCGCCCATGCCGACGCTGTTCGTCGTGGCCGACGAGTTCACCCTGATGCTGGCCGACCATCCCGAGTACGCGGACCTGTTCGATTATGTTGCGCGCAAGGGCCGCTCGTTCCGTATCCACATACTGTTCGCGTCGCAGACGCTGGACGTGGGCCGGATCAAGGACATCGACAAGAACACCTCCTACCGGATCGGCCTGAAGGTGGCCAGCCCGAGCATCTCGCGCCAGATCATCGGGGTCGAGGACGCCTATCACATCGAATCGGGCCGCGAGCACAAGGGCGAGGGCTTTCTGGTGCCAGCGCCCGGCGCGGTGCCGATCAAGTTCCGCAGCACCTACGTCGACGGCATCTACGATCCGCCGCGTGCCGAGAAATCCATTGTGGTGCGCGCACTTCCGCAGCCGCAGGTGTTCACGGCGTCGCGGGTGGAGCCCGAGCCGGACACGGTGATCGCCAGCTCGGATGTTGACGGAGCCGAGGCGACGGTGTTGCCGCCGCGCAAGCTGATCGCCACGATCGGCGACCAGCTGGCCACCTACGGCCCGAAGGCGCCGAAGCTGTGGCTGCCGCCCCTCGACGAGGCGATCGCCCTGGCCGACGTGCTCGCCGGAACCGAGGTGGAGCCGGGGCAGCTGCGCTGGCCACTGGGTGAGATCGACAAGCCGTTCGAGATGCGTCGCGACGCGCTCGTGTTCGACGCCAACTCGTCGGCCGCCAACGTGCTCATCCACGGCGGTCCGCGGTCGGGTAAATCGACTGCGCTGCAGACGTTCATCCTGTCGGCGGCCGCTCTGCACTCGCCGCGCGAGGTCACCTTCTACTGCCTGGATTACGGCGGCGGCAAGCTGGCCGGTCTCGGCGATCTGGCCCATGTCGGCAGTGTCGCGACTCCGCTGGAACCCGAGCGGATCCGGCGTACGTTCGGCGAGCTCGAGCAACTTCTGCGGGGCCGCCAGCGGCAGGGTGCGGTGAACCGCCAGAGCGGCGGCTACACCGACGGCTATGGCGAAGTCTTCTTGGTCATCGACAACCTCTACGCCTTCAGCCGCGACAACACCGACACGTTCAACACCCGTAACCCGTTGCTGGCCAAGGTCACCGAGCTCGCCAACAGCGGCATGGCCTACGGCATCCATGTCGTCATCACCACGCCCAACTGGCTTGAGGTGCCGCTGGCGATGCGCGACGGCCTTGGGCTGCGGCTGGAACTCAAGCTGCACGACAGCCACGACAGCATCGTGCGCGTCGTCGGCGCACTGCGCCGGCCTGCCGACTCGGTGCCCGCCGACCAGCCGGGCCGCGGCCTGACGATGGCCGCCGAGCACTTCCTGTTCGCCGAACCGGCACTGAGCGACATCGCCGTCATCAACTCCCGCTACCCGGGTGTCAGCGCACCACCGGTGCGGCTCCTGCCGACCGACCTCGCGCCGTCGGCGCTCGCGCCGCTGTACCCGGCGCCCGAAACGGTGGTCATCGGGCAGCGGGAGGAAGATCTGGCCCCAGTCGCGATCGACTTCGTGCACAACCCGTTGCTCACGGTGTTCGGTGATTCCAAGTCGGGCAAGACGACTCTGCTGCGCCACATCATCCGGACCATCCGCGAGAACTCGCAGCCCGATCAGGTCGCGTTCACGGTCATCGACCGCCGGCTGCACCTCGTCGACGAACCGCTGTTCCCGGACAATGAGTACACCGCGAACATCGACCGGGTGCTGCCCGCGATGCTGGGCCTGTCGGCGCTGATCGAGAAGCGGCGTCCGCCGGCCGATCTGTTCCCCGAGGAACTCAAGACGTGGACGTACTCGGGCCACACCCACTACCTGATCATCGACGACGTCGACCAGATTCCCGACAGTCCGGCAGTCAGTGGGCCGTTCGTCGGGCAGCGACCGTGGACCAACATCGTCGCGCTGCTGGCCGAAGCGTCCGACCTCGGACTGCGCGTCATCGTGACCGCCCGCGCCACCGGATCGGCACACGCGGTAATGACCGCACCGCTGTTGCGTCGCCTCAACGATCTCCAGGCGACGACGCTGATGCTGTCGGGCAATCCGGCCGACAGCGGCAAGATCCGCGGCCACCGGTTCGCCCGATTCCCGGCCGGGCGCGGCATGCTCCTCGGCGACGGCGATTCGCCGGAGTACATCCAACTCGTCAATCCGCTCGGCGCCGATTCAGCGCTGTCGGTGAACAACGGGACCCGCAACATAGGAAAGGAATACCGATGACTCTTCGTGTAGTCCCCGAAGGCCTGACCGCGGCCAGCGCGGCAGTGGAGGCGTTGACGGCACGGTTGGCGGCTGCGCACGCGGCGGCTGCACCGTTGGTGTCGACGGTGGTTCCGCCTGCCGCTGACGCGGTTTCGTTGCAGACGGCCACGGGTTTCAGTGCTCATGGTGCCCAGCATTCGGCGCTGGCCGCCCATGGGGTCGAGGAGCTCGGCCGGTCCGGTGTGGGGGTGGCGGAGTCGGGCGCGAGCTATGCGACCGGTGATGCGATGGCGGCGTCGTCGTACCTGATCGCGCGCGGGGTCTGACGTGACTGCTCCCGTGTGGATGGCCTTGCCCCCTGAGGTGCATTCGGCGCTGCTTTCCAGCGGGCCG